>NZ_CP012109.1:8840000-9165216 GCF_000280925.3 Myxococcus hansupus
CTGAAAAGGCGGCTGGAGCGGCTGGGAGTGCTGATGCCGAAATGAGTAGCGATAAAGGGGGTGAGAAACCCCCTCGCCGTAAGCCCAAGGTTTCCTGGGTCAAGTTAATCTTCCCAGGGTTAGTCGGAACCTAAGCCGAGGCCGAAAGGCGTAGGTGATGGAAAGCGGGTTAATATTCCTGCACCATCTTGTGAGCGTTGAACTAAGGGAGGACGGAGAAAGCTAGGCGAGCTGACCGGTGGTTGTGTCAGTCTAAAGGTGTAGGGGTGTCGCGTACGAATAAAGGCGCGGCAGCTATCCCCGAGACTCCATGGCGCCCCGTAAGGGGTAAGTCGCTGATGCTCTGCTTCCAAGAAAAGTCCCGTAGGGAGCTTACAGGGTGTCCGTACCGTAAACCGACACAGGTGGGCGAGGAGAAAATCCTAAGGCGCTTGAGAGAACTCTCCTCCAAGGAACTAGGCAAATTTCCACCGTAACTTCGGAAGAAGGTGGGCCTCTGGTAGGTGTAGGCGTACAGCCGAAGCTGAGAGAGGTTGCAGAGAAATGGCGGTAGCGACTGTTTACCAAAAACACAGGACTCTGCGAAGGCGACAAGCCGACGTATAGGGTCTGACTCCTGCCCGGTGCTGGAAGGTTAAGGGGATTCGTCAGCCGCAAGGTGAAGCGATGATCCGAAGCCCCAGTAAACGGCGGCCGTAACTATAACGGTCCTAAGGTAGCGAAATTCCTTGTCGGGTAAGTTCCGACCTGCACGAATGGAGTAACGACTTCCGCGCTGTCTCGGAGAGGGACTCAGCGAAATTGAAATAGCTGTGCCGATGCAGTTTACCCGCAGCAAGACGGAAAGACCCCGTGAACCTTTACTATAACTTGACAGTGACACTAGGGATTGACTGTGTAGGATAGGTGGGAGCCTTTGAAGCCGGGCCGCTAGGTTCGGTGGAGGCAACGGTGAAATACCACCCTGTTGATTTCTGGTGTCTAACCATGTCCCGTCAGCCGGGATTGGGACACTGTCTGGTGGGTAGTTTGACTGGGGCGGTCGCCTCCCAAAAAGTAACGGAGGCGCGCGATGGTTCCCTCAGCCCGATTGGAAACCGGGCGTCGAGTGCAATGGCATAAGGGAGCTTGACTGCGAGACGGACACGTCGAGCAGGTGCGAAAGCAGGTCATAGTGATCCGGTGGTCCTGAATGGAAGGGCCATCGCTCAACGGATAAAAGGTACTCCGGGGATAACAGGCTTATCTCCCCCAAGAGTTCACATCGACGGGGAGGTTTGGCACCTCGATGTCGGCTCATCGCATCCTGGGGCTGGAGCAGGTCCCAAGGGTTTGGCTGTTCGCCAATTAAAGCGGTACGCGAGCTGGGTTCAAAACGTCGTGAGACAGTTTGGTCCCTATCTGCTGTGGGCGTAGGATACTTGAGAGGCTCTGACCTTAGTACGAGAGGACCGGGTTGGAGGCACCGCTGGTGTACCAGTTGTCTCGCCAGAGGCATCGCTGGGTAGCCATGTGCCGATTGGATAACCGCTGAAAGCATCTAAGCGGGAAACCGACCTCAAGACCAGGTATCCCGGGCGCAAGCCCCTGAAGACCCGTCGAAGACTACGACGTTGATAGGCCGGGTGTGTAAGCGTGGTAACACGTTCAGCTAACCGGTACTAATTGGTCGTGAGGCTTACTTTCCCCATTCTCTTGCATGCCCCCTCAAGGGGAGTAAGGGACTCGGGGCCAAGGCCGAGGCTCGAGTGCGACGCGCACTCGCCTGGAAGACGTACCTACGCACAGCGAGACTTCGCTTGGTAGAAATTCGAAACTTACCCTTTGTATGCACTGTCGCTTGTTTTCCGGTGGCTATGTCGGAGGGGTCCCACCCGTTCCCATCCCGAACACGGAAGTTAAGCCCTCCAGAGCCGATGGTACTTCGCGGGAAACCGCGCGGGAGAGTAGGTCGCTGCCGGATTCTTTTTGAGAAACCCCTGGTGTCCCTCGTGGACACCGGGGGTTTTCCTTTTTGGGCCCTGGGGCTGTCTCAGCGCTGGCGCCGTCCGCGCAGCCAGCGCACGCCCCCGTAGGCCGCCGCCAGCACCGCAGCCAGCAGCACCAGGTGCTCGGCGCGCGCCGCCCCTTTCGCCACCGCATCCACGCTGTGCGAGAAGGCGTAGCCCAGCCCCACACTCATCCTGCGTTGTGATCTGCGGGCTGTCTTGAGCCACGTGATTGCAACGGCGTCCGTTGTGAGTCACTGCCTTCCGTTACGGCTGACCGTCGACAGTGCGATGGTTTGCGTCGTGTTCGTTTGAATCGCTGTGTGGCTGGCTTCATCGCGCGTGGCTTGCTTGAGTACAGACTCCCCCGTTGTGTTGAGAGGAGCCTCTCGAATGAAGCTGCTTCGTCCTTGCCTTGGCGCGCTGCTCGCGGCCGGCCTCTTCATCGTTCCCACGAACTCCGAGGCCGCGGGCGTCCGTGTTGGGCTTGGGGCTGACTATTGGATCGATACGAGCGCGGTCTTCAACTTCACCCTGGGCGTCGAGACTCCGCTCGCGGGTCCGCTCACCGTGGGCGCGCGCTTTGGCGCGATGATCATCACCCAGGGCAATGACATCGGCATCCCCCTGGACCTGGTGCTGCGCGCCAACCTGGCGAGGTCCGGGGTCTACATCGAAGGCCTGGTTGGCCCCTGGCTCGTCTTTGGCCGGGGCGACACGTTCCGCGCCCACGCGGCGTTCGGCTTCGGCCTGCAGGGCAAGGCCGCGAGCATTGGCCTCGAGGTGGGCTACCTGCAGCCCAATCCGACTGTCGGCTTGCGGCTCGGCTACCGGTTCTAAGCCTCAGTAGTGAGGTGGACGCTCGTCGTGCCGGGCGTCCACCAGTCCCGGTTCCGCCTCGAGCTTCTGCTTGAGGCGATCCACCTCGGCCCGCAGTTGGTCGATGACCTTCTGCTGCTCGTAAAGCACCCCGCTCAGCTCCTGCAGCAACTCCTGCTGGTGCATGTAGCGGATCTCCAGCTCGGCGATTCGCTTCTCGTCCATGGCCGGACACCCTTATCCCGCCGAGGTGGCTCACGTCCTCACCTCGTTGCGACTGTCTCGCTCCCATGAACGTCGACGAACACATCCAGCGTGCCCGTGAGCTTCTTGCTCGGAACCAGCCTGAAATGGCCGAGTCCGCGCTCAGTGATGCCATTGATGCCGCCGTCGGCGCCGAGGACATCATCCTGCTCACCCGGGCCCGCTTCGCCTTGGGCGAGCTCTTGTTTCAACAGGAGCGTGACGCGGAGGCGATGCCCTACCTTCAGGCCGTCGTTCGCACCGAACGGGTGGATGGGGCCGTGGACTCGGAGGTGAAGGCTTCCGCTCGGATGCTCCGCCAGATTCGCGGCATCGAGCCTCGCGAATAGCCCCACACAGGCCCTGGTGGGCTCAGGGGATGCTGCAGGACTGGCGAATCAGCTCGGGCTGTCCGGAGAAGCGTCGCTCCAGGTCCATTCGCGTCAGCCGGGCATCGTCGATTCGCTGCTCCTTGAGCTGAATCGCGCACAGGGCCGCGAGCGCCTTCGGGTCCGCCAGGGCCAACCGGTCCGCCCGGCGAAGCGCTTCCTCCGCGGCGTCCAGCCTGCCCAGCCGGTGCCAGGCGAGACCGAGCTCGAAGTGGCCCACGCTCAGCTTCGGGTCTTCCGCCACCGCCGCGCGAAACAGCTTCACGGCCTCCGCGTCACGGCCCTCCCGGCCGTGCACCCGGCCCTGCTCCACGAGGATTCGCGCGGGGGGAACATGTCCCTCCAGTTTCCGCAGGACGGCCAGGGCCTCATCGCCCCGCCTGGCCGCGCTCAGCATGCCCACGTAGCGCAGGCCAATCAGCGCGTCTTCCGGGGCCTTGCCATGCGCCTTCTCCAGGGAGTCCGCGGCGCCCGCCACGTCTCCCGACTTCTCCAAGAGCTCCGCTCGCAGGACGTCCGGTCGTGCATCCCCTGGCGCCAGTGACTCCGCGCGGGACAGGGCGGTTCTGACGCACCGGCTCATCCGCTCCACGTCGCAGATGCGCGCCAGCAGCAACTGGGTCTCGACTTCCTCCGGGCCGCGGCGCTCCGCTTCGAGCGCGAGGGCATGCGCTTCGTCCGGCGCACCGCCGAGAAGCAATGACGCGGCTTCGCGGAGCTCCGCGGTCGTCGCCTGGGCGTCGTCCTTCATGGGCCTCAGGAAGGCGACTCGCTGGGGCACGGTCGACATCGCGCGTGCGATGAAGAGTTGCTGTTCGGGTTCGGTCCTGGGCAGCAGCAGCAGCGGGACGAGGTGGATGACGACGGCCACGGTGCACACCACCAGCAGGCTTCGCCGTCCCCGGCGCATGCCGGGCTTTCGCACGCCCTCTGCTTCCTGCACTCCAGGTCTCCTCGTCGCGGCCCTTGCCGCCCCGCTTTCGTCGCCTGCTGCTACTACACCGCCTTCAACTTGGGACGTAGCCCCGAGGGCAGCTCCAGGCCGCAGCTCCAGCACAGTTCGAAGTTGCCCGGGTTCTCCTCCCGGCACCGGGGGCATTCCACCGACTGCTCGGCGTGCTCCTGGTTCTCCCGGAGCTCCGCCAGGAGGCTCTGGGCGTGCTCCAGGTCCTGGGGGGCGACCCACAGCTCAATCCAGGTCTCCGCGCTCGGTATCTCACCGCTCAGCGGCGCCAGGGCCTCGCCGCGGACCTTCACCGGTACGCCCATGGCCTCCAGCGCGCCCGCGAGCAGCCGCGCTTCTCCCACCGTGCGATGCACGGACAACTGCACCTGCTTCATGCCGCTGTCTTCACAGAAGCCGAGCTCGCCAGCAACCCTGACTCAGCGCCTGTTCACGCCCGGTCGATGGGCGGCCCACCGGGACGCACAGGCCTCCCCGCGACGCTACTGCTCCTCTTCGCGGAGCTGGTGCGGCAACACGGCGTGCGCGTGTCTGGGGGCTCGGGCGTGCAGCTCGGCCGTCAACAGGGCGTCCAGCTCGGACAGGAGGGCGTCGTAGAGCGGGCCCGCGCCCTGGGCGGGAAGCCGCTCGGCCGCCACGCGCACACGGGGCGACTCCTCGTCCTCGAAGGCCAGGGTCACCGCGAGTCCCTCCGGTCCCCCCGCCAGCGGAACCATCACCACGGGCACCGTGTCTTCGTTGGCCCGCTCGAGCAGCGGACCCAGGCGTTGAAGCTCGGCTGCCGTGAGGGCGCGCTCGCTCACGATGTCACCCTGCTCGAGGACCTTCAGGTGCCGCATGCCCTCCAGCCGGAGTGCCTGCGCGCCCGTGTTGGTCCGCCCACTGCGCTCGTACGTTACCGTCCTCACGCCCGAGTCACCTCCTGGGGCACGAGGTAGGCACCCTGGCTCGCCGCCGCATCCAGGCGGCCCTGCGTTCGCGACCGTCCTGTCCGCCCACGGGCGATGTCGTGTTCTTCCCGACACCGGACGAACCCCGCCGCACGAGTGTTCCCCCCTGGGGCACTTCCTAGGTTCGAGCATCCCCGGGCACTTTCGCCATGGGGATTCCCGAGGTCAGTCCATGAGCAAGGACAGCGGCAAGAACCAGAACGACCAGCGCGGCAACACCAAGAATCCGAACAACCCCGCGCACAAGGCGTCGCAGGACAACCGCTCCAACCAGATGAACCCGAACAGCCCTCGGCATCCGGGCAACGGCTCCAACGGGGGGAGCAACAACGGGAACAACCCGATGGGCGGAAACTCCTCCGGCAACTCCTCGGGCTCCTCGAACAAGGGCTGAGCTTTGAAGACCTTCCAGGCCAGGGGAGGGTCGGCCCCAGGCCTGGGTGGCCACGCTGGCGCGGTAGCCGGTGCGGATGACCGCGCTACCGCGCCAGCATGCTTTCTTCCGGGGTGACGTGCTTCAGCGCGCGCGGGGCTCGCACTCGCCCTCGCCGCGGAAGTGGCCCAGGTTGCGCGTCAGCGCGGTGACGAAGTCGCGCAGCGTCCGCACGTTGCCCACGCCCCCCGTGCCGTACTGGCCCGACGGCAGCTCCGTCAGGTCCACCGCCGCCAGCTCCTCCAGCGTCACTTCACCGTCCGGCCCCGCGATGCCGAGGTTGTCCGCGGCAGCCAGCGCGTCGAAGCGCATCCGCGCGTCCGGCGACTGCAGGTGGTCGAAGAAGAGGTGGTCGCCGTGGATGGTGAGCTGCACCGTCTCCTCGCCGTCCTTGGGCACCGTGACGCCCGCGCCCAGGCCCGGGGCCTCGCAGTGCTCGTAGACGGTGTTGGTGGTGAAGCCCCAGGCGAAGCGCTTGGTGGTGTCCCCCTTGGTCGCCGTGCCCTCCATGAAGACGGAGTAGCCGTTGTCCTTCATGCGCGTGACGTCCGCCGCGTCCGCGTTGCCCGCCACGGCGTTCGCGTTGGGTGCGATGGCGAAGCTCACGTGGTCCCATTCCTGTGCCGGCACATCCCGGAACGTCTCCACCGCCACGGGGCCGGGCTTCCGCACGTCGAACACCTTCGCCTGGCTCATGGTGGCGACCGTCTCATCGTGGTTGCCGACCTGCACTTCTCCGAGCACCACGAGGAACTTGCTGAACCGCACCGTCCAGCCGTCCACGATGCCGTCCTCGCCATTCACGGCGGCGGGGATTTCCTTCTCGATGTAGTCCTCGCCGTAGGTGGTGAACGTCACCGTGCCCGAGCTGTCACTGCACGCCATCAGTCCCAGGCACGAAAGCCCCAGCATCCACTTCTTCATTGCGCAGCTCCTTCCACCCACGTCACGACGTAGGCGGTGGTGTCTTCCACGCCACGCAGCAGGGCGTTCTGCGCCTGGCTGTCAGCGGGGAAGGTGTAGACGCCATCCGCGTCCGGGTCGGTCGCGGTGGCGAAGTCGATGCGGCCCAGCCACGTCGCCAGGTTCACGGCAATGCGCACGCGCCCCGGCTCCGTTCCCAAGGTCTTTTCGAAGCGCACACCTTCGATGGGCTTGGACAGGCTCGCCATTGCCTCGAAGCGCACCGTGTCCCCGCCCGTGTTGCGCGCCGTACCCCGCACGCGCATCCCGTGGCCGCTCAGGAGGCCCTGGGCATCCGTGGCCGAGGTGGGCGCCGGCAGCGTCAGCTCCATGGAGCCGTATTGGCCCGTCACCGCGTTGGCGTCGCCCAGTGTGGTGGCCGTGAGCAGGTCCACGGTGTGCGTGCTCAGCAGTTCGGCGAGCGCGTCTCCGGGGGAGTAGTGCCCCGGGTGTGCGTGAGCCGTGCCCCCGATGAGCGTGTACCAATGGAAGCGCCGGGCTTGCAGCGCGCGGCCTTCGAAGAAGCGCACGGGGCCCACCGAGAGATGCGCGGTGTCCACCGTCACCGTCCAGCCGCGCTCGTTGGTGGCGGTGATGGGCGTGGACGTCACCTCCACGGAGAAGGTGCGCCGCTCCGACTCGCTGCCACAGCCCCCCAGGGCCATGGACGCGGCGGCCAGTGTCAGCGCGCCGGTGAGCAGGTGTCTGCGATTCATAGGTGGACCTCCAGTGAGAGCGAGGCCATCCGAGGCGACCCCGCGGTGAAATGTCGTGCCGGGACGAGGCTGGCCGGGGCGCTCGGGTCGAAGCGCGAGCTGTAGACGAACTCGCCGTCCCGCCACCGCGCGTCGAGCAGGTTGGAGACTTCCAATCGCAGACCGAGCTCGCCCCTGCGCACCGCGACGTGCGCGTCCGCGAGGAACACCGTGGCGCTCCGTTCGTCGAAGGGCAGCGGACGCGGGCCGATGAAGGTGAGTCCCGTGCCCAGTGAGAGCGTCGTGCTGGCGCCGAGCCAGGACCAGCCCGGCTGGCCGTCCCAACCCACGTCCGCTCGCGCGACGAAGGGCGCGAAGTAGGGCAGCAGCGTGTCCGAGGACCGCACGTAGGCATGCGCGAGCGTGGCGCTCACGGATGCGACGAGCCCCGGCAGCGGGCGCGCCTGGAGCGCGGCGGAGACACCCGAGCGGAGCGTCTCGCCCGTGTAGACGGTGGTGCCCACCGTGTGGTCGAAGAAGAAGTCGTTGTCCACCTGCGAGCCGAAGAGGCTGAGCTGCAGGGCCCAGCGCTCGCCGTCCTTGCGCGAGCCCACCTCGGCGCTTCGGATGGAGACGAAAGGGGCTCGCTCGCCCTCGGAGAGGCCGCGGGCCTGGGGCGAGCGGAAACCGTCTCCGTAGCTGGCGAACAGCCGCCAGGCGTCCGCGGTGTCTCCCATCGCGTACTCGAGGCCCGCCTTCGTGCCCAGGTGGACGCCGAACGCGCTGCGCGCGTAACCCTGGCCGTCGTAGTGGCGCGGATCCCGGAAGGCGAGCGCGTCGAAGACCTCCACGCCGAGCGCGTCCGCGCGGCCTCCCAGTCGGAAGGACCAGCGGCCCAGCGGCAGCCGCGCTTCCGCCCAGCCCCACACGTCCGTCTGGGTGAACTTCGCGTCGATTTCGTCCGAGAAGAAGGTGCCGTCGGATTCGCGGTAGCGCCGCTGCGTCTGCTCCACGCTGTCGCTCCGCGCGCCCAGGCCCAGCTCCAGCGCCACCGGGCGGCCGAGGATGTTCACCGAGCGGCGGTGCTCGGCGCGGGCGCCCAGCGTGGTGCCGTTGTTCGTCTGCTCCAGGCCGTCTCCACGCACGTCCACGCGAAAGCCCGTGAAGTTGTTGCGCAGGCGCAGGTCCGAAAGGACGCCGAAGACCTCCAGCTTGGTGCGCCCGTTGCCCGTGCGGGGCAGCTCCACGCCGAGGAGGAGTTGATGCCGCGAGACGGAGCCCCCCTGCCGGCCCAGCGCCGCGGAGAAGAAGTCCTCACGGCCCGCGAGCAGGTCGTCCTCGCGCACCACGCCCGGTGAGTCGAAGCGCGTCACGTAGCTGCCGCCGAGCGCGCGCACCGTCACGCCGTTCCCGAGCGATGTGGTGGCCTGGGCGAGCAGGGAGGCTCGGCCGTAGCCGCGCTGCGCGCCGAAGCCTCGGCCCTCGCCCAGCTCCACCGCGGCGAAGGTGCCCGCGTCCTCTCCGGGCCGCACCGTGGCGACGAGTCGCCGCTGGCCGTACTGGCCCACCGTGCCCAGGAGGTGGACGCCGGGCTCCGCGACCCCCAGCTCCATGCGGACCGTGCCCGCGACGGCGAAGTCACCCTGGGATGCCCGATAGGAGCCCTCGGTGACTTCGAGCGACTGCACGACCTCGGGGATGACGAAGTTGATGTCCGCGTACCCGAGCGCGTGGATGTGGCTGACCTCGTTCACCGGCAGGCCACCGACGTCGAGCTCCACGTCCTGGCCGTGAAGCGCGTCGAAGCCTCGGAGGAAGAGCTGCTGGGCCTTGCCCTCGCCGCTGTGCTGCGAGGCGACGAGTCCCGGGACGGCGCGCAGGAGGTCCACGGCGTTGCGTCTCGGCGCTGCGTCCAGGATGTCCCGGCCGAGTGTCACCTCGGACGCTGTCTGGGCGGGACGCGCGCCACGCACCACCGTGGCCTTCTCGGGGGCGTCTTCGGCGGGGGCGGGCTCGGTGGGTGGGGGTGGGGTGTTGGTGTTCGCAGGTTCGGGTGCAGGTGCCTGGTCTTGCCCCACTCGCGGGGCGGTGCTTTCGGCACGGTTCGTTCGCGGGTCTGCTTCGGCCTCGACATGCTCGGAGCGCACGGGCACGCCCTCCGTTCCCTCCTGCGGTGAGGGCGCGGCGGCCAGGACGAGGACACACGAGGACAGTGCGGTAGCGAGAAGCACGGGCACGTACGGACACACGGCGGCGCGGGCCTCGCGCCTTGGCGTCGCGTTCGCGCGGACTTCGCGCGCTTCGCTTGACGCGTGGGTGCGTGGCCCCACCGGCAGGCAGGGGAGGTTCAGGCTGAGGGGATGGAGCGCACGCGCCTCCGCGCGTGCTGCCACGCTCGGGATGCCGCGACCCTTGGTGTTATTGCAGCGCGGCTATGGGCCTTGCGGCATCGCGGTGGGGCGCACCGCGGAGCCGAGGATTCGCGAGGGGCCGTGACGGACTTCGGCCCGCCACGACACCGCGCGCACCAGCGGCAGCTTCAGGGCCGCCCAGGTCAGGGCGACTGCTTGCAGGTGCTCCACCGAGCCTGTCAGGTGCTCGTGGCCTTCCTGTTGATCATCTGGCTCCACCGGGGCGCCGTGGCCCGCGTGGGGGGCTCCCCCCGTATGCCGGGTGGCCTCATCAATGTGTCGGTGGGTGTGCTCGCGGGCGGCGTCGTCACGCCGGTGCGCCTGGGCGCGGGCCGTGTCCCCATGGCGGTGCCCAGGCGCGCGGGCGGTGTCGTCACGCAGGCCCGCGTGCGCGCGGGCGGTGTCCCCATGGCGGTGCCCATGCGCACGGGCGGTGTCGTCACGCGGGTGGGCGTGCTCGCGGGCCGTGTCTCCATGGCGGTGCCCCTGCGCACGGGCGGTGCCGTCACGCGGGTGTGCGTGCGCGCCGGTTCCCTGGAACTCACCCCGGGGGGCATGTGAATGCGGCCTTCCGTGGGCATGGGCATGGAGGTGATGGCCGCCCCCGCCGTGCTCCACCACCGCGTGCAGCACCGGCGCCACGACGAGCCCGTACACCAGGACCATCAGTCCCAGGCACGCCAGGTCGCGTCGGTCGTGGGGGTTCAGCAAGGCCGTGGAGCCCCCGGGTGAGGGGAGGGGTCGGCCGCCTCCTATCTGTCTTCATCCGGACGCGCAAGGCGCCGTCCCCCCTCGGGTGAACACCCTTCCCGGCCTGGAGGACGCCTTCCATGTAGTGCGCTTGACGCGGCGCATTGGTTTGGGCTGCCGACGACGCCCAACGTCGCTACACTTATGCGGTGCGTTCCGAATCTGTCGCGCTCACCCGTGTCGTCCCCGAGGCCGAAGTGCCTCCCCCTCCGTCGCGCGCCGCGCGCCTGCGAACCCTGGCCACCGAGGACTTCGATGTCCTCATCATCGGTGGCGGCGTCACGGGGGCGGGCTCGGCGCGGGATGCCGCGCTCCGGGGCCTCAAGGTGGCGCTCGTCGAGCGAGAAGACTTCGCCAGCGGCACCTCCAGCCGGTCCTCGCGCCTCATCCACGGCGGCCTGCGCTACCTGGAGCACGGCCACCTGGGCCTCGTCTTCGAGTCCAGCATCGAGCGTCAGCGCCTGCTGCGGCTCGCCCCGCATCTGGTGCGGCCGCTCGCCTTCATCTGGCCCGTGTACGCGGGCGCCCGCGTGCCCCGCTGGAAGCTCAACGCGGGCCTCATGCTCTACGACGCCCTGTCGCTGTTCCGGAACGTGAAGGGCTACCGGCGGCTCAACGCCCGTCAGGTCCACGCGGCCGAACCGGGCCTGCGCACCGAGCACCTCAAGGGCGGCGCCCGCTACTACGACGCCGCCACCGACGACGCGCGCCTCACGCTGGCCAACGCCGTGGGCGCCTCCGAGGCGGGCGCCACCGTGCTCAACCACGCGTCCGTGAAGGGGCTCGTGCTCGAAGGCGGCCAGGTGCGTGGCGCCACGGTGCTGGACCACCTCACGGGTGAGGAGGTCACCGTGCGGGCCCGCGCCATCGTCAACGCCACGGGCCCCTGGAGCGACGAGATTCGCAGGCTGGACGCGCCCGATGGCACGAGCCCCGCGGTGCGTGGCAGCAAGGGCGTGCACCTCGCCGTGCCGCGCGCGCGGCTCAATCACCGGGATGCCTTCACGCTGCTGTCCCCGAAGGACGGCCGGGTGATGTTCGTGCTGCCCGCGGACAACTTCACCATCATTGGCACCACGGAAACGTCCACGCGCGCGCACCCCGCGGAGGTCCGCGCCAGCGAGTCGGACGTGGCCTATCTGCTGGAGTCCGCCAACGCCTTCTTCCCGGAGGCGCACCTCACCCGTGAGGACGTGGTGAGCGCCTGGGCCGGAATCCGTCCGCTCGTGGCCAGCGGCTATCACGGCGCGCAGGCCGACGCGGGCAGCGCCAGCCGGGAGCACGCCATCGACGTGAGCCCGTCCGGGGTCCTGGCCATCAGCGGCGGCAAGCTCACCACCTACCGCGTGATGGCGCGCGACGTGGTGGACGCGGTGGAGCGCCGCCTGGGGATTCCACGCCGCCGCTCTCCCACGGAGTCGCTGCCGCTCCCCGGGGGTGACATCCGCAACCTGGACGCCGAGTTCGCCGCGGCCCGCGTCGAAATCGGAGACGAGGCCACGGCCCACCACCTGGTGCGGGCCTATGGCAGTCGCTGGCGCCGGGTGTGGGCGTTGACCTTCGAGGACACGGCGTTGGCCCGGCCGCTCGCGGAGGGGCTGCCCTACCGAGCGGCCGAGGCCGCCTGGGGTGTCACCCACGAGCTGGTGCATTCGCTGTCCGACCTGCTCATCCGCCGCCTCAAGGTGGCCTTCGAGACGCGCGACCAGGGCCATGCCGCCGCGCGCGTGGCGGCGGAAGTCATGGCGCCCCGGCTGGGCTGGGACGCCGCGGAGACGCAGCGGCAGTTGGATGTCTACGCCGCCGATGCGCTCCGCATCTTCGGGGTGGACCCCGCCGAGGCGTGAAGGGGCGGACGCTCCGTCAGGGGAGCGTCCGCTGGTCCACGTGTCCACCGCACGCCTGCATGCCCTCCCCGTCGTGCCCCGAACAGGGGCTTGAGCGGCTGGCTCGCGGCCGTGGTTAACTTGCGCTCCGGGAACGGAAGCAGGTGTCCTCCCGTTCATGCGCGTCCCTCGAAATCCATCAGTCGCGCCGTGCTGTACGACGGGCGTCTTGCTGGACGGGACACTCAAGGAGCGTGAAATGAAGCGTTTCGTCTGGCTGGGTCTGGTCGGAGGGCTGGTGGCGTGCGGCTCGGATTCCAACGTGGAGCCCCAGGCGTGCCCGGGCACCGCGGGGATGGTCCTGCCCCCGGCGACAATGGCGTCCGCCTACCAGGGCGAGGCGGCTCCTCCGGCGGACGGCACGGAGGCGGTCATCATCACCTTCCGGCAGCGCGTGTTCGCCACGGCCAAGGCGAACACGGACGCCTTCGCGGAGGACGTGACGCGCGCCGGTGGCCAGGTGAAGCAGCGCATCCCCTCGCTGAACATGGTGTCCGCCCGCGTGTCGCCGCAGATGCGCGAGGCGCTCGCCCGGAACCCGGATGTCGTGTCCGTGTCTCCCGACCGGGAGGTGCGCGCGCTCGGCATGATGCAGCGGCCGATGTCGCCGCAGGCGTGGCTGGGCGCGGAGCCGAAGCCGGAGCCCAATCGGCAAGGCTCCGTGGGTGAGTACACCCAGGGCTTGAAGATGGTGAAGGCCGACAAAATCTGGGACGCCAACGCCGACGGCATCCTGGATGAAGGCCGCCCCACGGGCACGGGCATCAAGGTGTGTGTCGTCGACAGCGGCTGGGACAACCGTCACCCGGAGCTGAAGGCCGCCTTCATCGGGGGCAAGGACTTCATCCACGGGTCCGCCAACGCCCTGGCGCTGGACGCGCGCGTGGACTCGCAGGGCAACGTGGTGGTGTGGGGCGGCGGGCATGGCACGCACACGGCGGCCACCATCGCCGCGCAGCTCGGCGCGGGCGGGAAGGTGCGGCTGGGGGATGACCCCAACGGCACCGTGGGCGTGGCCCCCACCGCATCCCTGCTGGTGGCCCGCGTGCTGAACGAGACGGGCACGGGCAGCACCACCAACGTCATCACCGCGCTCGAGTGGTGCCAGGAGCAGGGGGCGAACATCGTGTCGCTGTCGCTCGGCGCCGCTTCGAAGAATGCGGCCGAGGAGCTGGCCTTCGATACGGCCAAGGCGAATGGCGTGCTGACCATCGCGGCGACGGGCAACTCGGGTGGAGCGCAGGTGTCGTTTCCGGCCGGCTATGCCTCCGTCGTCGGCGTGGGCGCGGTGAACTTCGCCGGTGAGTGGGCCGCCTTCTCCCAGTACGGCGACGGCACGAACCTGGTGGGCCCTGGCGTGGGCGTGTTGAGCGCGACCATCGTCGGCGGCGCACCCTACGGTGAGGTGGACGCGAACGGTCAGCAGTTCGCCTCCAACCCCCTGGAGTACTCGGCGCTGGGCACGTACTCGGGGCGGCTGGTGGACTGCGGCCTGGGCGCGAGCGTCACCGACTGCGGGGAGGGCGCCACCTGCGAGGGCTTCCTCGCGTACGTGGACCGGGGCGGCGGCATCCTGTTCGAGGAGAAGGTGCGCAACGCCATCCGCGCGGGCGCGAAGGCCGTCATCATTGGCAACCACACCGCGGACGAGGGCGCGGGCAACTTCACGCTCAACGCGCCCTCCGAGCGCTGGGTGCCCACGGTCTCCGTGTCCCTGGAGTCGGCCAACGTCCTGCGCGGGATGATTGGAACGCAGGTGGCCCTGGACGTCTCCGGCCTGGACTACGCGCTGCAGACGGGCACCTCCATGGCGACGCCGCACGTGTCCGGCGTGGCGGCCCTGGTGTGGAGCTTGGATCCGCAGCGGCTGACCTCCGAGCAGGTGCGCTCCGCGCTGATCGACACGGCGGATGACCTGGGCCCCACCGGCTGGGACCAGAACTACGGCAGCGGCCTGGTGAACGCGGAGAAGGCCGTGGACTTCGCCGAGCGGCTGCTGACGCCGCCGGCGCCCTGAGCGCACGGGCGCATCAGCGCAGGGGCAGGAAGGGCGTGGCCACGAGGCACGCCCCCACCCGCGCCTCCAGCGCCGCCACGGCTTCCCGGGAGGGGTCGTCACACCAGTCGACGGGCCGGGCGATGCTGACGAGCGCGTCGCCAGGGCTCCAGGGCTCGTCGACGCTGGGGATGCGCGTCATCTGAATCGTGCTGAGGCCGATGAAGGCCACCACGGCCGTGGCGGCGCTCAGCATCCGTCCCCAGTGCATCCACCCCGCATGTCGAGGCTCGGGCGGTGGCGGCGCCTGTTTCTGGAGCCGGGCCTCCAGCGCGGCGAAGTCCAGCGCGGGCCTTGCCGGCATCCGCTGGGCGCGTTGGGCCATCCAGCCCCGTTCGGCTCGCAGCCAGGTGAGCGCGTGCTGGCAGGCGGTGCAGCCGCTGATGTGCGCGCGGACCCGCGTGGCGTCCTCCGACGCGAGCTCGTTGGCCAGCAGGGCATCCAGTTCGGATTCGCGACAGGCGCTCATGGGCGGCCTCCGACGTGCGCGGCCAGTTGTTCGCGAAGCTGGAGCCGCGCGCGGTGGATTTCGTTCTTCACCTTCTGAATCGACCAACCCATCACCGACGCAATCTCCTCATAGGGAAGGCCATGGTCGATGCGCAGCAGCAGCGCCGCGCGCCGGTCCTCCCGCAGCGTCCCGAGCGCGCCCGCCAGCAGCCCTTCCAGCTCCCGGTCCAGGAGCAGGTCCTCCGGCGTGGGCGTGGGCAGCACCGCGTCCACATGGCGGGCGTGGACGTCATCGTCCACGTCCACATGGACGCCGCGTTGCCGCAGGGACTCCAGGTACACGTGGCGCGCGATGCCCAGGAGCCACGCGCCGAGCCGGTCCTCGTCGCGCAGCGCCCCGAGCCGCGCATGGGCCCGGACGAAGGTCTCCTGCGTGGCCTCGTCCGCCGCGGCGTCGTCGCGCATCAAATCCCGGAGGAAGCGCCACACCCCCGTGGCATGCCGTTCGAACAGCCGCCGGAAGGCCGCGGGGTCCCCCGTGCGCGCCTGGCGCAGCAGCGTCCGCTCCCGGTCCGTGTCGGACGGGGGCGCACCTGCCAGCACCATTTTCATCGCGGAAAGGAGTGCCACGGCACGAAGGTGTCACGAGCCGCCGGGAAGTTTCACGGACGCCCGCGCTTTTCGCGTGCCTGGCTGCCTGGTGGCGGGACTGACACCCCGCTGGCGTCTCCGCAATCCCACGCACGCCCGGTGGTGGTCTTGTTGGATGACAGTCGTTGTTGGTAAGAGCTTTTCCATGTCCTTGAACTCTGGCCGTGTGGATGCTCCCGCGGCGCACGCTCCGCGCCTGCAGGGTCACCTGCCGGTGCTGGACGGCGTGCGAGGTCTCGCCGTCCTGCTGGTGGTGTTCTTCCACACGACGCACCTGAGCGACCAGAGCGTGGCGGGGCGCGTGACGTGGTGGCTGGCCGGGGCTGGATGGACGGGCGTGGACCTGTTCTTCGTCCTCTCCGGCTTCCTCATCACCGGCATCCTGTGGGAGGCGAAGGGACAGCCGTACTTCTTCCGCAACTTCTACATGCGCCGCTTCCTGCGCATCTTCCCGCTCTACTACCTGGCGCTCGCGGTGTCGTTCCTGGTGCTGCCGTCGCTGGCGGGCCGGCTGGGCCTGGATGAGCGCATCACCACCGACGGCGCCACCTGGTACCTGCTGTACCTCTCCAACTTCTACCAGCTCTGGGTGGACACGACGCACCCCATCCTCGGCGTGGTGTGGTCGCTGGCCATCGAGGAGCAGTTCTACATCGTCTGGCCCTTTCTGATCGCCGCGGTGTCCTACCGGGGCGCCATCCGGCTGTGCCTGGGCACCATCGCCATGGCCATCCTGGTGCGGGTGGGGCTCACGCTGTACGGCGCCAGCCTGGAAAGCACGTACGTGGTGACGTTCTGCCGCGTGGACTCGCTGGCCATGGGCGGCCTGCTGGCCATGGCGCTGCGCCACCCGGAAGGCCTGGGGCTGAAGGCCTTCCCCTGGATGCGTTGGGCCGCGTGGGCGTCCGTGCCGGTGGTGCTGGCCCTGGTGGTGCTGCCCGTGGGCCCCATGTTCGAGCTGGTGAAGCGCACGGGGGGCTACACCGCCATCGCCGTCATCTACGCGGTGGGTGTGTACAAGGCGGTGGCCGTGCCCAAGGGCCACCTCGTGCACCGGCTGCTCACGACGCGGCTGCTGCTCACCTTCGGCAAGTACAGCTACGCCATCTACCTCATCCACTCGCCGCTGGACGCCATCCTGCGGCGCACGGTGCTGAAGACACCGCTGAAGACGGTGGCGGGCACGGACTTCCCGATGCAGGTGGTGTTCTACGTGGTGGCCGCCGGGCTCTCGTTGGCGCTCGCGCTGGTGAGCTGGAACCTCTTCGAGAAGCACATGCTGAAGCTCAAGGACTACTTCCCCTACGGCAAGCCCCCCGCGCCCGTGCCTGCCACGGCGTCATTGCCGGTGGCGGCGTCCGCGTCCTTGCCGGAGAGTGAGCGGACAGAGCCGCCCGCCCGAGTGGCGTGACGCTCTCGCTCGGCGCCCGTCAGCCGCGGGGCTTCGCGAGGGCCTCCGCCACGCGCAGCGCCCAGGTCTCCGCCGAGTCCAGCTCGGCGCGGGCGCTGGCGTATCGGTCCAGCCCTTCCTCGGAGCCATCCCGCATGAAGATGGCGTCGTGGAACTCCTTCTGAGCGCGGAGGAGCCAGTGGCTCGCTTTCAGTCGAAGTTGCGCTGCCTTCTGGGGCGTGGGCGCGGCGAGCGCTGGCTCCAGCAGCTCCCGCTCTTCGGGGTACGGGGACGTCACCTTCACGAAACCGGCCTGTGCAATCGTCGTAGTCATGCATTGAGAATCCGCACCCAACGGCGGGCAGGCACCTGACCAGTGGGGCAGGACGACGTGCAATAGCGTGCACTGTCCTGCCCTCCGGCGCGGGTGGGCGGGGCGCGACTTCCAGCAGGGGCCGTCGTTACCTATCGGCCGTTGTCCCGCGAGGTGGGCGCCTGGCTCCGGCGCGATTACTTCCGCAGACTCGCGAGGTCGATGACGAAGCGGTACTTCACGTCTCCCTTCACCAGGCGTTCGTAGGCGTCGTTCACCTGCTGGATGGAAATCAGCTCGATGTCGGAGACGATGCCGTGCTTAGCGCAGAAGTCTAGCATTTCCTGTGTTTCCTGGATACCCCCAATCATCGAGCCGGAGAAGCTCTTCCGCATGGGGATGAGGGAGAAGGGGCGGACCTCGAGCGGCTTCTCGGGGGCGCCGACGAGCACCAGGTGGCCGTCACGGCGCAGCAGCCGCAGGTACGCGTTGAGGTCGTGCTGGGCGGAGACGGTGTCCAGGATGAAGTCGAACTTGCCGGCCTGGGCGGCCATCTCGTCCTTGTTGGCGGAGACGATGACCGCGTCGGCGCCCAGGCGCAGGGCGTCCTGCTTCTTGCGGTCCGTGTGGCTGATGACGGTGACGTGCGCGCCCATGGCCTTGGCGAGCTTCACGCCCATGTGGCCCAGGCCGCCCAGGCCCACCACGGCCACGCGCTGGCCCGGACCGACCTTCCAGTGGTGCAGGGGCGAGTACGTGGTGATGCCGGCGCACAGCAGCGGCGCGGCGGCGGCCGGGTCCAGGTTCTCCGGAATCCGGAGGACGAAGGCCTCGTCCACGACGATGGCCTCGCTGTAGCCACCCTGGTTGACCGTCTTCCCGTCCTTCGACCTGGCGTTGTACGTCTGGATGTTGGCGACCTCGCAGTACTGCTCCAGGCCCTCCTTGCAGCTCGGGCAGGTGCGGCACGAGTCGACCATGCAGCCGACGCCGGCCATGTCCCCGGCCTTGAACTTCGTGACCTGGTCGCCGACGCGAACCACGCGGCCGACGATTTCGTGGCCGGGCACCATGGGGAAGAGCGCGCCGCCCCACTCGTCGCGGGCCTGGTGCAGGTCGGAGTGGCAGACGCCGCAGTAGAGGATTTCAATCTGCACGTCGGTGGGGCCGGGCTCCCGGCGCTCGAACTGGAACGGGGCGAGGGGGGACTTGGCGTCCTGGGCGGCGTAGGCGCGAACGGGAATCATGTGGAGGCTCCTCGAGCGGGGCTGAAGTGGTCTTCCTACCTTGCGCACCGGATGATGCGTCCGGCATCGGCTCAAGGGCACTGATGAATTCGGCACGCGCTGCTTAGGAAAACTTCACAATGGCCTTCACTCCGCTCAACGCCTTGAACGCCTTCCTGGCCGTGGGACGCAAGCGCAGCTTCTCCGCGGCGGCGAAGGAGCTGGGGGTGTCCGGCTCCGCGTTGAGCCAGTCCGTTCGCCAGCTCGAGGCGCGGGTGGGCGTGCCGTTGCTCGTTCGTACCACCCGGAGCGTGGCGCTCACGGACGCGGGGCGCCGCCTGCTGGAGTCCGCGGGGCCGCCGGTGGAGCAGGCGCTCCAGGCGTTGAAGGCGGCGACGGCCCGGCCGGGGGAGGTGACGGGCTCCCTGCGGCTCACCGTGCCCTCCGTGGCGGTGTCGCCCGTCGCGACGCCCATCCTGACGCGCTTCCACCAGCGTCATCCTCGCGTGGAGGTGGAGCTGCGCGTGGAGGACCGGCTGGTGGACATCGTCGCGGAGGGGCTGGATGCCGGCATCCGCATGTCGGAGGCGCTGGAGCGCGACATGGTGCAGGTGCGCCTGTCGGAGGGGGATGACCGCTTCGTGGTGGTGGGCTCGCCCGCGTATCTCAAGCGCCGCGGGATGCCCGAGCGGCCGAAGGACCTGCTGACCCATGACTGCATCTGCATCCGCTCACCGACGAGCGGCGCCATCTACCAGTGGGAGCTGGAGCGTGGTTCGCGGAGCTGGCGCGTCCCGGTGCGAGGGCCCGTCATCACCGGAGAGTGGCGGGCGATGGTGGAGCTGGCCGAGGCGGGCGTGGGGCTGGCGTATGTGTTCGAGCCGAGCGTGAAGAAGCGGCTCGAGCGCGGCACCCTGCGGCTGGTGCTGGAGCCCTACGCGGCGAAGGTGGAGGGCTTCTTCCTGTACTTCCCCAGCCGCGCGCAGGTGTCGCCCGCGATGCGCGCGTTCGTGGACGTGGCGCGCGAGGTGACCGCGCTGGCGCGGTGATCGTGGAGGGCACGCGGTGGGGCTCGCGTGGGTGTTCCTGGTGGGGGCTGTCACGCGGTGGGGATGCCGCGCACGTGGCCTCGGCCCCGGCGTGCGGCCGGCGCGCGGTGGCGATGCTACGAACGAGTGTGCTCCCCGCGGGGCCTGTCACGCGGTGGGGATGCCGCGCACGCGGCCTCGCACCCGTGAGGCCTCATCCGCCTGTCCCGCCTCGTCCAGCAGCGCGGCGGCGCGGTGGAACAGCAGGGCGGCGTCCATGTGGCGCAGGGCCGCGGCCTCCGCGTTGGCCGCGGAGATGAGGAAGGGCACCGCGCGGCGGGGCTCATGCCCATCCATCCAGTGCTGCGCCACCACGACAGGCGGCGCCCCGCGTTGCTCCAGCGCCACGGCCAGCCGGCGGTGCAGCAGCGTGCCCAGCGCGCTGGGCGTCCCCTGCCGCACGACCTCGAAGAGCAAATCGTTGGTGAAGCGCTCGCCCCGCAGAATCTGCGCGCCTTCCAGCTCCGCCACGTGCGTGACGAGCGCGAGCGGATTCATCTCCAGCACCTCGCTGGCCAGCTCCAGCGCGAAGTCCGTCTTCGCCAACGCTGCCAGCCGGGCCACCAGCAGGGACGACGGTGACAATCGCTCCAGCCGCTGCTGGATGAGCTGCTGTCCACGGCCCGACGCGGGGACGTGCTCGGGCCAGCCGCGCTCCAGGCCGCCCGTCTCCAACAGGTACTTGAGCGTCTCCGTGATGAAGAGCGGATTGCCGCCCGTGTGCCGCGTCACGTCCTGCACCAGCTTCTCCGCGCCGGGCAGCTCCAGGCTCTCCAGCAACGCGCCCACGGCGTGGGTGCTCAGCGGTTGCAGCTCGATGGTGATGGCCAGCCCCGCGGCCACCAACTGCTGGATGAACGCGCCGGCCTGCGGCGCCAGCTCATCACCCCGGTACGTGTCGATGAAGCGCGGGAAGCGGCCGCCCGGCCCTGGCGCGTGACGGCGCGACAGCATCAACACCGCGAACTCCGCCGTGGCGCTGTCCATGAACTGGAGGTCATCGGCGACCATGGCGTCCACGCTGGCGGCCAGTTGGTAGACGACCTGGCACTGCGCCTCCAGGAAGCGGCTGCGGTCGGCCTCGTCCGCCATGGGCGGGGGCAGGCCTTCCTGTCCGGCCTGATCCGGCAGCAGCCGCGCCAACTCACGCCGCACCCACTGCGGCAGCTCCGGGTCCGGAATGCGGGCGAGCATCTGCCGCAACAGCCGCACGTGGGACGAGTAGGGCACGCTCTGCTCGCCGGGCCGAGCCTCCAGCAGCAGGTAGGTGCCACGCGACGCGGCGAAGTCATGCGCCAGCCGCGTCTTCCCCACGCCGGGCTCACCGGAGATGAAGATGGTCTGCCCCGCCTCCCACGCGGTCTCCATCCGCGCCCACTCTTGCTCGCGGCCCACGAGCACCGGCGGGCGCAGCACGGACAGGGGCAGCCGCTGCGTGATGGGGGGAATGGACTTGGGCGCCGGCGGGCCCCGCTCGATTTCACGCGCCAACGCCACCGTCTGCGGCAGCGGCGTGGTGTCCAGCTCCTCGCGCAGCAGCCGGCGGCACCGCTCGAAGGCGTTGAGCGCGGCCATCCGGTCCCCGGCCACGTAATGCAGCCGCATCAACCGGCGCCAGGCTTCCTCCGAGTATGGGTCCATGACCAGCAATTGCTCCGCCAGTGCGAGTGAACCCGTCAAATCACCTCGCCGTTCACGGCTTTCCGACTCCGCGACGGCGGCCCGGCGGCGAAGCTTGTCCAACCGCTCACGTGCACTTTCCAGCCACGCTTGGAATTCTGAACAGTCTTCGTATTCAAGAGCCCCAAGTAATACGCCTTCCAGTGCCAGGGCTTCGGTGTAACGTCCCGACAAGACGTGCGCCTGGAGCTCGGCGGCGTCCGAGCCGACGCTGTCACACAGGGAGAGGACGTCCGTGCCCTGTATCAGCTCCACGCCGCAGGCCAGGCGAAGCCGGCGCAGGAGCTGACGCATGTTGTTGCGCGCCGTCGTCTCACCGGACTCCGCCCAGAGCAGTCCGGCCAGCCGGTACTTGGGGTGGGGGCCTTCCAAAGCCAGCCACGCGAGCACTCCGGCGGTCCGCCGCTCCAAGGGGATGCGTGCGTCACCAATCCGGAGCCGGGCCTCGCCGAGCAGCTCCAGTTGAAAACGCTGTGTGCCTGCCGTGTGGCCGGCGGCCATGTCCTCCGGGATTCCTCGCATGGACGGCCCTCAAGTTAACACGCCCGCTCCCAAACCTCCGTCACGGGTAGGGATTGCCCCAGTGGTGACAAAAATTGCGTGTGGTTTTTCCGTCATACGGCAGCTCGCCACCCTGAACGGATGGCTTCGCGTACTTCCGGACTGGTCACACCGTGGTCACACCTGAATCGTTATTAAGAATGCCAGACATTGCCCCGGGAGGCATCCATGGGTTGTGACAGCCAGCAGACCGACGCGCAGGTGGACGTCATCATCAGCGGTTGTGGGCCGGTGGGAGCGTTGACGGGGAACCTGCTGGGTCTCCTCGGCGTGCGCACCCTCTTGCTGGAGCGGGACGTTGCCCCGCACGGCGAGCCCCGCGCTTTTTCGTGCGACGACGAAGGCCTGCGCATCTACCAGTCCACCGGACTGTTGGATTTGCTGCAAAGCAACATGAAGCAGTCGAACTTCGCGGAATACGTGGGAGGCTCGGGAAAGCGCTTCGCGGAGCTCCACATCGGCGATGTGGACTTCGGCTTCGGCCACTCGCCGCTGTGGTTCTTCCACCAGCCCTTGCTGGAGGGCTCGCTGCGTGACGGGCTCAACCGCTTCGAGCACGTGGAGCTGCGCAAGGGCGTGATGGTGGAGGCGGTGTCACAGGACGCCACCGGGGTGACGGTGCGTTACCGTGACTCACGGACGGGGGAGCAGCGCACCGTCCGCTCGCGGTTCCTGCTGGGGTGTGACGGCGCGCGCAGCGGCGTGCGCAAGGCCATGGGCATCCCGCTGTCCGGCCGCGCCTACGGTGAGCCCTGGCTGGCGGTGTCCGGCACCGTCACGGAGGGGGAGGTCCCGGAGCTGTGCCGCTTCGTGTGCGACCCGAAGCGCCCGTCCTTCGTGGCCACCGGCGCGGTGAACCAGATTCGCTGGGAGTTCATGCTGATGCCCGGCGAGACGCGCGAGCAGTTGGAGAGCCGGGACACCATCAACGCGCTCATCGCGCCGTACGTGGACCCCAAGCGCGTCCGCATCGAGCGCGCGCAGGTGTACACCTTCCACTGCCTCAACGCGGCGCGTTGGCGCGACGGCAATGTGTTCCTGCTGGGTGACGCGGCGCACACCATGCCGCCCTTCATGGGCCAGGGCCTGGTGTCGGGCATGCGGGACGCGGCCAACCTGGCGTGGAAGCTCCAGCGGGTGCTCAGCGGGCAGTCCCCGGACTCGCTGCTGGACACCTACGAGCAGGAGCGCCGGCCGCACGTGGAGGCGGTGCAGAAGCTGTGCATCCGGGTGGGGCACCTGTTCCTGGCGCGCAACTCCTGGGTGGCGTCCGCGCGTGACGCGCTGATGCGGACGATTCAGCGCATCCCCCGCGTGCGCAAGTTCATCGAGCGCTTCGAGTTCAAGGAGGCCCCGTCGCACGCGGAGGGCTTCTACTTCGCGGACAAGGGCGAGTACTTCATCCAGCCGCGCGTGAAGCTGGAGTCGGGCGAGGAGGTGCTGCTCGACGACACCCTGGGCAACGACTTCACGGTGATGTGCCGGTGGAACGCGCCGTCGGCGGAGCTGGAGGCGGCGCGGGAGCTGGCGCAGTCCCTGGGCGGCCGGATGCTGACGTTCCGGCCTCCGTCCGAGGCGGCCAGCGATGCGGCGCCTGACGCCGCGCCCGCCGTGGTGGACGTCACCGGGAAGCTGACGGACTGGTTCTCCCAGCACGCCGCGGACGTGGTGGTGCTGCGCCCGGACCGCTTCGTCTTCGGTGCGGTCCAGGCGCGGCGTCTGCCGGAGCTGCGCGAGGCGCTGGGCGTGTAGTCCCGCGGGCCCCGCTTCAGGGGCCCTGCGGGCCGGAGGGCAAACGCGGCGTGAGGTAGGCGATCGCCGTGTGACGGATGTCGCCGTTGGGGTCGTTCTGTCCAGCCCAGGCCAGCAGGTCCGCGGCGCCGGAGAGCTGCGTCACGCGTTCACCCAGCAGTCGCACCACGTCGTTGCGGACCGCGTCCACCGCGTCCGTGCGCAGTGCTCGCTCGAACACCGGCAGGAAGCCCGGCAGCGCCCGGAAGCTCGTGGCGAAGATGGCCGCGCGCCGGACCTCGGGCGCCGGGTCATCCACCATGCGCATGGCCAGGAGCTGGTCCGCGGTGGCGCCGGGAATCAGGCGCAGCGCCTCGATGGCCGCTTCCCGGACGATGGGCGAGGTGTCCCGCAGCGCGTCCTGGATGACGGCGAGCACCTCGGGGCTGGCGGTGTTGCCCAGCGCGCGCAG
This sequence comes from Myxococcus hansupus, assembly GCF_000280925.3. Lineage (NCBI taxonomy): Bacteria > Pseudomonadati > Myxococcota > Myxococcia > Myxococcales > Myxococcaceae > Pseudomyxococcus > Pseudomyxococcus hansupus. Next base: position 8,864,110 of record NZ_CP012109.1, read on the forward strand.
GCGAAGGGCGCGGGCCTCCGGCGTGGAGGACGCGGCCACGGACTGGGCGAGCTCCCGCAGCAGGTTCTGCGCGTCGGGTGAGTTCTGCTCCTCCAGGTTGCGCGCGGCGTTGCCCAGCGCGAGCGTGGCGGTGCTGCGCACGTCCGTCTCCGGGCTCTGCGCCATCTCCCGCAGCGCGGCGATGCCTTCCTCGGTGGGCTGCGGCGCCATGCCGAGCCCGGCGGCGGCGTCCACGCGCGTGCGCAGGCCTTGCTGGCCATCCGTCATCACCTGCGCCAGGGCGCTCAGGGCCTCGGGCGTGCTGGCCGCCGACAGCGAGCCGATGATGCTGCTGTAGACGTTGCGGTCCTTCTCGCCCCGCAGCAGTTCCGGCACGCCGTGGGCCTTGTCCGGCTCCAGGGTGAAGAGCGCGCGCAGGCGGTTCATCAACTGCGACGTCGCCTCGCCGCTGCTCGCGGAGTCTGGCGGCAGCGCACGGAGCGCGCCGACCAGGTCCGTCAGCTTCGCGCCCGCCACCAGGCGCCGCAGCTCGGCCTTGGGGTCCTGGGCGGCGTACACCTGGGTCGCCAGGGTGGAGGAGCCCAGGTGCTGCCGCCGCAGCTCCAGCGAGCCGATGAGCGCGGGTACGCGCCGCACGTCGCTCCGCGTGAGCCGCACCTCCGAGTCCGCCAGCGCCGTGGGCAGGTCCGGGCCCGACTCCACCGCGACGCGCTCGCGGCTGTGGACCGTCGCGGGCCAGCCTTCCTCGCCCAGGCCGAAGTCGGTGGTGGCGTCCACGGTGATGCTCATCCCGGCCTCCAGCGGGCGCAGGCCCTGGGGCGAGGACATCCGCAGGTAGCGCAGCTTGCGCCGCGCGTATTGCCGCTCGCCCGGGGCGGGCTGGTAATGGGCCACGTACTGGCCGGTGACGTCGAGCTCCTGCGCCTCCCACGTCGTCTGGGTCGTGAGGGGTTTGACGAACTGGGTCGCGGCCACCAGCGAGCGCAGCAGGTTCTGGGTGAGCGGGTCCACGTCCCGCTCGAAGTGCGTGAGCAGCGCGGCGCCCTGCCGGGTGTACGTCACGTAGAAGGGGTGCTGGAGGTGGCCGAGCACGCGCTCACGGGCGTTCGCGTCGAGCGCGTCGCGTCCGTCGGATTGGAAGTCGAAGCGGGCGGTGCGGACCTGCACCTGGGTGTCCAGCCTGTCACCCTGGCCGCCGACGACCGCCATCGTCAGCTCGCCCAGGAAGGTGATGGTCAGGGTTTCACCCGCGCGGGCTCCCTGCTGGGCGAAGGAGAGCTGCTGCCGCGCGTCCAGGTCGTACACGAACTGGGTGCCGGGAACCCAGGCGCGGTGCGCGTGCGCCGTGGGCGGGGACTTCGCGGCACCGGGCGTGGGCGCGGGGGCCGGCGCACTCGAGGCGCGCGCGGTGGGGACCGGGGCGGGCTCGACGGGCGGTGCCTCGTCCGAGAACAGGAGGCGGTGGGCCCCAAGTCCAAGGCCGAGGAGCAGGAGAGGGGCGGCCAGGAGCCAGCGTCGGTCATTCACGGCGAAACCTCGGGACGGCGGAGCGCGAAGGGAGAGGGGGCGTGGCGGCGCGCACGAGGGCGCCGCCACGCCAGGAACCGCGAAACAGCGTTGCTAGCGCCTTACAGCATGCAAGGCATCTGCTCGTACTCGCGCGGCACCTCGAAATGGTGCACGGGCGAGTTCACATCGCCGCCGCAGGAGCCGCCGCCCCAGCCGCCGCCACCACCACCGCCGCCCCAGCCGCCACCACCGCCGCCGCCGCCGTCACCGCCACCGGGGTTGCCGCCGCCCGTGCCGCCGCCGCTGTCGCTGATGAGCGTGCCCGTGCCGCCGACCGGCGCGCCGTTTGAGCAGGTGAAGTTGAGGGGCACGGTGCTGGTGGTGTTGATGAGGTTCCAGTTCTTCGTCGAGCCGCTCCACTTGGCGATGGTCAGCGACGCCTTCTTCTTGATGAAGAACAGCTTGATCTTGACGAAGGCCTTCAGGTTGCCGGACAGCGTGTTGATGTTGAAGTCCGACTTGAGGTTCCAGTCCAGCGAGTTGCAGCTCGTGGAGACGAGCTGGCCGGTGGTGGGCAGGCTCGCGGTGATGAGGGTCAGGCTGCCCTCCACGCCGATGCTCGCCACGAAGACGTTCACGGCCGCGCTGGCCGAGGCGTAGATGCTGCCCTTGGGCGTGGCGACCAGCTTCACCACGGTGGTGTCGACGGAGCCGTCCACCTTGATGCCCGCGTTGCCGTTGAGCGCCGCGGTGACCGTCACGGGGATGAAGAGGATGGTGAAGGTCTTCGACGCGGAGAAGAAGGTCCGGTTGAAGAGCGTCTCATCCACCAACGTGCCGGAGAGCAGGTCCTTCGAGTACACCTGCGAGCCCATCACGTACACGTTGACCTTGGCGCTCGCGAAGGCGTTCTGCTGCGCGGAGCCCGCGGCCCGGGCGCGCACGACCTCGCGCTGGTTCGCGCTGAAGGCCTTGGCCCAGATCTTCCCTTCGGCCACCGCGTCGAGCTTCGCGCCCGCGCTGGGGGTGGCCGGGATGCCGTTCAGCGAGACGTCGATGACGTAGCCCGCGCCGAAGGTGTTGTTGCCAAAGCCCTCGCTCTTGTGGAACGTCTTGCTGAAGGGCTGGCCACCGGTGTTCGCCGTGGACGGGTCCACCTGGCCACCCGGGCCCTCCGTGGTGTTGGCCGCGTCCGGCGTCTCGCCCTCGAAGTCGAAGACGATGATGTCCGGGTCGCCGTACTCCATGCCGGACGTGCAGATGCCCACGCAGTTGCTGGTCGACTCGTAGTTCACCTCCGCGTGAATCTGCGGAAGCACGTAGGGGTCGGCCCCAAAGTAGTTGCCGTCGTCCAGCATGAGGTACGCGACCTCGTGGTGGTACGGCTGGTCGTACATGTTGGGGTAGTTGTAGGCGGCTGCCGGGCTCGCCAGGCAAAGCGCTGCCAGCGCCCCCGTGAGGGGGACGTGGCGTGAAACACGAGACATGGGGGACCTTCTTGTCGTGAGGTGGGTTGTGATTCACCCAGACCGGACAATTCAGTTCAGCCTGGAAGCTGAGTAACCCAATGTTTCACGAAATTGTCAAATTCAGTCGGGAATACACGTTGAGCGATTTTAGCGAGTCTTTGATGACTCATGTTTCAAGCCAGCTCATGCGACAACTAAGTCGTTAGTTGATTTGGAACTAAGCTCTTAGTAGGTTGCTCGTCACGGAGGTTCGCTCGTGACTCGCAAGCCCGTGCCCGAAGTCGAAGAGGCTGCCCGGCCGCTGACGCCGGTGGAGCTGGAGTTGATGCACATCGTCTGGCGCCTGGGGGAGGTGGCCGTGGCGGATGTGCTCACCGCGCTGCCGCCGGAGCGCGCGCTGGCGTACACGTCGGTCTCCACGGTGCTGCGCATCCTGGAGCAGAAGGGCGTGGTGCGCAGCCGCAAGCAGGGGCGAGGTCACCTGTATTCAGCGGTGTTGCCGCGTGACGCCTACGAGGCGCAGAGCGTGCGTCACCTGGTGGAGACCGTCTTCGACGGAACGCCTTCCGCGTTGGTGGCCCGGTTGGTGGAGGCGGTGCCCCTGTCCTCGTCGGACGTGGACCAGTTGCGCAAGCTGCTCGAGGCGAAGGGGCGCAAGCCGTGAGCGCCGTGCTGCGTGAGTTCGCGTCGCTGTATCTGACGTGGGCGTTGCTGCTCGCCGTGGCGCCGCCGTTGGCGTGGCTGTCGTTGGCGGCCCTGGCTCGAATCGGGCGCCCCCTGTCGGCGCGGCAGGCCCTGAAGGTGGGACGCGGCGTGCTGGTGCTCTCGCTGGTGCTTCCGTTGTTGGCGGCGGCCGTGCACACGGTGATGCCCGCGGGGCCGCGCTTCTCCTTCGAGCGCTCGGTGGCGCGTCACGCGGGACGACTGCCCGGGCCCCTGGTGGAGACGCAGCCGGTGGCGCCATCGGCGCGAGTCTCTCGGGCCCTGCCGTCCCTGCCACCGGTGCTGCCGGCCGCCGCGCTGACGCTGCTGCTGGGGGGCGTGGCTGTCACGGTGCGCGCGCTCGTCCGGCATCGGAGGCTGCTGCGCCAGTTGGAGGCGCTGCCGCGCGTGCGAAGCGTGGGGCGCATCGCCGTGGTGCTGGGCGAAGACGGCATGCCGGCGTTCTCCGCGTGGTTTCCGCGCGGGTGGCACCGGGCATCCGCGTGGGTGGTGGTGCCTCCCGCGTTGCTGGAGGACGCGGAGGGTCTGCGGCTCACGGTGTTGCATGAGCTGCAGCACCACCGGCAGCGCGACACGCATTGGGCCTTCGCGCGGCTCGCGCTCACCAGCGCGTTCTTCTGGCACCCGGCCGCGCATGGCCTGTCCCGCTGGTGGGTGTCACTTCAGGAGTTGGCTTGTGACGAGGCGCTCGTGGCCACCGGGCGTGTCCAGCCGCAGGCCTATGCGCGCTGCCTGCTCCAGGCGGCCTTGGCGGTTCCTTCCCATTCCTCACTTCCCGCCGGTGCCACCGGCATGGCTCACCCCACCACAAGGAGAATCCAGATGCTGTTTCAGCCTCGTCCTGCCCGTGCCCAGGGTGTCACCACGCTCTTGGCCGCGCTGTGTCTCGTCCTCGCGCCGCTCGCGGCGTTGTCTCAAGGCGTGGCGAAGGGCCGCGCGGTGACGCTGGTGGAAGCGCAATCCCTGGCGCGGACGAGTCAGCCGGAGGGCGACTTGCCGGTGGTGGTGGATGCGCACGTGGTGGCGCGGCTCAATGCGCTCACGGGCACGGAGAAGGGGCGCGCGTTCATGAAGCGCGCGCTGGAGAACCTGGCGACGCATCGCGCGGCGCTCGCGGGGCCGCTGCGCGCCAAGGGGCTGCCCGAGGGGCTCCTGGCGGTGGCCGTCGTCGAGTCCGCGGCGACGAACATGCCGGAGACGGATGGCCGGCCCTCGCTGGCGCCGGGCATGCGCGGCGCGGGCGTGTGGATGTTCATCCCGGAGACGGCGCGGCGCTACGGGCTGGAGGTGAGTGACGCGCGTGACGAGCGGCTGGACGTGGCGCGCGAAACGCAGGCCGCCGCCGCGCTGCTGTCGGACCTTCACGCGCGGTTCGGTGACTGGCGGCTGGCGCTCGCCGCGTACAACCAGGGCAGCAAGAAGGTGGAGGCGGCGCTCGCCGCGGGCGGCAGCCGTGATGCCACCGCGCTCATCGACGCTGGGCATCTCAACGACTACGCCGCCACCGTGCAGGCGGGGTTGCTCATCCTGCGCAACCCGCACCTGCTGGATTGAGGCGGGTGGGGCGCGGCGCTGGCGAAGCTTTGTCAGCGCCGCGGGCGTGAATCAGAAGCGGACCTGCATCCGGAGGCCCCCCGACAGCCAGGCGTGGACCGCCTTGTTGTCGATGCTCTCCGAGGACGACTCCGAAGCGTCACCCAGGATGGGGACGTTCTTCATCTCGATGCTGGAGGTCGCCGTCTGGTAGACGCCCGCCGCGAGCGACACATAGGGCCCGATGGAGAACGTGTCGTTGATGCGGTAGTCGGCGCCGGCCTGGATGGAAGCGAACTCGATGCCGCGGGCGCCGACGCCGATGATGGACTCGATGTCTCCCTCGCGCGCGGAGACCTTCGTGTTGATCATCTCGTAGCCGATGCCCAGGCCCAGCCAGGGCATGAACTTCTCACCCGCGCGGAAGTGGTAGGACGCGTTGATGCCGAAGCGCATCTGGTCCGAGCTGCAGCTCACCCCCGTCTCGGAGCACGCTGCGTTATCGGGCAGCAGCACGGGCGCATATTGGAAGTAGGCGCCCAGGTAGACGTTCGAGTTGAAGAAGTAACCCACGTCCACCTGCAAGGGGATGGCGCCCTTGTACGCGTCACTCATCTTGAAGTTGTCGCCGCTCCGGGTGCCCGTGGAGTCACCCAGGGGAAGGGCGTAGCCGCCGCGCAGGCCCAAAGTGAAGCCCCGGTCCTCCTGGGCCTGCTCGAGCTCCTCGGTGCTCTTGACCTCCTTGCGCCGGAAGTTGCCGTCGTTGCGCCAGTCCGCGGCGAAGGCGGGAGCGGAGAGAGCGAGGGAGAGCGCCGTGAACTTCCAAATCATGCGAGTCGTCATGGGGAGTGTGTCCAGGGGAGCGAGCCGGCCTCGTTCGCTGCGTGGATGCGCCTTCTGACGGGGCCCCTCCTGGAAAATTCAAAGCGAGCGGCCAACCGGGCCGTCCAGCGCTGCCATGCGGCCGGGGCATCCCTACCTTCAGGGCTCATTCCTGTGTGAAGGAGGCCATCGATGAAGGGGCTGCTCTACGTGGGCCTGGCGTTGCTCACGCTCTGGGTCGTGCTCACCGTGACTCGCGCCGTCGTGGGCGGACTGCTGTGGGTCGTCCTCCTGGTCGGCATCGCCTCACTGGCGGTCTACGCGTTCCAGGTGGCGTCCGGCCGCAGACAGATACGCTAGCCCCAGGCGGCCTCACGTGCTGGAGGCGTGGCCCAGCATCCGCAGCGCGAGCTCTGCGTGGGTGTTCGCCAACGCCTCCACTTCGATGGGGCCGCCGGGCTCGAACCAGTGGGGGATTCGCGAGCCCATGCCGACAATCGCCGCGGCGGTGATGGCGGGATGGAGCGGCGCGAACTGCCCCTGGGCCTGGCCGCGCAGGATGGCGTCCATCAACATGGCGTTGGCCCTGTCCCGCAGCACCTGGGCGGGCGCGGCCAGCTCCTGGCTCAACGCGTAGAACTCCTCGTTCACCACCATGGCGAGCTGCGGGTGCTCCGCGTGGACGCGCGTGTGGGCATGGACCAACGCGCGCACCTGGGCCACGGGCGTGGGCTGCGCGTCGCGGAACGCCGTCTCCAGCGCCTCGAAGTGGGCCTCGTGACCAATGCGCACCAGCTCCGCGAGCACGTGGTCCTTGGCCGCGAAGTGGGCGTACAGCGCGCTGGGCCGCAGCTCCAGGGCGGTGGCGAGGTCCCGGATGGACGTGTCGTGATAGCCGCGGCTCGCGAAGAGCTGGAGGGCCGTCTCCAGGATGCGCCGACGGGTCCCCTCGGGCGGCGCCGCCGTCGTGAGGGGAAGGCGGGCGTCCGTGGCGCGCAGGCGGGAGCGGGGGGGCGTACTCATGAGATACTCTTGATAAACGAACGTTCGTTCATGTAGCTTGGGGCCTGCGGTTCGACACGCTTCCTTACCTGAATCTGGGGTCCGGACATGCCGTTGCTCCAGTTCGAGGAGCTCTCCCTCTACTTCGATGTGTTGGGTGAAGGCACTCCCGTGCTGCTGCTCCATGGGCTTGGCTCCACGGGCCGTGACTGGGAGTCCGTGGCACCCAGACTGACGGCCCGACACCGCGTCATCATCCCCGATGCGCGGGGGCATGGGCGCAGCGGGAAGCCGCCGGGCGAGTATGGGGTGCCCCGCTTCGCTCGGGACATCGCCGGCCTGTGTGACGCGCTGGGTCTGACGCGCGTCCACGTGGTGGGCCTGTCCATGGGCGGCATGATGGCGTTCCAGCTCGCGGCGGATCGGCCGGAGCTGGTGCGCAGCCTGGTCATCGTCAACAGCGGCCCGGAGCTGGTGGCGCGCACGCTGCGCCGCAAGTTCGAGTTCGGGCTGCGCCTGACACTGCTGAAGCTGCTGGGGCCCTCGGCGCTGGCCAAGGTGCTGGCGCCCAAGTTGTTCCCCAAGCCAGAGCAGGAGGCGCTGCGCCAGCGCGCGGTGGAGATTTTCGGCGCCAACGACCCGGACGCCTACCTGCGCGCGACGAAGGGGCTGTTGGGGTGGAGCGTCATGGACCGGCTGGGGGGCATCACCTGCCCGGTGCTGGTGCTCGCGTCGGACCGTGACTACACGCCCGTGGCCGCGAAGCAGGCCTACGTGGACCTGCTGCCCAATGCGAGGCTCCAGGTGTTGAGTGACTCCGGCCATGCGTCACCGCATGACCAGCCCGAGAAGGTCGCCGAGGCCGTGGAGGCCTTCCTGGCCGGAGTCGAGGACGCCGCGGAGGATGCGCGGCAGCCGGGCTGAGCGCGGTTCCCCCACCCCGAAGGAGTCAGCCAATGAAGCGGAACGCTGTCGCGTGCTTACGCACGTGGTTGTTGCTGCTCGCTGTCCTCACGCTCACCGCCGCGGCCCCCGCCCGCGCGGGCACCTGGGTCCATGGCATCGAAGGGACGCGAGGCTTCCAGCTCTGGGTGCCCACGGGCTACCAGGCGGACTCGCCGCTGCCGTTGGTGGTGGCGCTGCACGGCTGTTTCCAGAACCCGAGCCAGTTCGCCGGCCTCACGCGCCTCAATGAGAAGGCGGACGCCGAGAAGTTCCTGGTGCTGTATCCGAACCAGGCGACGTTCGCGAACCCCACCCAGTGTTGGAACTTCATGCTGGTGCTCAACCAGACGCGTGGCCACGGTGAGCCCGCGCTCATCGTGGGCATGGTGGAGCAGGTCCGCCGGCACTACGCGGTGGACGCGCGCCGCATCTACGTGGGCGGTGTCAGCTCCGGCGCGGTGCTCACGGGCACGCTGCTGGCGTGTTACTCGGACGTGTTCGCCGCGGGGATGATTGGCGCGGGGGCCATGTACAAGGCCGCCACCACGATTTCCGGCACGGGCTTCGCGATGCTCTTCGGCAGCATCTACCACCCGGATGACCGGGGCCGGGACGCGTGGGTGTGCTCGGGCCGCCCGCGTCACACGATGCCGGTGCTCGTGGTGCACGGGACGCGGGACAGCGTGGTCGACATCGTCAATGGCCGGCAGGCGACGCGGCAGTTCCTGCAGACCAGTGACTACGGGGATGACGGCGTGGCCAACGACAGCATCCGTCCGGTGGCCACCCAGACGACGCGGGCGAGCGTGCCGGGCGGGCGCAGCTACACCGTGGACGACTACGTCTACGGCGGCTCGCTGGTGGCGCGGCACATCGAAATCCAGGGCATGGACCACGCGTGGCCCGGTGGGGATTCGCGCTATCCCTTCGCGGACCCGTCCGGGCCGGACGCCACCTCCCTCATGTGGGACTTCTTCCGGCAGCACACCCGGAACTGAGGCCTTCGCGCCTCAGTGCTGGTGACCCAGGCGCACCTCGACCTCCGGGTGCGCCTGGGCGAACGCGCGCAGCCGCTTGAAGCTCACCGTCGCGCGGTCCCCGTCGTTGTTGAAGGAGCCTGGCTCCACGTCGTGCTCCCAGCCCCAGCGCGTGTGGCTGATGTCGCCCGCGAGCAGCACCGGGCCCTTCGTGGAGCGCACCAGGTACGCGGTGGTGCCGGGCGTGTGGCCGGGCAGCCAGAGCGCCCACACGGAGCCGTCACCGAAGATGTCCACCGCGCCGTCGAAGAGGCCGGCGTCCTCGCGGGCGTAGGTCCACTCGGACAGCGGCGGCTTGCCGGCCAGGGCGCGGTCGCTGTTGCCCTGGACGACCATGTTCACGAAGGCGCGGTCCCTGGCCTCGCCCGGCCCCGTGTAGACGGGCGTGCCCGCGGGCACGTCCGCCATGCCGGTGATGTGGTCCGGGTGCAGGTGCGTGAGGAACACGCCCGACAGGGGCTGCGGCTGCTTCGCGAGCCACTCGCCCAGCGGCGCGTGCACCGTCATCTTCTCCATGTCCATGGCGCTGGCGATGAGGCCTCGCATCGCGGCCTTCTCCGGCGCGTCGCGCATCGCCGTCTCCACGCCGGTGTCCACGATGAAGAGGCCCTTCTCCGGATGGCGGATGGCATGGAAGAAGACCTGGATGGGCTCGGCGCTGTCGTCCAGGCCCGCGGTCTTCGCGGTGGGGTGGTCCAGGTTGATGAGGCCGCCGCGATCCACGGACCAGTCGCAGGAGACGACCGTCTCCAGTTCCACCGGGCCCGGCTGGCTCAGCAGGGGCAGCAGCTCCGAGGACGGCCGCGCCACGCCGAGCGCGGAGGGCTGCACCCCATGCGAGGTGACGGCGCAGCCGGTGAGGGCCAGGGCGCCTCCGAGCACCGCGGCGAGCGAGAGGGCAATGGAAGAACGGGTCCGCATGGGTGGGGCTCCTTCACGTCGAGACAAGCGCAACGTAGCGATGCGAGAATGAATGGGAAATGGCCATTCCGGCATGAGGTCATGCATTCATGGATATCTCCTGGGATGACGCGCGGCTGTTCCTGGCCATCGCGGAGACGGGCAGCTTCAGCGGGGCGGCGCGGCAGCTTCGCATCGGGCAGCCCACGGTGAGCCGGAGGCTGGCGGCGCTGGAGTACGCGGTGGGCGCCGCGCTGTTCCGCCGGGGCGTGGACGGCGCGGTGCTGACGGTGGCGGGCGAACGGCTGGTGATGCCGGCGAAGAAGATGGCGGAGTGGGCGGGGGAGCTGCACCGCGCGGCGGAGTCGTCGGACACGTCGCCTCGCGGGCTGGTGCGGGTGACGGCCTCGCCGTACATGAGCTTCGACTTCCTCGCGCCCTTCGCTGGGGCCGTGTCGAGGAAGTTCGAGGGCCTGCGGCTGGAGGTTCTCTCCGGGATTCAATACCTGGACCTGGGGCGCGGCGAGGCGGACCTCGCGCTGCGAGCCAAGGCCCCGACGAACGCTGACTTGAAGCGCGTGTATTCGCTGGATGTTCGCAACGCCGTCTTCGTCGCGAAGTCGCTCAAGGCGAGGCTGCCGAAGCGGCCCACGCTCCAGCAGCTCCCGTGGGTGGCCTGGGCGCCGCCGTTCGACATGACGCCACCCAATCCCCAACTGGAGTCCATCATCCCCGGCTTCTCTCCGGTGTTCACGGCGGACAACTACCTGGTGCTGCTGGCGGCGGCCGAGGCCGGCGTGGGGGCCATGGTGCTGGCGGACCTGCGGCACCGCTTCGTGCGCGAGCGGCGCCTCGTGCCGCTCGACATCGACCTGGGGCCCTACGCGACCCTGCCGCTGCACCTGGTGTGCGCGAAGTCCGCGCTCGACATCCCGCGTGTTCGGAAGGTGTCGGAGCTGTTGGTCGAGGAGTTGGAGCAGGCGAAGAAGCGTTGACCCGGCGCGTCCGAGGGCCGCGTGGCGGTGGCCTGCCGAGCCTGTTCACGGTAATTCAAGGGCACTGTTTCCCAGGAGGACCTTCACCATGACTGAACGCAATGCCATCGCCGCCGGCTTCCTCACGCACGAGGTCACGAACCAACCTCCGCCGTTGGTGTACGACGCGTGGAAGACGGACACCGTGCTCCGCGAGGCCGTGGCCCGCGAGGGCGGCGGTTGGGCGGAGGCCGAGCTGGCGAAGTACGGCATCCTGGCGGGCGGCGAGATGCAGCAGTTGGCGTTCCTCGCCAATGAGAACAAGCCGAAGTTCCGGCCCTTCGACCGCTATGGCAACCGCCGCGACGAGGTGGAGTTCCATCCCGCGTACCACCGGCTGATGGAGCTGGGCATGGCCCACGGCGTGTCCGGCTTCGCCTGGCGCAACGAGGACAAGCCCGGCGCCCACGTGGCGCGCATGGCGCTCTTCTACCTGCACAACCAGGCGGACCAGGGCACGAGCTGTCCGCTCACGATGACGTACGCCTCGGTGCCCGCGCTGCGTCACCAGCCGGAGCTGGCGCTGGAGTGGCTGCCGCGCGTCAGTTCCGCGGCCTACGACAGCCGCTTCATCCCCGCCGCGCAGAAGTCCGGCGCCACGCTGGGCATGGGCATGACGGAGAAGCAGGGCGGCTCCGACGTGCGCACCAACACCACCAAGGCGCACCGTCTGGGTGAAGGCCGGGGTCCGGGGCAGCCCTACGCGCTGGTGGGCCACAAGTGGTTCTTCTCCGCGCCCATGAGCGACGCCTTCCTGGTGCTGGCGAACGCCGAGGGCGGGCTGTCGTGCTTCCTGATGCCGCGCTTCACGCCGGACGGCGAGCTCAACGCCATCCGTGTGCAGCGACTGAAGGACAAGCTGGGCGACTGGAGCAACGCCAGCTCCGAGGTGGAGCTGCACGGCGCCTACGCGGTGATGGTGGGCCCGGAGGGGCGCGGTGTCCCCACCATCCTGGAGATGGTCGCGCTGACGCGGCAGGACTGCATGATTGGCTCCAGCGGGCAGATGCGGCAGGCGCTGGTGCAGGCCATCCACCACACGCGGCACCGCGTGACGTTTGGAAAGAAGCTCATCGACCAGCCGCTGATGCGCAACGTGCTGGCGGACCTGTCGCTGGAGCTGGAGGCCCATGTCGCGCTCACCGCGCGCGTCTCCCGCGCCGTGGACGCGACGCCTCGGGACGAGAAGGAGGCCGCGTTCTGCCGCATCGCCACGGCGGTGGGGAAGTATTGGGTGTGCAAGCGCACGCCGGTCTTCGTCAACGAGGCGCAGGAGTGCCTGGGCGGCGCGGGCTACGTGGAGGAGACCAACCTGCCGCGCCTCTACCGTCAGGCCCCGCTCAACTCCATCTGGGAGGGCAGCGGCAACATCCAGTGCCTGGACGTGCTGCGCGCGGCGTCGCGTGAGCCGGCCAGCCGGGAGGCGCTCTTCGCCGAGCTGCTCGCCGCACAGGGCGGGCACCGCGCTTACGACGAGGCCACCGCGCGGTTGGGCAAGGAGTTGGCCAACACGGACTCGCTGGAGGCGCGCGCGCGCTCGTTGGTGGAGGGATTGGCGCTGGCGCTTCAGGCGTCGCTGCTGATTCGCGCGGGGAACACCGCCGTGTCGGATGCCTTCTGCGAGTCGCGCCTGGGCGGCGCGCATGGCCAGACGTTTGGCACGCTGCCGGCGCACGCGCCGATGCAGGTGCTCATCGACCGCGCCTTCTCCGAAGAGACGCCGTGACGTGACGGCCCGGCGAGGTGCTCACGACGCGCCGGGCCAGGAGCGCTCCTCTCGGGAGACCTCGTCGGGTTCGTGATAGGACAGCGCCCCATGTCCAATCTCCACGGAAAGACGCTGTTCATCTCCGGTGCCAGCCGTGGCATCGGCAAGGCCATTGCCCTTCGCGCCGCGCGGGATGGCGCGAACATCATCATCGCCGCCAAGACGACGGAGCCGCACCCCAAGCTCCCCGGCACCATCTACACGGCCGCCGAGGAAATCGAGAAGGCGGGCGGCAAGGCGCTGCCCTGTGTCGTCGACATCCGGGACGAGCAGCAGATCGCCGCCGCCGTGGCGAAGGCCGTGGAGACCTTTGGCGGCATCGACATCCTGGTGAACAACGCCAGCGCCATCAGCCTCACGGGCACGCTCGAGACGCCGATGAAGCGCTTCGACCTGATGCACGGCATCAACACGCGCGGCACGTATGCGTGTTCGCAGGCGTGCATCCCGTACCTGAAGAAGGCCAGCAACCCGCACATCCTCAACAACTCGCCGCCGCTCAACATGGAGGCGCGCTGGTTCGCGCCCCACGTCGCGTACACCATGGCGAAGTTCGGCATGAGCATGTGCGTGCTGGGCATGGCGGAGGAGCTGCGCTCGGACGGCATCGCGGTGAACGCCATCTGGCCGCGCACCGTCATCGCCACCGCGGCGGTGCAGAACCTGCTGGGCGGTGATGAGACCATCCGTGGCTGCCGGACGTCGGAAATCATGGCGGACGCGGCCTACGCCATCCTCACCAAGCCCAGCCGCGAGTTCACCGGCAACTTCTGCATCGACGAGGAAGTGCTGCGCGGCGTGGGCGTGACGGACTTCGACAAGTACCAGTTGGTGCCCGGCGCGGAGCTGCTCCCCGACTACTTCATCTGAGTCTGTTGCACCTCGCCTCGTCCCTCGCGCGGAGTCTCTGGAGCCCGCGCGAGGGCATGGCATGCTGACGGCCCGCACCTGTTGCGTCGAGGGGGCTGTCTTTCATGAACATGAAGTGGTTGGGCTGGGGCTCGCTGCTCTTGGGCTGTCTGTCGGGCTGTGCCGCGTCTTCGCCGGCGCGCGGCGCGCGGGCTGATTCGGGCGGCCCCATCGAGCTGGACCTGCCAGGAGTCCGCTCCAAGGCGGCCCCCGTGGCGCCTTCGGGGAAGGCGTGTCCGGACGACATCGCGGACGAGCCCGCGCTGGAGGACAAGTCCTACACGGGGCGCGAGGCGCGGACGTGGCATGTGAACGTGGACTTGCTGGCGCCGTCGCTCGAGAAGCCTCTCCTGCAGAGGGAGGTCCACAAGCCCTTCACGCTCGCCAGCGGCCCCCTGGAGCTGCTGATTCATCGCTACCTGAGTGAGAAGGGCGAACTCTCCGACGCGACGCTCGTCACGCTGGCCCGTCCTCACGAGGGTGGCCACTGCATCGTGAGCTCCTGGCACCTGGGTGGGATGGAAGGGAAGGCCTCGCTGGTGGACACGTGGGCGGCGCAGGACGGCAAGCACATCATCTTCCTGATGAAGACGGTCCCGACCGAGGACTCCCTGGCCAAGAGCGCCAACTGGGTGGTGGTGGGTTCGGATGGCCGGCGCGCCTGGGCGGCCCTGGGCACGCCGCCGCAGCACCACTTGATGGTGCCGTCGGTGAAGCTCTTCCCCAACGGGAAGGACCTCTACCTGGACATCCAGCAGCGCTACGTCACGCGGCTGCGCCTGGGCCCGGATGGGCGCTTCATCGTGCCCACGCAGGGAAACTGAGCGGCGTCAGGGCGCGGTGAAGAGGGACACCTCCCGGAGCGTCCGGATGCTCTGCTTGAAGCCCGGAGGTCCGCCTCCGGGTGTCGGCACGCCGAACCACACGCGCACCTCGCGGACCTCGGGCACGTTCACCGGCAGCTCCAACCGCACGTAGTACTCCTGGCCGCCCGAGTCCGAGTTCGTCTCGTCCAGATAGGGGCCGGAGGTCGGGTCGGGCAGCACGGCGCTCTTCGCCAGCAGCCGCCAGTCGCTTCCGTCCACCGAGCCCTCCACGTGGAAGACCTGTCCGGGAGGGCCCACCACGCTGGCGCCTCGGATGACGACCTGCCGAGGCCGCGCGGGCTGGGGCAGGACGAGCGTGAGCTCCGTGGCCAGCGCTTGCGGAGGCCCGGGCACGTTGACGGCTTCGAGCCGTCCATCCGTGAAGGGGCAGGGGCTCACGATGCGCGTGCCACCCCGGCAGTCCACGCCGCGGCTGATGGGCACACGTCCCTCGACAGGCAACCGGAAGGGCGGCGCGTCGTGGACGGCGAAGAAGTAGAGCGAGGTGTGGACCCAGACCCGCGCGCCCGCGGAGAAGGCCTGCACGTGGGCGTGCCCGTCCGTGAAGTCCTCGAGGAGCTCCGGGCCCAACCAGGGCTCCTCCTGCTGCGCGGTGCGGATGAGCCACGCGCGCCCCGTGGGGCCGCGTGCCTCCACGAAGTAGTGGGGCTCGGGGACGTCCACGATGGAGGGCATGGCGTCCCACGCCAGCCGGACGCCGCCTGTTGCTTCGACGGACCGGACGTTGCTGCTCCACTGGCGAAGTGGCGGCACGTCCGAGTCCCGGTGGAGCTCGAAGGCGTAGAAGTCCCGGCCTCCGTCCGCTCGCGGGGGCAGCAGGAGCTGAAAGGCATTGTCATCCGCCCAGGGAATGGGGCGCCGGATGTCATCCGCGCCGGTGTCGCGCGCGGTGAGGCGGTGGAGGAACAGGCCGTCCGCGTCGGGTGTCACTTCGGCCCAGGTCTCGAAGCGCATGCGAGGCGAGGACGTGGGCGAGGTCGGAAGGGGCAGGGGCCGGGTGAGGAGGAGCGGCCCGCCTCGCCAGGGCGTGCCGTCCGCCTCCAGCGCGGTGCCGGAGAGGAAGACGGGGTCATCTGGCTCCATCGCGCACGCCAGCAGAGACAGGCACAGGGGCAGCAGGGGCGTGAGGCGAGACATGGTCAGAAGGTCCCCTTCGCGCCCAGCGTGGGCAGGATGACGGGCACGCCGAGAGTGCTCACGCGCAGCGTGTCGACGGCGCCCGTGGAGGTCTCCTCGAAGCCGAACTTGCGGGAGATGACCTCGGTGCGCGCGGTGACGTTGAAGACGTCCAGGTAGACATCGAGCACGAAGTTCTCGAGCGCCCAGGTGTGGGACGCGCGCACGTCCAACCGGAAGAAGGGCGGAAGGCGGTCCACGGCGTCGCGGCTCACGGGGCGCCACTCCGGAGTGCCGTCGTCGGTCGTCCCTGGCCGCATGGTGCGGTAGCCGAACTGGCCGCTCTCCGGTCGGCCCGTGTTGAAGTTCGCCACCGCGCCCACGGTGACGTAGGGGAAGCGGTAGCTGAGCGCGGCCTTGACGGTGTGCGCCTGCTCGAAGACGTAGGGCAGGTAGCCTTCGGCCTGGCCCAGCTCCTCGCCGTTGGGGCCCACGCGTGTGAAGCGCTCGAAGCGCCGGCTCTGGTTGAAGCCGTAGGTGAACCAGCCGAACCAGTTGCGGCCCAGCGGCCGGCGCACCATCAGCTCCACGCCGTAGGTGTGGCCCTTGCCCTGGATGTCCTCCGCCTCCAGGCCGCGGCGGCGCAGGTTGCTGAGCACGTCCTCGAAGTTGAACTCCAGCGTGCGCAGCAGCGGGTTGAAGTAGGCCTCGGCGGAGACCTCCAGCTCCGGGAAGGGACGCCACTCCGCGCCGGCGGAGAGCTGCACCGCGCGTTGCAGTCCCCGGTCCAGCGCGAGCATCTCGCCCGCGGGCACGGGGAGCAGCACGGTGGCGGGTTGATGGTAGAGGCCCGCGCCCGTCTTCAACGTGAGCGTGTCCGTGAGCGCGTGGCGCACCGCGAGCCGCGGCTCCACCGCGAGCATCGTGGGGCTTCCGAAGCCGTGGTAGCTGTCCAGCCGCACGCCGGGCACCAGCGTCCACCGCGCGGAGGGTTTCAGGGCGAGCTGCGCGCCCACCCCCGCGAAGGTGGCGAGGATGTCGGGGCGGTCGTATGCGTCCGGGCCTTCCGCGGGGCCCACGGGGCGGAAGATGCCCACCGCCACCACTTCGGCGCTGCGTCGTTCGAGCTGTCCGAAGAGCTCCATCCGCACAGCGTCTGACAGCTCGCGCGTGAAGCCTCCGCGCAGCGCCACGTTGCCTTGTCGCAGGGTGTATTCGCCGTCGTAGCGGCCGTCGTCGGCGAAGTCGATGCCCAGCTTGTCGGTGCCGAGCGTGAGGCCCAGCTCGGCCTCGCCGCCCGCGAAGGGGTGACGTCCGCGCACGTCCAGTCGGTGGAAGCGCAGTCCCACGCCGCCGGAGTCCTGATTGGCCGCGCGCGCGGAGAGGCCCACCCGGTCCGAGCTGCCCATGGCGAGCACCCGGAGCTGGCCCTGTCCCACGCGCTGGTCCACGCGGGCCTGATAGTCCCAGTAGTTCGCGTAGATGGCCGGGTCTCCACCGCTGGAGTACTGCCCGCCGTCACTGCCTACGTATGCGGAGGGCGCGGTGATGGCGTTGGCCACGCGCGTGACGATAAGGCCCGTGTAGCTGATTCGCGCGGCGGCGGCGACCACGGTGCCCGTGTCCTTCATCGGCACTTCGAGGAAGACGCCGCTGTGGATGAGGTCCAGGTAGGCGCTGCCGTGGATGCCATCCTCTCGGGGCCGACTGATGTGCGCGTCCACCGCGCCGCCCAGCAGGCCGCCGTAGCGCGCGGAGGGGACGCCGACCTGGAAGTCGAGCGTCTCGATGAGGTCGGGGTGCACCACCGCGCCGCCCACCATCAAGTGGTAGAGGAAGGGCACGCGCACGCCGTCCACGTAGAAGGCGCTGGCGGAGGGTTGCACGCCGCGCACCACGGGGTAGGAGAGGCCGGAGGCCAGCGTCGTCACGCCGGGCATCAGCATCACCACGCGGAACGGGTCGCCCATGGTACCGGGGACCTCGCGCAGCTCCTGGTCATGCAAGGTGATGCGGGAGACCTCGGTCCGCGGGCGGTCGCCGCGCACCACCGTCTCGTAGGGGTTCAGCACGAGCGGCTCCAGCGCGTAGACGACCTCCAGGCGTTGGTCTGCTTCCAAGGTCTCCTTCAGGTAGAGCAGCCGGTGTCCGGGCGAGGTGATGAGCAGGGTGTGTTCGCCCGGAGGGAGCGGCAGCTCGAAGAGGCCCTGCGGGTCCGCCTCGGTGAGGTGCTCGCCGCTGCGCACGACGGCGCCTGCGAGCGGCTTGCGCGTGCCCTTCGCCCGGATGCGGCCGGTGAGCATGGCGACGCGGGCGGCGGGCTCGAAGCGGTAGGTGAAGGGCAAGCGCACCGCGACGGGGACACCGCCGGACATGGCCGGATGGAAGCGCAGGCCCGTGGCGGCGTGCAGCGCGGCGCGGAGGAGTTCGGGGGGCGCGTCGTCGCGAGTGACGCGCACGTCGGTGACCTCACCTGCTTCGTCGAGCGTGAGCTCCAGCTCCACCACCACGGGCTCCGTGAGCGGAAAGCCTTCGGGCAGCTTCGCGGGGGAGTTCTCCAGCAGCGTGGGGGGCTCGGGTGGAGCGGGTTCGGCGGCGTCCGACGCGTGAGCGGGGCCTTCAGCGGCCAGGGGCGCTGTCGCGAACGACACCGCGAGCAGCGTGGTCATCACGGTGCCCCAGCCGTGGCTCCACCGGCCCGGACGTGCCCCTCCGTTCGAGGGATGGACAGGTGCCGCTGGAGTGGAGGTCCCTCCCATTCGTCTGTTTCCTCACGCACGTTTCGAGTCCGCGCGCGGCGCACGCCGCGGGCATGTCCATCCGCGGGGACACATTGGCATACGCAGCAGGGGCTGGAATCGGGTTGCTTGCCAAACGGGGCGTCAGTCGTTTCAAAGGGATACACCCTCATCCAGGATGGGCGTTTGTCAGCCTTCCGCGGGTTGGGCAGTCTCCGCGCCATGCTTGTCCCCCGTCTGTCCGAACTGCGCGCGGAGCTGTCCACCCTCCACCGGGATGCTCGTATCCGCAGGATGATTGAACTGGGGCGGCTGGCACCCACGGACCCCGCGGCGCGGGAGGTGTTGGCGGGGCTGTCCCAGGGCGATGCCTACGAGCGGGAGCTCGCGCTTCAGGCCCAATTCACCTGGCGCGATGGGCGGCAGGTACTCGCGGCCACCACGGACGTGTCCGCGCGGGTTCGGTCGCAAGCCTTTCACCTGGTGGCGCTCGCGTGTGATGACCCGCAGGCGCTCGAGGCGCTGAAGATGGCGCATGCCGTCCGCCGGGAGAAGGGGCTCCTTCAGGGGCTCGTGGGCCAGGGGCGGCAGGGCGTCATCGATGCCTATCTCGACTGGTTGGCCCTGCAGGAGGGCGTGTCTGATTTCGCGGACGTCGTCCCGTTGGCGACGCCCGAGGGCACCCGCAAGCACCTGTCGCGGGCGCTGTCGCGGCCCAGCATTCGTTTCTGGGATCGGCTGGCGCGCCACGCGCCCGGCATCCTCGCGGAGGTGTTCACCGAGCGCCTGCAGGCCGTGAAGGGCGAGCCGGACCCCGTCACTCGCATCTACCTGGAGGCGTATCTGGCACGCGTCGCGGACCAGGCCCCCGACGCGGCCCTGTCCTTGTTCGAGATGCTCCTCTCCCGCCACATCCAGCCCGAGGCCAGTGCCTGGCCCAGCCTCGTGGCGCGGCGCCCGGAGGACGCGGTGGCGCTGTTCCAGCGGCACGGGCATGCCACGATTCCGGCGAAGGTGTTCGCGCGTGCCGCCCCGGGGCTGCGTGAGGACTCGCTCCGGTGGCTCGTCCGCCGCGCGCCGGACTCGTTGGGCAAGGCTGGGCGGCTGCTGACCCGGCTCACGGCGCCTGGGGCACTCCGCGCCGTCGTCGAGGCCTGGTGCGCTTCGGTGGACGTGGCTCCGGACTGGGGCCGCGCGTTGCTGCGGTCCATCACCGATGCCTCCGCCCGGGAGCGGGTGTACGCACGCTGGAGCGTCGCCGCGAGGAACCGCGATGGCATCATCCCCGTGCCGCGGTTGAAGGCGCTGCCGTTGGACCTGCGTGAGCGCGAGGCGCGCCGGCACCTCCACGACGTCGTCGCCCTGGGCACGCAGCCGCTGGCGCGCATGGCCTACGCGCAGTTGCTGCCCTGGGACGAGGCGGAGGCCGCGCTCAAGGCCCTTATTGGCCATCCGGAGGGCAACGTGCGTGGCGAGGCGGTGGCCTCGCTGCTGTCGATCGCCGGACTGCGCCCGGATGAGCCCGGGTTGGTGGACCGGGCCCTGCCCTGGGTCCTGGCGCGCAAGAACGAGCAGGACCCCGTGCGCGCGGCGATGTTGAAGGCGCTGGTGCAGTGGCCCCGGCGCGTGTGGCGTCGTGAGCACACCGAGTCGGTGGGTCGGATTTTGCGGGACGCGCTGGACGCCTCCGACCTGTCGCACGTGTCCGCGCAGCTCGCAGAGAGACTCCTTCTGCGGACCTTCGCCAAGGCGCCCGAGTGGGGCGCGACATGGTTGGCCACCCTGCTCAAGGAGCGCGGCCGGTTGCACGACCTCCGCCTGGGTGAGCACCTCACCGATGATGAGGTCCGCGCCGCCGCTGCGCCGCTGCTGAAAATCGCGAAGGCGTGGGCCCAGCGTGAGCGTGGGGGGCCGCTGCTCCATCTGGTCTTCAGTCTGGGAGACCGGATGCGCCTGGTCGAGGGGCTGTCGGAGCTCGTCGCGTCCTTCCGCGACGAGACGACCTGGTCCGCGTTGGCGCTGGGGCTGACCCAGGTGCAGTCCAAGCACGACCATCCCCGCTTCGAGTCCACCGTGGCCGCCACGGTGCGGCGCTTCTTCGACCGGGGATGGCACTCCGAAATCGTCGCGCTGGCCAACTCGGAGGCCGCGGACCAGCCGCTGCATCCCGAGCTCGTCGCCGGACTGGAGCGCGTGGCGCTGCGTCTGAACAAGGAGTCCCACGGGGCCTTGATGGCGCTCCGGTTGCGGTCGCGCGAGGCGTTCGAGCGGCTGTTGCCGGCGTTGTTGGAGACCGATGCCAGCGTCATCTGCTTCCCGGTCGTGCACACGTACCTGCACCGCCGTCGGCAGGACCTCCTGTCGCCCTTCCTGAGCGCGCCGGTCATCACCGGCCGCTACGCGACGGGGAAGACGGGGTGGTTGCTGGCGTTCGACCCGCACGGCTTCTACCGGTGGACGGCGGAGCAGTGCGCCCTCTATTCGCACGCGGTGCAGGGGCTGGTGGAGGACCTGGAGCGGGACACGCCAGCGGTCATCTGGGGCATCGAGACGCTCGCGGCCCTGACCTGGGCGCCGATGGAGGGCCTGTGCGCGCGGGTGGATGACGCGCGGCCGGTGGTGCAGGAGAAGACCCTTCGAGTCCTCGCGCGGTGTGACCAGGGGCAGGGCGTGCCCACGCTGCTGCGTTGCCTGGAGGATGCGCGCGCGCGCATCGCCATCTACGGCCTGCGCCGCGCGTTCAACGGCATGCCGCCTTCGCGTGTGCTGGCCTTGCTGGCGGATGTCCCGCTCACGAAGGTCACCGTCGCCAAGGAGGTGGTGCGGCTGTTGGGCGAGCTGCGCTCCGAGGGGGCCTACGCGCGGCTCCTCGAACTGGATGGCCTGAACCTGCACCGGGACGTGCGCATCGCCATGTTGCGCGCGCTCTGGGACCACCTGGAGCGCGAGCCCACCTGGGCCGTCCTCGAGCGCGCGGCGGAGGCTCCGGATTGGGTCATGGCGTCGCGGCTGGGGGACATTCCGGCGGACCGGCTCACCGAGACCTCCGACCGCAAGCTGTCCGCGTTGCTCGGGCGGGTGCTGGCGAGGCCGGAGCCGGAAGCGCGCATCGACCTGCTCCAGCGCGCCGCGTGGCTCGCCGTGAAGGACATGGAGCGCACCTTCCTGTCCGCGTGTGGTGCGCGGCTGGCGTCGCCTTATGACGACGAGGCGCGCGCGGCGATGCAGGCGCTGCTCCATCGTTCGAATGAGCGGGACCTGGAGCGGCTGGAGGGCATGCTGGACGCGGTGGTGAAGGACCGGCGCGCGCTGAGCGCGGCGTTGAATCAGTTGCTGTCGCTCAACGTGAAGTCTCGCGCCAGCTACATGCAGGCGGCGCGCGCGGCCGAGCGGGTCCTCTCCCGGGACAGCCGTCTGGCGCCGCTGCGGGTCCGCTGCGCCGCTGCGGCGATGCCCCCTCTGGAGCTGGCCGACACGTGGGTCCTCATGGGCGAGACGGGACACCTCCACGCGGACGCGCTGGAGGCCTGTCGCGACGTGGTGGGCACGTTGCCCGAGGGCGACCTGGAGGCCGTGGAGGCCCGGCTCTCCGTGAGCCCGAGCGCCGAGGCGCGGCGCGTGGCCGTCTGGTGCCTGGTGCGCGACGCGGCGCCGGGACGAGGCTGGACGCCCGAGCGATTGGTCCGGCTGGCGCGGTTGCAGGACGACGCCTCGCCGCTGGTCTCTGGCGCGGCCCAGGCCATCTTCCCGCCCAGGGAGCTGGTGGCTCCGGGGGGCGTGGCTCCCGTCTGATGGGGCGCCCGTGGAGAGGCGGTGCCCGCCCGCTTGCTCCCACCCGCGTGCCCGGTGTGGTGCTCCCCATTCGCTCACCCGGGCAGGTGCGATAGGTAGAGGGCCACATGGACCTGCGGCACCTCCGAATCCTCCTGCTGTCGGCGCTGGGGCTCTTCGCCTCGGCCTGTCCCAGCCCCACTCGCGCACCCGTCACCCGGCCCGAGGACGCGCTCCTCGGACTGGCCCGCAAGATGGAGCCGCGCGACGACGGCGACGTCGAGTCCCTGCGCACCGCCGTCGCGGAGAGCCTCGTCTGGCTGCGGAGCCGCCCCTCCGACACACGCTTCATCTACGGCGCGCGGCAGGTCACCCTCGCGGAGCTGCGGACCGCCCTGGAGCGGCTGCACGCGCGGCTCCAGTCGAACCTCACGCCGGAGCAGCTCTGGGCCGTGGTCCTGGAGGACTTCGAGCCCCTGGAGGCCGCGGGCGGCGAGGACGGCCAGGTGCTCTTCACCGGCTACTACGAGCCCACCATCGAGGCGAGCCTGACGCGGACGGCCGAGTACACCGTGCCCATCCACGCGGCCCCGTCCGACTTGATTGAAGTGCCGCTGGAGCCCTTCGCGGAGCGCTTCAAGGCGGAGCGCGTCTTCGGCCGGCTCGATGGGCGCAAGGTGGTGCCGTACTGGTCGCGCGGCGACATCCGCGGTGGGCGGCTCGACGGGCGGAAGCTGGAGCTGGCGTGGGCGAAGGACCCGGTGGCGCTCTTCTTCCTGGAGGTGCAGGGCAGCGGCTCCCTGCAGTTGCCGGACGGGACGCGGCGCCGCTTGGGTTACGCCGCGTCCAACGGGCGCCCGTACCGGAGCATCGGCTCGCTGCTCATCCAGGAGGGCGCCATCCCCAAGGAGGAGATGTCCATGCAGGCGCTGCGCGCGTGGTTGGCGGCGAACCCCCAGCAGCGCACGCGGGTGCTCGAGCACAACGAGTCCTATGTGTTCTTCCGCTTCCTGAACACCGCGTCGGTGGGCTCGCTCGGGCGGCCGGTGACGGCGGGGCGCTCCATCGCGACGGACGCGCGGCTGTTCCCCAAGGGCGGCCTGGCCTTCATCCACACCGAGCGCCCCGTGCGCATGGCTGACGGTTCGGTGCAGTGGAAGCCGCTGGCGCGCTTCGTGCTCAACCAGGACACGGGCGGCGCCATCAAGGGCGCGGGTCGCGTGGACGTCTTCTGGGGCGCGGGGCCCCAGGCGGAGCTGGCCGCGGGGATGATGAAGCAGAAGGGCCGCCTGCTCTTCCTGGTCCCCCGGCCCGGACGCGCCGCGCCCCTGATTGCGCCGCAGCCGCTCACGTCTGCGCCGTAGCGGCCTTCAGCGTGAGGTGCACCGGGGTGGCCCGGGCGAGGTTGTCGCTCACCGGACAGCGGGCCTCCACCTCGCGTTTGAGCAGGGCGAGCTGATCCGCGTTCGCCGGGGTGTGGACGAGCAGGGTGACCTCCAGGGCCTGGTAGCCCGCGCGCGCGCCGCCGCCCTGGCCGGCGAACGTCGCCGGGTCCAGCGAGCCCCGGACGGTGATGTCCGTGCGCGTCACGGGGATGCCCAGCTCGCGGGCGATGAAGAAGGTCATGTAGTTCAGGCAGCCCGCGTGCGCGGCGAGGATGAAGTCGAGCGGGCTGGGCGCGCCATTCCTGCCGCCCAGCTCCACGGGCTCGTCCATGAATATCTTGAAGGGGCCCGCGTCGGTGGTGCTGCGCGCCATGCTCTCTCCGACGGTCCGGACCTCTCCGGTGTACAGGGTGCTTTCCATCGCGGGGTTCTCCTGGTGAGAGGGAATACGCCCGTCCATGTGGTGCCTGGCTGCCTCCGCGCGCGACTGCCCTCGAGGACGAGGTGTCCGGGCCCGGTGCGGGAGCAGGGGCTTTCCGGCCACCTCCGAGAGACGCAGGTGGCGGGCATGCGCCCAAACCGGGCAGTATGTCCCCGTCTCCCTTGTCACGGGTGGCCTGTGCACACCCTGCCCGGCGCGACTGCCGGTGTGGCACCGTGGGGAGAAGACACGAGGCACCTGGGATGAGCAGCGACGTGGTGGAAACGAAAGACGGAGTGGTGGTCCTCGACTATGCGCGGCTCGCGGCGGGCGCGGACCTGAGCGCCGCCATCGAGCGCGCGTACGGGCATGACGGCATTGGCCTCCTGGTCGTCCGGGGCATCCCCGGGCTGGCCGAGCTGCGCGACAACCTGCTGCCCCTGGGCTTCCGGTTCGCGGCGCTGCCCACCGAGGTGAAGGACCGCTACGTCCACGAGCGCAGCAGCTACTCGTTCGGTTGGAGCCACGGCAAGGAGCTGCTGCGTCCCGGCCAGTTCGATGAGTTCAAGGGCTCGTACTACAACAACCCCCAGTACGACGTGCCGCACACCGACGCGGCGCTCATCGAGAAGCACCCGGAGAACTACCACCCCAACGTGTGGCCGGAGGCGGACTTCCCGGAGCTGCGGCCCGCGTTCATGGCGCTGGGGCAGCGCATGGTGGACGTGGGCGTGCTGGTCGCAGGGCAGTGCGACACCTACGTGCAATCCAAGCTGGGCGACCGCTTGTCGCCGGACGCGGCGCTGGCGAAGACGATTCGCGAGTCGCGCGCGTGCAAGGCGCGGCTGCTCTACTACTTCGCCATCAACGAGGACGCGACGCCGCGCACGCGGGATTCGTGGTGTGGCTGGCACAGCGACCACGGCTCGCTCACGGCGCTCTGCCCGGCCATGTACTTCGAGGCCGAGCCCGGCGCGGTGGAGCCCGCGCGCAAGGACATCCCGGTGCCTGACCCGGAGGCGGGGCTCTACGTGCGCACGCGGAATGGCGAGGAGCGCAAGGTCGTCATCCCGAAGGACAGCCTCGCGTTCCAGATTGGCGAGAGCTCGCAGATTGTCACCGGCGGGCTGCTGCGCTCCACGCCGCACGCGGTGCAGGCCCTGGCGCACCCGGCGAGCCGCAACATCTCGCGCTCCACCTTCGCGGTGTTCATGCAGCCGGACAATGACCAGCACCTGCGGGCTCCCGAGGGCGCGGACCCCGTGGAGCAGAAGGTGGGCGCCTTCCAGCCCGGCATGACGTTTGGTGATTTCGCCAAGGCGACGTTCGCGAAGTTTTACAATCCCTACGCGTAACGCCTTCCCGGCTTGCGGGTATTGTAGGGAATCCACCTGGACCGAGAGGAGACAATCAATGCGCGCGTTGGGACTGACAATTGCTCTGGCCATGGCGGGAGCCCCGATGGCGGCGGATGCGGCTTCGCTTCGCTGTGGCCGGGCGCTCGTGTCGGATGGTGCGCTCAAGTCAGAGGTGCTCGCGAAGTGCGGAGAGCCGGAGGCGAAGGGCTTCCGCACGGTGACGGACTCGGCGGGCTCGGTGACGCCCAATCCGAATACGGGGGGCGTCACGACGGAGCGGCGGTCCGTCTCCCGCGAGTACGAGGAGTGGACGTACAACTTCGGGACGCGCCGCTTGATTCAGGTGGTGACATTCGAGAACGGCCGCCTCATCGACGTGCAGAGCGCCGGGTACGGCAACTAGTCGGCCCCGGAGTGCGCCAGCCGGACTGGGAGTGATAGCCTCCAGGTTCCACGTCGGGAACTTGGGGGCGGGTCGATGAAGCACGGGTTTCGCTGGGGCATGGGCCTGGGTGCCATGGCGACGGTGCTCGGGAGCCTGGGCATGTGGCGCGCCGAGGAGCTGGCGCACCCGGAGCTCATCGAGATCCTGACGCCGGAGCTCGTGAGGCTGCCCTCGCTGCCGCCGCTCCCGTTGCCGCCGCCCGCGGCGGATGGCCGGGCGGAGCAGATTCGCGTGCGTGTCCTCTCCGCGAGCAGCGGTGCTCCGCTGGCGGGCGCGATGGTCGCGCTCCTGCGAGGAAAGGCGGACCTCGCGCAGCCGCTGGAGGCCGCGTTCACGAACGCGGAGGGCGTGGCGCTGTTCACGGAGGCGCAGGGCGGGCTGTTCGCCGTCTGTGCCCGTGGCGCGGGCCATGCGGAGGAATGTGAGGCCGAAGTCGGGGTCGTCGCGGGTGGCGAGCTCTCCGTGGAGCTGCGGTTGCCGCCGGGGGCGGTCGTCGAGGGACAGGTCCGTCAGCACGACGGGCTGCCCGCGGCGGGCGTTCGGCTGATGGCGATGGGCACGGCCATGAATGGCCGCATGACAGTGATGCCGACCCAGGCGGTGACGGACGCGGAGGGTCGCTACCGGTTGGATGGAGTGTCGCCGGGGTATGTCCGGGTGACGCCCTTCGCTCCCGAGGGGCCCGGCAACGTCCGGGAGGTTCAGGACGAGGTCACGGTGGGGGCGGTGGCGCGGCTGGACATCCAGCTCGCGGGCTTCGCGCCGGTGACGGTGCATCTGGACATCGCGGAGGGGGACAGGGACGCCGATGTGAGGTCGGTCTCCCTGTCGGGAGCGCTGCGCCGTCAGCCGGACGGCTCCTGGACGGGGGCATCCGAGGCGGGTTCTCAGCGCGCTGGCGCGCATGGATACATCGGTTGGGGCTGGGCGGGGGGCGGGATGCCGGTGGTGTTGACGCCAGGGGTCGCCGCGACGTTCCGGTTTCCCTTCGTGTACGACCGCACTTCCGGAGTCATTCCCAGAGGGCCGCCGTCGCCCAGGGATGAGGACGTCGAGGCCAATCGCTTCGAACTCGCTGGACGCGTCTTCCTGCCGGATGGGACGCCGGTGAAGGGCGGCATTCGGGTTTCGACCGAAGCGCCCATGTACATCGGGCGTTGTGGGAATGTGCCGCGCATCCATTCGCACCATCGCTTCGAGGGCGCGGAGTTCGTCATTCGTCCGATGGTGGGTGAGCGCGAGGTCTACGCGTGGCTCGATGACGGCCGGGCCGGCAAGATCACGGTCAGGGGCCGCGTGGGCGAGAGGGTGTCCGCCGACATCCGGTTGGAAGAGACAGGTGCGGTGGTCGGCCAGTTGGAAGTCGACGACGACTATTACTCGAACAGAAGTGAAGTCATCGTGGTCGATGGCATGTGGTACGGCGTCTGGCATCGCAGTGGCGAAGATGGACGCTTCACCGTGGCGGGGCTCTCGCCGGGAAAGCATTCGCTCGTCACGCCAGCGGGCACGTTGGATTTCAACATCAACGCGCGGGAGCGGACCAACGTGGGGCTCTTGAAGAAGCAGCCGCCGGAAGAGGTCTCGGCCGCGAGTCCGTGAGCCCACTGCCGTGCCAGTCAGGGCTCCGCGGGACTCGGCACACCGAGGGAGTCCTCCCTCGGTGTGGGGGCCACGCTGGGGCTGCGCCTACTTCCCGGCCTTCCGCAACTCGTCGTTGATGATGTTGCGGAACTGGTCGATGGGCCGTGCGCCCACCACCGGGCGGCCGTTGATGAAGAACGTCGGCGTGCCGGTGGCGCCCACGCGCATGGCCTCGGACGCGTCCGCGGTGATGTGCGCGTCATGCTTGCGCGAATCCAGCGAGGCCTTGAAGCGGTTCATGTCCAGGCCCAGTTCCTTCGCGTACGTCTCCAGGGAGGCCCGGTCCAGCTTGCGCTGGTTGGCGAAGAGCAGGTCGTGGAACTCCCAGAACTTGCCCTGTTCGTGCGCCGCCATCGAGGCCGCCGCCGCGGGCTGCGCGTTGGGGTGCTGCGCCAGCGGCTGGTGCTTGAAGGCCACCCGAATCTTGCCCGCGTACTCCTGCTCCAGCGCCTTCAACGTGGGCACGGCGCGAGCGCAGAAGGGGCACTCGAAGTCGGAGAAGGCCACCACCGTCACCGGTGCGTCCGCGGCGCCCCTCGAAGGCGCGTTGCCCACCTCCACCTGCTGCGTCGGAAGCTCCTTCTGCGCCGAGGCCGCGGACACCGCCTCTTCCTTCCCGGCCGCGATGGTGCGCGCATACACCTCCGCAGGACGGACGCCCGTCTTCACCAGGGCCTCCGCCTTGGCCAGCTCCTCGTCCACCACGCTGGAGAAAACCTCCAGTGGCTGCGCGCCACTGATGAAGCGGCCGTTGACGAAGAACGCCGGCGTGCCGGTGGCCCCCAGCTTCAGCGCCAGCGCCTCATCCTGTTGGACACGCTCGGCCAGACGCGGGTCGGCGCGGTCGCGGTTCCACCGCGCGATGTCCAGGCCCACGCCGCGAGCGTGGCGCTCCAGGTCGTCTTCACCCAGGGCCCTCGCGTTGGCGAAGAGCACCTCGTGCATCTCCCAGAACTTGCCCTGCTCACCCGCCGCCAGCGCCGCCAACGCCGCGGGGCGCGCGCGGGGATGCATGGCCAACGGGTGGTGCTTCATCACCACGCGCAGCCGGTCCCCATAGCGCTCCTGGAGCTGCTTCACCGTGGTGTTGCCGCGAGCGCAGAACGGGCACTCGTAATCAGAGAACTCCACCAGCGTGACGAGCGCGTCCTCCGCCCCCGCGACAGGCGAGTTCACCACCGGCACCTTGTAGACGGTGGGCGAGATGGGCGGCCGCGGGCGGGGGGCCGTGGGCGCCGCCGCGTTGACGGCGACCTTCGCGCCCTGCGCCGACCCCGCGGCCGAATCCTCCGTCCCCGACGCGCAACCGCCCACGAATCCCAACGCGAGCCCCATCGACAGGCCCACGGCCCAGCCAGACTGCTTGAGCATGGTGTTTCTCCTCGAGACGAGACACCGGTGGCGCCGCGGTCCGCCGCGCTCCACACCGGGCCAGGCCTTCGTGGGCCCGGCGCCCCAGGAGTGACGCGAGGCCGCCAGGAGTTTCAGCGCCGCCGCGAAGAATTTCCGCGAGGCCTCGCGCCGCTCCCAGGCTCACCGCGCTTCACACCGGACGCGCCTCCCCGGAGCAGCCGGGCCCCTGCCGCCTTGCCTGCCTTGCCAGCACGTCACGGCCGGGCCGGTGGTTGTCCGTTACCCGGCAAGCCCCACCTTTGATGCGGAGCGGAAAGGGGGCCTGTGTCTCATGCTGCGCAAGGCGAGCGGATGGATGTTGGGCATCGCGGGACTGTCGCTGCTGCTGTGCGGCGGGACCGCATCGGCACAGAACACACGACAGGTCCCCGCCCAGACAGGGCAGCCGGCGGAGCAGGCCCCGTCGACCTCGAACACCGACGCCCTCCAGCGCGAGGTGGACCAGCTCCGCGCCGAGCTGACGCAGCTTCGTCAGGAGGTGACGCAGCTTCGCGGGCAGCTCACAGGCGTGGGGGGCTCTGGCGCGCGGGTGGTGCGTCCACGGCAGGACGTGGCCCCGCCGCAGCAGGGCACGGGCGGCACGGGCGCGGCGGGTGTCGTCAGTGACGTGCCTCCCGCGGGCTCGGATGTGCCCACGTCGCCGGGGACGGCCGTGGTGGATGCCGTCTACACGGGCGTGGTCCGTTCGGTGGGGGAGAACCAGGTGGCCATCGCCGTGGGAGAGGGGCCGCCGTTGACGTTGCAGGTGGACCCGCGGACGCGCGTGCTGCGGGATGGGCAGAACATCGCGCTGCGCAAGCTGGAGCCCGGTGAGCAGGTCCGCGCGGTGGTGAACCTGTTGGACAACGAGCGGACGATGGAGATCTCCGTGCTCCCCGCCGACGCTTCCGGGAAGTGAGGTCCCACGCCCCGTCACGCTTCGTCAGTCGCCCGCCCGATGCTCGTCCCCGAGGGGGAGGTTCCCATCATGTCTGCTTACGACCGTTACCGTGCTCTCCTGAACAAGCTGCGGCTCGTCCGCGCTCGGCATCCCGAAGGCGATTCACCCGAGGAGGACGGTCTGCTCGACGCCATGGATGAAGTCTGGATGGAGATGAGCGACGGCGAACGCTCCGCCATCGACACCGAACGCGCGCGCGTGCTGGGCCTGCCCGAATCGCCAGCCGCGGACGCGGCGGTTCCTTCCTGACGCGCGTTACTTGCGCACCGGCGGCAGGGGTGACGCCGGTGACGACGACCCGGCCCCGGGCTTCATCCGCCGGGGGCCGGAGCCTCGCTCCCGGGCTCGCACCACCGCCGTCGAGTAGTCCACCATGGACGCGAGCGACAGCACGCCGATGAGCGCCACCAGCGGCACCACGGCGGGCGGGAACAGCAGGACGCAGAGCAGGGTCACCAACTGCAACGAGGTGACGGCCTTCCCGAGCATCCGGGCTTTCAGCTCGACGCGCCGCAGGTTCGGCACCAGGCGGGCGACCAGGAAGCCCACGGTGGTGCCCAAGTCCCGTATCACCAGCAGCAGCACCGCGATTCCGCTGATGAGCCCGTCGAGGTAGCAGACGACGATGGCCGTCACCATGAAGGCGCGGTCCGCCACCGGGTCGATGAGCGCGCCCAGCCGGGTCGTCAGTCCCCTGTGCCGGGCAATCCAGCCATCCAGGAAGTCCGTGAAGGCGGCCAGCATCACCAGCCCCGCGCGGACCCACACGTCGGGGATGACGACGAACGCAACCGCCAGGGGCAGCCGGGTGAGCGACAAGGTGTTGAGCAGCGCGAGGCTCGCCTGTCGGCGCATACGTCTGAAGGTAGTGCTCGCTCCTCGACGCGCACGTCCAGTGAACCGCGAGCGTTCAGCGGCCGACCCGCCTCGGGCGCCCCGGGTGGATTCGAGGCGTGAGGGAACCTCGGTGCCGTGAGAGACCTCCAACCAGGGGCTCCACCTGTCGTGCCGCCCCTTGCTTCGGGAGCTTGTCGCCGCGTGTCCACGTTCGATTGCCTGCTTCGCCCGTTCATCCCGTCCTGGCCCGTGGGGGGCCGCTCCCGTTCGTGGAAGGTGTGCTGGCCGCTTCTCCTGCTGGCGTTGCTGCCGCCGGCGATGGGCCGGGCCTCGGAGGACGGCAAGCCCCGGGCGCCCACCAAGGAGGAGCGGTCCCGCTACACCTGGTTGACGCCCCAGGCGCAGGTGCGCCCGCTGTCGGCCGCGCTGCCACCGCCGGAGGGCTACACGCGCGTCGCGGTGACGAAGGACTCCTTCGGTGCCTGGCTGCGGGGACTTCCGCTGCGGCCACACGGCACGCCGGTGCTCAGCCACCAGGGCGCGACGATTCTGGCGGCCAGGGACCGGCGGCTGGCGGCGGTGGCGGAGCTGGACGTGGGCACGGCCAACCTCCAGCAGTGCGCGGACTCCGTCATCCGTCTTCATGCGGAGTGGCTCTGGGCCGGCAATCAGACGGACCGGCTCGCCTACCGCTTCACCAGTGGGCACCTGGCGGCCTGGTCGAAGTACGCGGAAGGGGACCGGGCGCGTGTGTCGGGCTCGAAGGTGACGTGGGTGCGCAGCGCGGCGCCGGATGCCTCACGCCGCAGCTTCCGTTCGTGGCTGGACCTGGTCTTCACCTACGCGGGCACGCACTCGCTGTCGTCCCTCAAGGCGCGGCCCACGCACGAGGACGTGCGGCCCGGGGACTTCTTCGTGCTGGGCGGCAGTCCCGGCCACGTGGTGCTGGTGTTGGACGTGGCGGCCAACGCGGCGGGGAAGAAGGTGGCGCTGCTGGGACAGGGCTTCATGCCTGCCCAGGACTTCCATGTGCTGGCGGAGGAGGGGGACACCGCGCCCTGGTTCCCCTTGGAGGAGGGCGAGGACGTCGTGACGCCCTTCTGGAAGCCCTTCCCGTGGTCTTCGTTGCGGCGTTTCTGACCGCGGCGGGCGCCGCGCCTGCTGTCTTCGGTGGAGCCCCCCGGCCACACCTGGGACAGCGGTTGGCGGCGCCCGGCTCACGCGGCCCGGGGCGCCTGTTTCACGAGTGGAGCGGCTGGCCCAGCGCGGCCGGCTGCGACACGGAGGCCGCGGAGGCCTCGGGCTCACGCGTGAGGTGCTGGAACAGGCTGTTCTCCTTGCCCAGGTACGTCTCGAAGCGGTTCACGCCGTCCTCCAGCAGGCCCGTCTTGGCGAACGCCGCGTGCATGGCGGGCAGGTTGTAGAAGGGCACGGAGGGGAACGCGTGGTGGGTGAGGTGCAGGTTCACGTTGAGCGGCGCGATGAAGAAGTTCTCCAGCGCGGTGCCCATCACGTCGCGCGTCTCGCGCGTCTCGTCACCGGACGTCGTCTCCTCGATGGGGTGCTCACCCAGGGCGCGCATCCGGAAGAAGGCCATCATCACCGTCGCCGTCGGCATCACCCACAGCAGCAGCCAGTGCAGCCACGCGCCCGTCGTCACCAGCACGGTGACGAGCGTGGCCACGTAGAGCCAGTAGCGCAGGTGCTCGCCCGCGGTGATGCGCGGCTGGGCGCCCATCGCCAGGCGGCCCCAGTACGTCCAGGGCATCACCACCTTCAGGTGGTTGGGGGCGTAGAGGCCCAGCGCGTCCGCCAGGAAGACGGCCGTCGCGCGCAGCGGCGTGCGCGGGAAGTGCCAGGACGCGTCCACCAACTGCCCGGCCAGGTACGGGTCCTGCGGCGTGTTCACATAGCGGTGGTGCAGCATGTGCTCGTGCCGGTAGCCCGCCGTCGTCATGTTCAGCGGGAAGGCGCAGAGCAGGTCCGCGACCACGTCCGACACCTTGCGGTTGGACAGGAAGTGGTAGTGCGCCGACTCGTGCATCAGCGCCAGCAGCGCGTGCTGCCGCGTCGCGATGACCACGGCCGCCAGCGGCCAGGCCCACCAACGGTCCACCCAGAAGACGAAGGCAAATGCCGCCGCGATGGCTGCCCACTGTACGGCCAGCGTCCATAGCGCCCGCACATTGCTCACCTGGGACAGCTCCCGGGTGACGGCCGCCAGCGCCTTGCGATCAACCCGCTGCGCGAACTGGATGTCTGCCTCATCGACGACCACTTGAGCGTACATGTCGGGGGGCTCCTGATGTTTTACGCGGTAGCAGCGTGTTCCGGGCCTCTTTCTCGTGAAATCGGGCAGTGTGGCAAGAAAATTCTTTCTGGAATGCACGTATTCCAGAATGGGCGCGTTTGGAAGGGTCGCTGGGAACCCTGTGTGGGTTCGCTCTGACTTGGGGTTCGACCTGCGACAGGGTGGGTTTATACCCTTCCTGTAGGAATCCGTGTGCTGAAAACGCGAAGGGCCCGGAGACCGGTGTGGGTCTCCAGGCCCTCGCTCAATTCGGGTACGGCGCGAAGGGGTTCAGTGGGGCGTCCACTCCACCTTCAGGTGCTTCATCTGGCGCAGGACGAGGTTCTGCGTGGTGCCGAAGTCCTGTCCGGCGACGAGCCTGGGGTCGGGCAGCCGGTCCAGGAGGAGGTTGGTGGCGACGTGGAACTGGAGCCGGGCCAGGGGGGCGCCCAGGCAGAAGTGCGTGCCGCGGCCGTAGGTGAGGTGCTGGGGCACTTTCTCCCGGTCCAGGTCGAGCTTGTTGGCGTGGGGGCAGAGGGCTTCGTCCCGGCTCGCCGCGGCGTAGAGCAGCAGCAGGCGTGAGCCTCCGGGAATCTTCACGCCGCCCACCACCACGTCCTCGGTGGCGGTGCGAATCATGGCGTGGGAGACGGAGTCATAGCGGCTGGACTCCTCCAGGAAGCGAGGCACCAGCTCGCGGTGGTCGCGCAGCCGCTGCCAGAGGCCGTGCTGCAGGGCCAGCTTCCAGGCGTTGGCCAGCAGCGCGGTGGTGGACTCGTGGCCGGCGGCCAGCATGGAGCCACCAATGGCCATGATGAGCTCGTGCAGGGACAGGGCCTCGCCGTTGTCCTCCACGGCCAGCATGTGGCTGGCCAGGTCATCGCGCGGGTTGCGGCGCCGGTCCTCGATGAGGCGGATGCAGTACTGCTGGAACTCGAGGAAGCCCTTCGCCATGTCCACCTGCTTCTCGGGCGGGACGTACTCGAAGAGGATGCGCTGCCAGTCGGTGCTCCAGCCCTTGATTCGCCAGAAGTCCTCCTGCGGGACGCCCACGGCGCCGAGGATGACGTGGACCGGCATGGGGTACGCGAGCTGCGTCACCAGGTCCGCCTGGCCCGTCTTGTCGAAGCGCTCCACCAGCTCGGTGGCCATGCGCTGGACCAACGGCGCCAGGCTTGCGACCCGCTGCGGAGTGAAGCACTGGTTCATCAGCCGCCGCAGGCGGGTGTGCTCGGGCGGGTCCATGCCCAGCAGCACGTGCGCGGTGGGATAGCCCTGCGCCAGGATGGCCCGCGCCTCCTCCGTGAGGTGCGCGTGGGTGCCGCTCACGAGCATGTCCCGGTTGGAGAAGCGCGCCGGGTCCCTCAGCACCTGGGCGATGTCGTCGTAGCGGCTGATCAACCACATGTTCAGCATGGGGCTGAACGCGACGGGCTCCTCCTTGCGAAGCTGGTCGAAGAAGGGGTGCGGGTTCTCCACGTGGGGGCCGGCGAAGGGGTTGTACTGGGCTCCCAGGTGAGGACAACGGCCGCTTGAGGCGGGAGCTGGGGCTCCGGTTTCTTCCTGCTTGGGCACGGACATGGCGTGACTCATCAGACGAGCGCGGCCCCCCGGCACGCGGTTCGTTTGCATCGGGTGATGGGCAATGGAGGGGACAGGCCCCTCCTGGCGTGGGTCAGGAATGACGGGAGCCGGCGAGGAACAACCGGGCAGGAAGGGGCTCCCAAATCCGCCTATACAACGAATTCACGCTTTAATGCCAATTTCAGCGCAATTTTTCATCTTCACTGGTTTTCAATATGGACGTTTGATTCCAGTAAAAGTGGCAGATGTGCCTGCGAGTGTGAGGCACTTCACCTTGCGCGAGTCCCCGAGCCAATCACCGGGTGCACCTGGAGTGGGCCCGCCGAGGGCGGTGGCCGGAGGACTCCAGGGCGAAGGAAGGGGCAATCACGGTGGGCCTCGAGGCCCACCCCGGGATGCCGTCAGCGGGCTCAGCCCAGCTTCTTGTTCTTCTGGCGGTGCTGGGCCATCCAGGCGCGGGCCTCGTCATGGTCCTTCACGAACGTCGTTTCGAAGCGCGTCTTGCCGGTGAAGAGCATGCCGAGCGCGATGACCTTGCCGAAGGTCTGCTGCACCACGTCCGCGCCCACGTAGATGCTGCCCTTGAACCAGTCCGCCTTGGCGTTCTCGGACAGGTAGCGCCGCGGCTCTGCGCCGAGCTGGGACTGACCGATGTCCGCGATGAGGTAGTAGGGCCCGTACTTCTGGGCGATCTCCCCATAGGCCTCCACGGACCGCTTGATTTCATCCAGGTCGATGGGCCCGACGAAGTTGGCCAGGACGACGTCTGGCGCCTCGTAGCGAATCGTGTGCGCGCCGATTTTCCATTCCAGTTGCTGCATGTCACTCCCTCCAGAATCCGAGCGAGCATAACGCCCTTGGACGGAATAGTGCGAGATGCATGAATGTCTAATTGGGCGGGGAATTCTTGACCCAGCTAGCCTGTCTTGCCGCGGGCGCGGACCCGGTGCTGGGCCACCCAGGCACGGGCTTCTTCGGGGGTCTTCACGAACACCGTCTCGAAGGTCGACTTGCCGGTGAAGAGCAGCGCCAGGGCGATGGCCTTGACGAAGGTCTGCATCACGATGTCGGCGCCGACGTAGATGATGGCGTGGTACCAGTCGGAGCTGGCCTTCTCGGACATGTACCGGCGTCCCGCGGCCTCCAGCGAGGACCGGCCGATGTCCGCGATGAGGTAGTACTGGCCCTTCTGCTTGTACGTGTCTTCGTAGAGGGTGACCGTCTGTTTCACTTCGTCCAGGCTGATGAGTCCGGTGAAGACGGCGACCAGGGTGTTCGGCTCCTCGATGTGCGCCCGGTGCGCGCCGCACGTCCACTCCCGAGGCTGTTGTTTCATCGTTCCCCCTCCGAGTTGTCCTTGCCTGCGTGAGAATACCGCTCCGGCGGCGTCCAAGCGAATCGTGGCTCTCCCTCAGTTGTCTCTGACTCACAGGCCATGGTTGGCTTTGCTGGCTGACCTTGAATATCTGGAAAGTTTGTTTTCATTCAGAGCGCCAGACTTTCGGGGTGTTGACGTGCGGACCTCCGCGAATTCCCGAGGTTGACGCGAGCGGACGCGGCTGGAGTCATGCCGGGCGCATGGGATGCCCTCGCTCCATCGTGTTCGTCCTGGGCCTCGTCGCGCTGGTGGGCCTGGGCGGTTGCCGGCGCGAAGAAGCGGCGGGCGAGGCCGCGGGCCGCACGCGGCTCGTCTTCAAGTATCAGCCGCTGTGGGGCCCGCCCGAGCCGTTCCGTGAGCTGTTGGCGCGCTTCGAGCGGGAGAACCCGCGGGTGGAGCTCGTCACGGAGGCGTTGCCCAACGCGTCGGACCTGGCGCACCAGTTCTTCCTCACGTCGCTGGAGGGCGGTGCCCGGGACTTCGACGTGTTGGTGGCGGACGTCGTCTGGGTCCCCGAGTTCGCCCGCGCCGGGTGGATTGCCGACCTGTCCGAGTACTTCCCGCCCGAGCGCCTGCGCGAGGATTTCTTCCCGGGCCCCGTGGAGGCGGTGGTGGTGGAGGGCCGCACGTACGCGGTGCCGTGGTACCTGGACGTGGGCGTGCTGTACTACCGGACGGACCTGGTGCCGCGCGCGCCGCGCACGTACGCGGAGCTGGAGCGCTTCGCGCGCGAGGCGATGGCGAAGACGCCGGGGCTCCAGGGCTACGTGTGGCAGGGGCGGCAG
Organism: Myxococcus hansupus; assembly: GCF_000280925.3. Classification (NCBI taxonomy): domain Bacteria; kingdom Pseudomonadati; phylum Myxococcota; class Myxococcia; order Myxococcales; family Myxococcaceae; genus Pseudomyxococcus; species Pseudomyxococcus hansupus. Next base: position 8,900,753 of record NZ_CP012109.1, read on the forward strand.
TACGAGGGCCTGTCCTGCAACGTCTACGAGGCGCTGTGGGGGCACGGCGGCCAGTCGCTGTCCGCGGATGGGCGGGTGCTGCTGGACGACGCGCCCGCGCGCGAGGCGCTGGCGTACCTGCGCGGGCTGGTGGAGCGCGGCGTGTCACCGGCGACGGTAACGGGGTTCTCGGAGGAGGAGTCCCGGCGCGTATTCCAGGAGGGGCGCGCGGTGTTCATGCGCAACTGGCCCTATGCGTGGAGCGAGGCGCAGAAGCCGGACTCGCCCATTCGCGGCAAGGTGGGCATCGCGCCGCTGCCGACGGTGCGCGGCGAGCCGGGCTCCGGGGCGCTGGGCGGGTGGCAGCTCGCGGTGAACGCGCACGTGTCGCCCGAGCGGCGGAAGTTGGCGGCGCGGTTGATTGCGCACCTCACGTCGCCGGAGGCGAACCGGGTGCTGGCGCTGAACTACGCGCGCAATCCGCCGAGGCCCGCCGTGTATCAGGACCCGCGCCTGCGTGAGGAGGCGCCGTTCATCGCGAGCCTGCTGCCGTTGGTGGAGCGCGCGAAGCCTCGGCCGGTGACGCCGTACTACAACCTGATTTCGGATGTGCTCCAGAGCGAGTTCTCCGCCGCCGTGGCCGGGCTGCGCACGCCCGAGGCCGCGCTGAAGCGCGCGCAGCGGCAGGTGGACCATCTGACGGGGGAGGGGCCGTGAGGGGGCGGGGTTCGATGGAGCAGGAGCGCCGGCAGGCGTACCTGTTGGTGGCTCCGGCGGTGGTGGTGCTGGCGGGCGTGGCGCTGTACCCCATCCTCGCGGCCATCTGGCTGAGCCTGCACCGCTTCATCCTCGTCTTCGGCGAGCGGCGCTTCACGGGGCTGGAGAACTACGCGTACCTGCTGAGTGACGAGCGCTTCTGGGCCGCGCTGGGGAACACGGCGTACTTCACGGCGGTGGCGGTGACGGTGGAGCTCCTGCTCGCGGTGCCGCTGGCGTTGCTGCTGCAGCGGTCCTTCCCGGGCCGGGGACTGTTGCGTGCCTCGGTGCTGGTCCCGTGGGCCATTCCCACGGTGGTGAGCGCGCGCCTGTGGGCGTGGATGTTCAACCCGGAGTACGGCGTCATCAACCGCATGTTGCCGGGGCAGGACATCAACTGGCTGGGCGCGCCGGGGTACGCGTTGCACGCGGCCATCCTGGTGGACGTGTGGAAGACGACGCCCTTCGTGGCGCTGTTGGTGCTCGCCGGGCTGCAAGGCATCTCCGAGGACCTGTACAAGGCGGCGCGCGTCGACGGTGCCTCGCCGTGGCGAACGTTCGTGTCCATCACGCTGCCGTTGCTCAAGCCCGCGTTGCTGCTGGCGCTGTTGTTCCGTTCGCTGGATGCGTTCCGGGTGTTCGACGCCATCTATGTGCTCACGGAGGGCGGGCCGGCGAACACGACGGAGACGCTGAGCATCTACGCGTACAAGACGCTGATGCGCTCGGGGGACTTCGGGTACGGGAGCACCTTGTCGGTGGCGACCTTCCTGTGCGTGGTGATTCTGGCGGCGGTGTGGCTGCGGCTGCTCGGGCGAGAGGAGGCGGCGCGATGAAGCAGCGTCCCGGCCTGGGCACCGCGTTGGCGGTGGTGGCGTTCCTGACCTTCTTCCTGGGGCCCTTCTTCTGGCAGGTGCTGACGAGCCTCTGGCCGGATGGCGAGCTGACGCGGCCGTGGCCCTCGCACCTCACGTTGGAGAACTACGCGAGCGTCCTGTGGGGACGGCCCTTCCTGCGCGTGGTGTTGAACTCGTTGGTGGTGGCGGCACTGACCACGGTGTTTTGTCTCACGGTGGGGGCCGCGGCTGCCTTCGCCCTGGCGAAGCTGGAGTTCCGCGGCAAGGGCCTGCTTTTGAGTGCTGCGCTGGCGGTGAGCATGTTCCCGCCCATCGCCACGGTGAGCCCGCTGTATCTGATTCTGCGCGCGGTGGGGTTGCGCGACAGCCTCGTGGGCCTGGCGTTGCCGTATGCGACCTTCGCGCTGCCGTTGACGCTGTGGGTGCTGACGTCGTTCTTCCGGCAGCTCCCCGACGAGCTCTACCGCGCCGCGCGCGTGGATGGCTGCACGCCGTTCCAGGCCTTCCGGCAGGTATTGCTGCCGCTGGCCGCGCCCGGGCTGGCGACGACGGCGATTCTGGTCTTCATCTTCGCGTGGAACGAATTCCTCTACGCACTGACCTTCCTCTCCACACCGGAGAAGCGCACGGTGCCGGTGGCCATCAGCCTGTTCGCCAGCGAGTACCGCGAGCCCTGGGGCGAAATCGCCGCGGCCTCCGTGGTGGCCACGCTGCCCCTGGTGGCGCTCACGGTGTTGTTCCAGCGGCGCATCGTGTCCGGGCTCACCGCGGGCGCGGTGAAGGAGTAGGGGACGGCGTCAGTGGCCCTGTTGGGCGAGAACCGCACGCAGCTCGGCGGCCGCGGTGTCTGGGGCGGTCACGGCCTGGGTGACGAGGTCCTTCAAGGACGCGGCGCCGAGCTGGGCGAGACGCTCCTCGGCATCGGCGGGCAGGGGGATTCCGCGCGCACGGGCGAAGGTGTGCAGCACCTGGACGCGTTCTTGGACCGCGACTCGGGCCCGAACCAGTTCGCGTTGCTCTTCCCAGAAAGGTGAATCAATCATGATGTCCCTCAAGTGCTGACTGAGCCTTTCCTGCCCGAACCGGCGAGACGCCAGCGTGCCGAGTACCACGAGCAAGTCTAGGCGTTCCTCCGTCGAAAGGCTCGATGCCTGACGGATGCGGGATTCGGCCCAGGCGATGCGTTCAGGACCCGCGCGCGATTCCAGGACAGAGAGGGGAATCAGGGCGGAGGCCGCCTGCAAGGCAGGTTGGAGGTAGTCCACCTCCCAGAGTCGGACCACCTGGAAGTCAAAGGTGAGGACGCGGATGCCAGGGCACGCGAAGCCGTAGGGCGGCGGCGTCCCCTCGGCTTCTGGCGTGAGGTAGATCGCGACCGGAAGCACGGGCAGCTTCTCCCGGCGATGGATGCGGACCGTGTAGTCCAACAACCGCACCGCGAACTGTGGGTCCGCCTGCGCCTGGATTTCGATGTCCACGGCGAAGCGCACGCCGTGGGCTTCCACCACCAGCACCGTGTCCGCGCGCCGCTCGGACTGCGGAAGGCTGGAGTCCGCCATCCGGATGAAGGCGGGCGTCTGTCCCCCAAAGAGGAGCAACAGCAGTTGCTCGGGATGGCCTTGCACCAGCCTGCGCAGGATGAGGTCGAAGACGGTGGTCATGAAGTGTGAAGACCCTACAGGTAGGGTCTGACAGGCGATTCCTCCTGGGTTCAGGCGGGGTCTGACTGCCCCCTACCCGCTTGAATGGCATGGATGACGCTGGAGAAGGGGCGGGGCTGGACTGGGAATGCCCAGGAGGCGCAGGCTCTTGGTGCCTCCGTCCGGGCGGTCACGCGCATCCCATGACGCATCCATCTCAAACCCAGGTCGGTCCCTACCGGTTGCTGCATTCGCTTGGCAGTGGCGGAATGGGGCAAGTCTTCGCGGCGGTCCACGAGAGCGTGGGCAACCAGGTGGCATTGAAGGTGATGTCCCCCTCCGCGGCGGCGGACCCGCAGCGCGTCGCACGCTTTCTCCAAGAAGCGCGGGCCCTTTCTCGGCTGGAGCATCCTGGCGTCGTTCGAATCCTCCACTTCGATCGTGTCGAGGGCACGGCGTATCTGGCCATGGAGCACTTGCAAGGACTGTCGCTCAGGCAGTGGATGCAAGCTCAGCCCCGCATTCCTTTGGAATCTGCCCTGGCCATCTGCGGACAAATCGCCGCCACGATGGTGGACGTCCACGCCGAGGACATCGTCCACCGCGACTTGAAGCCAGAGAACATCTTCCTGTGCCCGGACTCCACGCTGGCGTTGGGGCATCGAATCAAATTGCTCGACTTCGGTATCGCGAAGGTCCCGAGCGGGCAGGCGGACCTGCTGGCCACGCAGGTTCATACGCACGAAGCCACGTTCATCGGGACGTTCCGTTACATGGCACCGGAGCAGTGTCGTAGCGCCGCGAAGGTCGACGGTGCCGCGGATGTCTACGCTTTGGGCGTCCTCTTCTTCGAGTTGCTCGCGGGTCGGCCTCCCTTCGATGAGGACGAGCCCGTGCTGGTCATCGCCGCGCATCAGTACGAAGAGCCCCCGTCCTTGAAGCAGCTTGTGCCGTCCGTGCCCGCGGCACTCGCCACGTTCATCTCGGACATGCTGGAGAAGGAGCCCGCGGCGCGTCCCGACATGAAGCGGTGCCGCGCCCTGTTCGAACGCGCCTGGGCGCAAGAGCTGGATGTCTGCCCCGTACCCGGACTGGCTCCCTTCACGGAGGCGCACGCGGAGCTGTTCTTCGGCCGGCAAGAAGAGTCCCGCGCGCTGCTCCAGCGGTTGGAAGAGGCCCGCCTGGGTTCTCAACGCTGGGTGCAGTTGGAGGGGCCCAGCGGTGTGGGAAAGTCCTCGCTCATCCAGGCCGCGTTGCTACCAGGATTGAGGGAACTGCCTGCTGATGCGGAGCCGCGCTGGCTCATCGCCACGTTGCGTCCCTCGGACACGCCGCTCCGTCATCTCGCGGAGGCGCTCTCCACTGCCTATGTGGCTGTCGGCACCGTCAAGCCGCTTGATGACATCGAGGCGCTCCTCCGAAGTGGTTCTGTCGCTCTCCATGACTTCGTCACGGCGCATACGCCCACGGCGTACCGCCTGCTCCTGGTCATCGAACCGCTGGAGGAGTTGTTCACGCTGGGCAGCGCGGAGTTGGAGACAGTGGATGCGTTGCTCGCGGCCGCGCTGGCGGCCCCGGAGACGCCGCTGCGGCTGTTCACGAGCCTTCGCAGTGACTTCATCCACCGGCTCGAACAGATGCCCTCGCTGCCGCACCACCTCCATGCCGCGGCCCGTTTCCCGTTGCTGCCCATGGGCGACGAGGCCCTCGCGCAGGTGGTCCATGGGGTGGCGAGGCGCGCGAGGCTCCGGCTCAGCGCGGGTCTCGCCGAGCGCATGGTGCAGGACGTCCGGAGCGAGACGGGCCGTCTCCCATTGCTGGGGCATACCTTGCAGAGCCTATGGACGCTCAGTGGCGGCGCGCCGCTGACGCATGAGCACTACGATCGGTTGGGCGGCGTTGGGGGAGCGCTGGCTCTCCAGGCGGAGTCGTTGTTGAAGAGCCTGGGAGAGGAAGGCACGAAGCGGGCGAAGTGGCTCCTCCTGGCGTTGGTTCAGGTGGGGCGCGGCACGGCGGATACCCGCCGCCCTCGTTCCCGTCGAGACATCCTCATGGCGGCGGGAGGCGACACCCTGGCCGAAGAGGTGCTCTACCGTTTGTCTGGCATCCCGTCGGGGCCGTCCACGCCAGGGTTGCCGGGCCTCCGGCTGGTGGTGCTCACGGGAGAGGTCAATCCGTCGCTCCAGCGCGTGGAGTTGGTGCATGAGACCTTGCTGCACCAGTTTCCACCGCTGGCTGCCTGGTTGGCCCAGGAGCGCGTCCTGTTGGAGCGGCAGTTGGATTTGGAAGGCGTGGCGAATGCGTGGGAGCAGGCGCGCCGACCGCGGGAGGGTCTGCCCACTGGGACGCTGCTGGACCACTACAGACGCGGATTCGATATCCCGGACCCACGGGACGCACCCGCCCTCAGCCCTCGCGCGCGGGACTTCCTGCTGGCGGCGGAGCGGCTCTCCCGTCAGCGCATCCGCATCAGGCGGTTCCTCTTGGGCATGGCGGCACTCGCGGGCCTGGCGATTCTCTTCTACGCGGTTCGCGCCGAGCAGGAGCGGCAACACGCGGAGGCCAATCTGCTGCGCCTGGTCGCGGCAGCGGACAACATCTCCGAGGACGCGGATTGGAACCTGAGCAGGTTGGCCCACACGCTCGAACTTCGGCTCAAGATGCTCCGGAGGCTGAACGTGTCCCTGACCTCATTGCCCACGTCCGATAAGGCGCGGTATCCCGTTCGTCTGGCCACCATTCACGTCGCGCACAGGATGGGGGACATCGCCTACTACGATGGCACCCTGGCCGAAGCCGAGAGCCGGTTGACCGAGGCGCTTCGTACGATTCGTTCAGGGCTTGCCGACCGGCCGTCCGACGAGGATCTGCTATGGGAACTCGCGCTGAACGACTCCAAGTTGGGCAAGGTCGCCATGGCGCGGGGGCAATGGGCCCTGGCAGGTGATCGCCTGATGGCGTCCCAGCAGTACATGGAGGAACAGCCCGCGGAGGGAGACACCGCTGTCGATACTCGGCGAAGTCTCGCGGTGAGTCTGTCGGAGCGCGCGGAACTTGAATGGGCGCAGGGACATCTGGGCAATGCCGCCGAACTGTTCGATCGTGCCATTTCGCTGCACGAGATGAATTGGGGGCCCTACGACGAGGCGTTACTCGCGGTGGTGCTCGCGCAGCGGAGCGAGGTCGCCATCGAGGCGGGAGATTTCGACGTGGCGGAGCGGCTCATCCCCAGAACGGTCTTGATTGCGGAGCGATGTGTTTCTGTTCGCGGCGGTGAGCAGTTCTTTCGCTGGGCGCAGGGGCGAAGCCTGGTGGCGGAGGGCGGGCTGCACCTCAGGAAGCGTCGCCTGATGGAGGCGGTGGCGAGTTACGGCAAGGCTCGGGAGTTGGGGAGGGAGTTGCTCGACGGCGAACCCCCCAATAAACGGTTCGCGCTGATGTATGCCCATGCGCTCCGGGGAAGCGAGGACGTGTCGCGCATCCAGGGCCGGGATGTAGAGGGGCAGTCGTTTCGCCAGGAACGGTGTACGCTGGTGAATCGTTTCCTGGAACAGGATCCGGAAGACATTCGCTTCCGTGCCCTGGCATGTGAGAACCACCATCCGTAACGAGGGGGGACGTGATGATTCCGCAATCCCATGAGGAAACAGCATTCGAGGATTTGCTCCAGCGGGCACGTGCTGGAGAGCAGGAGGCCATGGACGCTTTGTTCCGCCGGAGTTGGAAGGCATTGGAGCGGCATGCATCCAAGAGTCCCGCGCTGGGGCTCCAGGGAGCCACCCGCCCGTCGGACATCTTCCAGGACTCCGCGCTGCGCGCCTTCGAGAAGTTGGCGTCCTTTCGTGGCAACTCCGAGGGAGAGTGGGTCACCTGGCTCAAGCAGGTCGTCTTCTCTCAGTCCATCGACATTGTCCGCGTGGAGGCGGGACAGGCGAAATATGTTCCTGGGGGGCGGGTGCCGGAGGGAGAGGCGTCCGAGTCCCTTCCCTCGCAGGAGCGGACGCCAAGCCAGGTCACCGCCCATCATGAGGACTGGCACAGATTGCTGTCGAAGTTCACGCTCCTGACGCCGGACCAACAGAAGGCCATCTCGCTCTTCTGGTTCGACGAACTCTCCGTGGAAGAAGCTGCTCAGCGAATGGGAAAGTCGCATACCTCCGTGTCATCGCTGTTGCAGCGAGGGATGAGCACCCTGCGGCGGGAGATGCGGAGTGATGCGAGTTCCAGCCAGGACGACGCAGAGGTGAGCGCCGCATTGGCCGCGTACTTCCGCAAGCGGGGTGCGGGCGCGTCCCCGGACATGGAAGCCTTCATCGCGGAGTATCCCTCATGCGCGGACGGGCTGCGGGATGCCTTGAACAGTGTGCTGCGGCTGCGCGCGCTCAAGCCCGCCACCCGTTCTTGACGAGGTCCGCCGGGCATGTTGCCTCAAGGAACTCAGGCAGGGGCGTACCGCATCGAACGCAAGGCCGATACGGGGGGAACGAGTGATGTCTATGAGGGCCGCGACGCCAGCGGAGGCCCCGTCGCCATCAAGGTGCTCGCGACCCGGTGGTGTGTCCATGCGGAGATGGTGGCGCGCTTTCTCCAGGAGGCGCAGTCGCTGCTGTCCTTGAGGCATCCGCATCTGGTGCAGGGACTCGCGGTGGGGCTCATCGAAGAGAAGCACCCCTACCTCGTCCTGGAGTGGTTGCCGAGGAGTCTGGAACAAGGGCTCGCCGCAGAGGGAGGCCAATTCAAGGATGATGATTGCGCGCGCATCGTTCACCAACTCGCGGGGGCTTTGTCCCTGCTTCATGAGAATGGGTGGGTTCACCGCGACCTGAAGCCCGCCAACGTGTTGCTCGCCTGCGAGGGCCCGGGCAGGGTGGATGTTCGGCTGTCGGACCTTGGGCTCGCCAAGCGGCTCTCCGGGCCCGAGGCGCCGGACTCCGGCTTGCCGCTGTCGACCGCTGAAGAGTCCTTTTTGGGAAGCCGGCACTACATGGCGCCCGAGCAGTGGGTGAGCGCCAAGCGGGTGGGACCGGCGGTGGACGTCTACGCCCTGGGTGTCCTCTGGTTCCAGATGCTCGCGGGCAGACTCCCGTTTCCCAGCGAAGCCGAGCATGAGCTGATGTTCCAGCATGTCACGGCGCGGCCCCCTACGGAGTTGTTGGAGGCCGTCGCATCCGGGACGACTGTCGAGATGGTCGCGCGGATGCTCGACAAGGTCGCGGGGCGGCGGCCCCCTCTCTCAGACGTCCTCGCGCTGACCTCCGGCACGCGCTGAGGAGGCGTTCCTCAAGAAAATACGCGAGTCGCGATGCCTTTCGCGCGCCGGGAGCGTCCTCCGGGGAGACGGAACAGGAGGCGCCATCGTGTTGAGTGTGGGTGAGGCACTGGAGCGGTTCATCAGTTCGCTGGAGCTGACGGAGGGGCAGCGGGACGAGGTCAGCAGGCAGCACACCTTGGTCCGTGAGGAGCTGAGCCGGAGGCTCGCCGGCTGTGAGACGTCGTTCCTATCGGGGTCCTATAGCCGGAGCACCGCCATCCGGCCGCTGCATGACATCGACATCTTCACTGTGGTGGGGCGGGCATCGTCTACTCCTCCGGAGACGCCGGATGCGGCGCTCAAGCGGGTGCGTCAGGCCCTTCACGAGGCCTGGCCCAATAAGGAACTGCCCATTCTGCAACAGCACTCGGTGCATCTGGAGTTCACGAAGTCCGGCATCGAGTTCGACGTGGTTCCCGCCTATCAGCACCTCAGTCAGGAACTCTTCCTCATCCCGGAGGGGAATACCGGGCGGTGGATTCATACCAACCCACGGATTCACAAGGGGCTGAGTACCGATGCGAACGAGCTGGCGGGCAAGAAGTTCAAGCCGCTCATCAAAGCTGTGAAGCACTGGAACCGCCAGCACGGCTCCAGTCCCTTGCGGTCATTTCACCTGGAGGTGATGGGCTACGAAGCCTTCTCCCAAGCTCCGGTGGGTTATCTGGAGGGGCTGCACACGCTCTTCGCATTCATGGCGGGCCGCGTGGACCGGCCAGTCCCCGACCCCGCGGGGCTGGGAGGCAAGGTCGACGCGCGGATGACGCTTGGGCAGCGGATGGCCGCGAGGAACGCGTTCCAGGGCGCGGCCAGGACGGTGCGGCTGGCGCTGAGTGAGCGCGATTCCAATCCGGAGCGCGCCCATCTCCGGCTTCGGGAGCTCTTCGGCGAGACGTATCGCTATCGCTGACGCCGCGGTCATCCGAAAAGTGAACGGCGCCGCGATGGGTTTCAGGCCTTTTTCGCGTCCTCTCTTTTGAAGCCCTTTCCAGGAGAGGCCATGCGGAGCGAGGACATCCCCATCACCCCGAGGACCCGCGCGCTCATCGTGCGCTACGAGCAGGACCGGCCCGTCATCGAGGCCACTGCGCGGGACACCCTGATTCGGTACGGCCTGGAGGGCGACCGCGACGTCGACTCCGTCGTCTTGCATCCGCATGACCCGGCCCGGGCTGCTCGGAGCCTTCCGGGGCAAGAGTGGAGCGAGTCCTTCGATGAGCACGAGCGTTTCGCGGCGGCCCTGCTCGAGCGGGAGGCGGAACTGCGCATCGACCACCTCCCCGTGCATATCTTCGGCTGCGCGCCCCTGGCGTTGATGCTCGAGCTGGCGTCGCGACTGCCTCGCCGGCCCGTTTGTGTCTATCAGCAGGCGCAGGATGGCTCCTGGTCGCTGGGGTATGACCGGATGATCGCTCCCGCGACGGAGGACTTCTTCCAGGTGGAAGGGCTCCCGTCGGGGCGTCAGGGCGGAAGGGGACATGTCCTGCTGGTCGTCGAGGTGACGCGCGCCATTCGGGACAACGTCCGGTCCAAGGTGTCGGCGTGGCTGCCCGAGGCGTCCCTCCTGACGACGGTCTGCCTCCGTCCCGTGGCGGGGCCATCCACGACCGCGGTCCAGAACCCAGGGCAGGTGGCTCGCGCGGCGGTGCAGTTCCGGGAGGTGCTCGACAGGCTGCATGAGCTGCTGGATGGCGCCGAGTCCGTGGTCCTGGCCATCGACGCGCCGGGCAGCTTCGCGGCGGCGCTGGGCACGGTCGTCAATCCGACCACGCAGCATCCCTTGACGCTCCTACACTTCAACGCGGACCGGCAGGTCTATGACCGGGTGCATGTCATCCGCGCCCGTCGCGTCGTGGCGCCCCGCGTGCCCACCGCGGACGACAAGCTCGCGGCCACGCAGGTGCTCCGAGCGGTTCAACGGGTCCACACGGAGCTGGTCGCCTGGCTCAAGGAGCCTGCGCAGCAGCCCTTCGTCGAGCACATCGATGGGCAAGCCTACCTGCGAAGTGAAATCGAGGACGACCCTGCCTTCGAGAGAACGCCACTCTTCCGTCACGGCGCCGGGAAGTGGAAGTTGGATTGGGAGTTGCTGTTGGGGTTGGGGGCGCTGCGAGAGCGGCTTCAGTCGCAGGACGACTGGAAGGAGTGCCTGCGGCTGTTCCTCATCCACGAGGCCTTCCATGTCCGTCAGGGCGGGCTGACCTCGTACAGCTACCGGGGCATCGGCAGGGCGGGCTTCGTGCTGGAGGCCGCTGACTACGACGCGGATGCCGTGGGCGTCGAGGTGGCGCTGGCGTGGCGCAAGGCCAAGCAGGGCGGCACCGTGAAGGACGTGGGGCAGGTGAAGACGCTCGAGTCCATCGTCTGGAACTCGCTGGAGATTCTGCGGGTCTTCGAGCCCGTGCGCCCCGTGCGGGAGCTCGCCGAGCGGAGGTTGCGCCGTTACCTCATCTGGCTCTTCCATGCGTGCCGGTTCTCCGTGCTCGCGGTGCGTTCACCGGACGCCGAGGTGCGGGATGAGCTGGAGCGGGTGACGGTGGAGTTGGTGGGGCTGCCTGCCTTCAGGGACCCCCACGAGAGCTACTTCCAGCAACGGGTCCGGTTGTCTCTGGAGGACAGCCGCGAGGAGGTGATGCTGGCCATCTACTTCCGGCACCGGCTGGTTCGCATGGACAACCACCGTGCGTGGGTCGAGGACCTGCTCCAGTCGCTCCGGGACTGGGAGGCGTCTTCGCGTGAAGAGCTCCAGGACCGCGTGCGGTTGCTCTTTGAGCGCCTCTTCGAGAGGCACCCGGAGTTGCTCGCCGCCCGGCGGACGGACGCGCGGTAGCCGCGCGGCAGGAAGGCACGGTGGGGCCGGTTCCCACCGTGCGTGCTCACACGCCTCGTTCACGTCGCTGCTCTACCTCCTGCCCTGGGAGCGCCATGTCCCCGTTGGACTTGCCTGAACCTTCTTCAACCGAAGCCAGCTTCTTGCGCCGGCGCTCCGCATCGGCACCGCCGCTGGAGTCCTTCACGTTGTCCTTGAAGACCGTCACGCCCATTCTGGGGGGCGGCGTCGTGGCGCGGAGCCTCGAGCTTCCCACCGTGGACATCATCCGGGTCCCCACCTTGCGCGGACACCTGCGCTTCTGGTGGCGCGCGCTCTACGGCCACGCTTTCGCCGCGCGTGGCCCCGCTGGAGCGGAGGCGTTGGCGCGCGAGGAACGCCAGCTCTGGGGCGGCATGGGAGGGGCGAAGACACAGGACGACGATGACGCCGGTGCCCGTCGCTCACAGGTGGAGCTCCGGGTGCTGGAGGTGCGTCCCGCCGGGGAGGACACGGGGAAGATCGACCTTGGCGCCTTGCCCTCCTATGCGCTGTGGCCCGCTCGGAACGGGAAGGGCGAAGCAGACCTTCCTCGCTGGAAGCCAGGCCTTCGCTTCACGCTGGAAGTCATCGCTCCCCAGGGGGAGGTCATGGCCCAGGTTCGCAACGCGGTGCGTGCCTGGATTCTGTTCGGCGGGTACGGCTCGCGCGTGCGTCGCGGCTGCGGCGCTGTGTGTCTGGAGCCCTCGACGCCCGATATCGCCCAATGGCTCCCGGCTTCGGCGGACCGGGCCTCGCTGCGTCGGCTCTTTGGGGACCTGCCGCTCTTCTCCCCTGAACTGGCGGAACGCCCGGGTGACATGCCCCTGCTTCGGGGAGCGCACCTCTTCCGAGGGGATGTGAGCGCGAGCCAACGTGACGGCGAGAAGGTCTGGCTGTCCGCGTTGGGATGGCTGCGTGATTTCCGTCAGGGCACTCAGCCCACGTCCTCGGGCAACACCGAGGAGCTGGGCGTGGCGAGGAACCCAGGCGAGGGAAAGCGCGCGGGACGCTCCAACTGGCCCGAGGCCGACAAGGTTCGCCGCTTCGCCAGAGCGGCCCGTCATGACAGGCGGGCAGGCAATGCCTATCCAGACGTTCACGCGCCACGCAAGCAACACTCCGCGACGCCAGCATGGCCGCGCTCCGGCTTCGGGCTGCCCATCGTCTTTCACTTCCAGCAGAAGCGGCGAGAAGGAGGCGATTACCTCCCCAAGGAGCCCGAGGACGTACAGCTCCAGTGGGAGCGGCAGGTGGGGAACCAGTGGGAGTCGATGGACCGGCTCGCGTCGCCGCTCATCGTCAAGGCGTTGCCGCTCGCGGATGGTCGCTTCGAGCCCATCGCACTGTGGTTGGAGCGAGGCTCGCCCAAGGGCGGCCAAGTCGTGATGACGCAGTTCAAGGACGCCGACCCGCGCACGCGCGTGTCCTTCGCGCACGCGTTTCGCGCCAGCGACGACCAACCCCTCTTCAAGCCACTCCAGCGCGCGGACAACCTGCGCGACGCCTTCTTCCTGTGGCTGAAGGAAACCCGCAAGGCCCAGGAGGCGTGAGCCCATGAAGCACGTCATCGTTCTCAAGGTGGGCCCGGTTCAGGGCTACATCGCGCAGGCTCGCCGCACGCGGGACCTCTGGTATGGCAGTCAGCTCCTGTCGAAGCTGGCCCGGGAGATGGCGAGGTCGCTCGAAGCGTCAGGGGCCTCGCTCATCTTTCCGCACCCGGACCAGGTGCGCGACACGAGCACCGGTGTGGCCAACAAGGTCGTCGCGCTGGTGGAGGACGCGCCGGAGCAGGCTGCCCGGCGCGCCAGGGACGCGGCGAAGTCCCTGCTGCGGGCAGAGTGGAAGCGGGTCTTCGACAAATGCGAGGCCCTCCTCATTCTCGGCGCGGAGGCGCTCGCCGAGGAGCAACTCGACAGCTTCCTGGAGGTCCACGCCGCGTGGGCGCTCGTCGAGGATGCACCCACGGGCTACGCCACCGCCTTGCATGAGGCCGAGCGTGCCCTGGAGGCTCGCCGCGGCCTTCGCGAGTTCGCTCCGTGGAAGCAGACGCCCCCCGATGGCACACACAAATCGAGCCTCGACGGCGCGCGTCCGTCCTTGCTGCGCCGCGACCGCGAGAAGGGGCGCCTCTGGAGCGCCCTCCGCATCGGCCTGCGCGAGGAGTTGGATGCGCTCGGAGTTCTCAAGCGCGCTGGCGGCACTCCGGGGCAGTTCGTGCCCGTGCCCTCCATCGGGCTGGCGGCATGGCTCCAGGCCGCGCGTGCGCGGCATCCGGAGCTCCTCGCGCGACTCAAGGAGGCGTGTAAGGCGCTCGCCTTCCAATCCGTGAGCACCCGGTCACGTCCCTGGGTGGAGGCGTTCCCCTACGACGGGCAGTTGCTCCATCCCGAGCGGTTGCAGCCGTACTTCGAGGAGTACGCCATCCCCGAAGCCCGGCAGGCCGCCGCGCGCTTCGGCCGTGACTTCGTGGAGCCCTTGCGTCGCGCCATGAAGACAGAGCCCTTCCCTTACGTGGCTTGCCTGGTGGCGGATGGTGACCGGATGGGCCACGCCCTGGAGCAACTCGCGAAGCGGCCTGATGGGCATCAGGCGCACCAGCGTGTCTCCCGGGCGCTCGCCGGGTTCACGCAGGAGGCGAAGCGCATCGTCGAGGTGAATCACCGTGGCGTACTCGTCTACGCGGGCGGCGACGACGTGCTCGCCTTCGTCACGCCCATGGACGCGCCCGCCTGCGCGCAGGCGCTCGCCACCGCCTTCCGCACCGCGCTGGAGGCGGCGCTCGCTGGCACGGGCGCAGACGTTCCCACGCTGTCCGTGGGAGTGGGCGTCGGTCATGTCCTGGAGAGCCTGGGCGAGCTGCTCACGCTGGGCCGCCGCGCGGAGACCGCCGCGAAGAAGGCGGGGCGCAACGCGCTGGCCCTCCTCGTGGCGAAGCACGCCGGCCGGGAGCGCCTGTGGACCGCGCCGTGGACCGCCGACCCCGTGGGACAACTGGAGAAGGACGTGGCGCTGCTCACGCGGGACACCTTGCCTCTGCCTCTGGGCAAGGTCCACGAGGTGGCGGCCCTCGCGCGCCGCTTCCCCGCAGGCACCGCCGACGCGCCCACGTTGGCTCAACTGCTGAAGGATGAAGCTGGCCGAATCCTCGCCAGGACCGAGGCGGGCCGCGCGCCCAAGCCGCTCACTCCAGCGGAGGTGGGCCTCGAGCTGTCCACGGACCCTCACGCCCACGAGTCGCCGTGGGTGGCGCTGGAGCGTTGGTCCTCGCGGTTGCTGGTCGCGGACACCTTCGCTCGCGCGGGACGCGGGCTTGCTTCAGCCGAGGACAAGGAAGGTGCGAGATGAGTGACGCGTGCTTCGCGCTGCTGCCGCGCGACGGCCTGTCGGCCAAGGATGGCCGGGGCTGGTACACCTCGGAAGTGGGGCGCGGGTACTCCCTGCCGTGGCCCCTGCCCACCACGGTGCGAGGCGCCCTTCGCGCGGCCTGGGGCCACGACGTCATGGCGGCCACGGGCATCACCTTGTCCCCAGCGTCGTGGGAGCACCGCTCGGAGCAGGTGGGGCTCCAGCGCTTTATCGCGCTGCGCCGCGCCCTGGGGGAGTCGTTCACGCGCGCCCACCGGATGTGGCCCGTTCCCGCCGACGCGGTGCGTGTCCTCGACGAACGGGGCGCGGAGTGTCTGGTCCGGCTGGAGCCGCACCCAGGTGGTTCCAGGACGCTGGGGCCGGATGAAGACGACGCCCGGGAGGCGCTGTGGCATCCGCGCCGGAGCGCGAGCGGCAAGCCGCTGACCTCGCCCCTGTTCTGGCCGGAGTCCCGGATGATGGCGTGGCTGAGCGGCGCGCCGGTCTCCCCCATGCCGGAGCAGGAGGGGTTGTCTCAGCGTACGGACATCCACCTGGCCATCGACGTGGAGACGCAGGCGTCGCAGGACTCCATGCTTCACTCCCGCGAGGTGGTCGAGATGCTCCGCGCCCAGCGGCAGGCAGGAGGCTTCGCCGTGGAGGAGTGGGCGCTCGGCCTTTCCTGTGTGTGGCCGGATCCGGCCAGCGGGCTGCCGCGAGGCCCGGTGGGCCTGGGTGGGCGGCGGCGTCTCTCATCCGTGGAGCGGCTGGACGTGGCGCTCTTCGCCATGCCGGATGCGCTGGCCCAGAGGACGCGAGGCTTGCGTCTGGTGCTGGCCACGCCCGCGGAGTTCCAGCGCGGCTGGCTGCCGGACGGCTTCGAGCGCGTGGCCGGGGCGCCGCCTCGCTACGTGGGCCGGTTGCCCTGCGTCGACGCGCCCGTGGTGCTGCGGGCCGCGTTGGTGCCGCGTGCATTGGAAGTGTCAGGCTGGGACATGGTGCTGCGGCGGCCCCGTCCCACGCGGCGCTGGGTGCCTGCCGGCGCCGTCTACTTCTTCGAGAAGCACGGCGGTGGGGACTTCACCGCCGAAGAGCTGCGCGCGCTGTGGCTGGCCTCCTGGGGCAGCGGCCACGCGGAGGCGCTGGGGCAGGTGCTGCCCGGCGTTTGGCAACCGCCCCATCACGGACAAGGAGCCTGAGCATGGAGAGCCGACCCTATCTGCTTCACGCGCTGTCACCGCTGCACGTGGGCACCGGACAGAGCGTGGGCGTCATCGACTTGCCCCTGGCGCGAATGAAGGCCACGGGCATCCCCTTCGTCCCGGGCTCGTCGCTCAAGGGCGTGCTGCGCGAGCTGCTGCGGCCTCGCGAGGAGGCGGGCGACGCGAAGAATCTGCACGACGCCGTCTTCGGACCTCGGCGCCTGACGGCGGGCCCCGCAGGTGATGAACCTGGGGACTACGCGGGCGCGCTGGTGGTGGGCGACGCGCGGCTGCTCGCCCTGCCGGTGCGCAGCTTCGTGGGCACCTTCGCGCTGGTGACGTCGCCCCTGTTGCTCGCGCTGGCACGCCGGGACCTGGGCGAGACGGCGGGGGCGTGGCCCAAGGTCGAGCCTTTGGGCAAGCTCGGCGCGCGTGTGGCCTCCGTGAAGGGCAACTCCGTCGTGTATGGCGCCGGGACGCCGTCGGCCCGGGTGTACCTGGAGGACCTGGACCTCCCCGTCGAGCCGAAGGACGACGCGGCCCTGGCCGCCTGGGCCCAGGGACTGTGCGGGTTGCTGCCGGAGCCGGAGCGCGACCTGCTGGCGGAGCGGCTGGTGCTGGTGGACGACGAGACGATGTCCTTCCTCTGGGAGACGGCCACGCAGGTGGACACGCGCGTGAGCATCGACCCGGTGACGGGCACCGCCGCGCCTGGGCAGCTCTGGACGGAGGAGAGTCTTCCCGCGGAGACGCTGCTGGTGGGCGTGCTGGGCGCCACGGGCACCTTCAACAAGGCCCCGCGCAAGTTGACGGCGGACGAGGTGCTGGGCGAGGCGCTCGGTGGCGAGGGCACGGTGCTGCAACTGGGCGGCAAGGCCACCGTGGGACGCGGCCGGTGCCGGCTGCTGGGCTGGACGATGGCGAGCACGCGAGGTGGCCGATGACGGCCCGGACGCGCGAGCAGCAGCGCGCGCTGGAGGTCTACGCGCGGGTCCGCGCGGTGCCCTCCGGCTTGTGCGCGGAGTACAAGCCCCGGGTGAACGGCCTGGGCGCGGCGGTGCTGCGCGACGGACTGGCGGCGGCGCTCTCCTTCCTGGAGCGTGAGCGCGCCAAGAACGAGGCCGCGAGGCAGTTGCTGAAGGACCTGGCCTTCTGTCTGTCCCATGCGCGGCTGCCTGGGCTGACGAAGCCGGGCTTGAGTGATGAGAGCCTGCCGGAAGAGGTGCGGCGACTGGAGTTGAGTGAGTACATGCTGGCCACGCGCGAGTCGCTGCGGCTGCTGATCTGGTTCCGCCGCGCGGTGCAGGCCACGTTCCCCGCGGAGGTGCCTGGTGACGCGTGACGCTCAGACGCCGGTGGAGACCATGCGCGTCGCCTTGCGACCGCTCGCGGGAAGGGTGGAAGAGGGCGCTCACGCCGGGCTCCTGTACGAGCGGTACGCGCCAGCGAAGGTGCATGGCAAGGACCCGAAGACCGACCCGTGGGAGCAGTGGTTGTCCGGGTTGGAGACGCACCCCGAGCCCAAGGGATACGCCGTCGCCTACAAGCGCTGGGAGGAGTCGCTCCGTCAGTCGTACACGGTGACCTTCCGGGCGCGTGCCGACAGCCGCCTGTTGGTGGGGCATGGCAATGCCTCACCGACTGGCGTGGGGCTGACGCTGCACCACACGTGGGGCGTGCCCGTGGTGCCGGGCTCATCACTGAAGGGCGTGCTCGCCGGCTACCTGCGCGCGGTGTACGGCGATGACGCGGCGGATGCGCGGCGCCGACTCTTCGGTGTACCCGGGGAGGATGGCGCGCAGGCCCATGCGGGCGAGGTCATCTTCCACGACGCGCAGTGGGTGCCGCATCCTCGCGAGTCCGAGGGGCAGAAGCCGCCAGCGTTCCTGGCCCGCGACGTGCTCACGGTCCACCACGCGGGTTGGTATGGTGGTTCGTCCGAATGGCCGAACGATTATGAGTCGCCCAATCCCGTGGCCTTCTTGACGGTTCGGCCTGGGGGCTGCTTCCTCGTCGCGTTGAGCCTGGCGCCGGGAATGGAGGCGGACCCCCAGGCGGAAGCGTTCTTGTCCTGGACCGCAAGGCGATTGGACGAAGCGCTGCGGCACTGGGGCGTGGGGGGCAAGACGGCGGCGGGGTACGGCCGGTTGGTCAGGCAAGGGAACTTCGACATCCGTTCTCCCCGGCGTCCGATGCTCGCGTCGCCCGTGCTGACAGAGTTCCTGGCGTGGGTGGATGCGCGTCGTGAAGACAAGACGCCCAAGCGGCAGGTCCTGACGTCCTTTGAGGAGATGTGGCTGCCACGGCTGATGACGCTCGCTCCGGCGGCGCGTGATGAGGGCGCGGCGGGCCTTCGAAAGCTGATCAACAAGCACCCGAAGCTCGAGACGGTGATGGACAACTTGATTGCCCGGATGATGGGTACGGGAGGTTCTCCGTGACGTCTTTCGACCTGCTCTTTCCCGTGCGAGGTGGGCCCGTGCCGTTGGACCACGGATACGTGCTCTTCTCGTCGCTGTGTGCCCGGGTGCCCGAGTTGCACGGGCGGACGGACCTGGGGGTGTTCACCCTTCGGGGCGAGCGCGCCGAGGGAGCGTCGCTGCACCTGGGACGGGGCACGCTGCGCCTGCGTTGCTCACCGGAGCTGGTGCCGCACCTCCTTCCGCTGACCTCCGCGCCGCTGAACGTCGCCGGGCGCGAGGTGGTGCTCGGTTCGCCGGTGGTTCGCGCGCTGGAGCCAGCGTCTTCGCTGAATGCGCGGGTCGTGACCTTCAAGCATGCGCTCGACGCGGCCTCCTTCCTGCGGGGTGTCTCCCGTTCGCTCCAGGAGTTGGAATGTGAAGCGCGGCCGGTGCTGGGCCGCAGGCGGGTGGTGTGCATCCAGGGGCGGCGGGTGGTGGGGTATGCCCTTGAACTGCAGGGCCTGTCGAAAGAGGACTCGCTGCGTGTCCAGGCGCGAGGGATGGGCGGACGTCGCCACATGGGTTGCGGCCTGTTCCTTCCGCCTCGCCCCGCGGTACGAGGCGTCGTCCCGCTTCGTGAGGGGCTCGCGACCGCCGCGTGAGTCCAGGTGCCGTTGTGTCCTGGCAGGGGCCCTGCGGGGATTGAAGGGCGCGAAAGACATTCAAGCACCTCGCCGTGGCGGAGGGCTGTCACGGCGAAATGGGCGAATTCCCCAGGGAGTTCATGGGGTTGTGGCTCTTTGACAGGTGAATAGGTGCATGATCGATGAAAAGACGAGTGATTTCCGTAGGTTCGGAGTTCTGGGTAGGGTCTGGACCTGACAACCTGGGTGGAGGCGGGGGAGGTGCTTGAAAAGAGGGCTGTAAGTCCCTGGAGTTGCTGGGGAATTCGGGCGGGCTGTCGCGCTCGCCGTGATGCCGGAAGGCGTTGAGCACCCCTGGTACTCGTCGTGCTCCTTGACCATGCCCCGGGTCGCGCTCGCCGTGATGCCGGAAGGCGTTGAGCACTAGCGCCCCGCCGCGTCCTTGACCGGCTCGGCGTCCTTGAGCCAGTCGCGCTCGCCGTGATGCCGGAAGGCGTTGAGCACTGGTCGTTTGTCCTTGCGTTTCATCCGATGGCGGGTCGCGCTCGCCGTGATGCCGGAAGGCGTTGAGCACGCGTCAATGAGTTCCTTCACCAGACCCTGCTTGAGGTCGCGCTCGCCGTGATGCCGGAAGGCGTTGAGCACACGAACACCTGCCGGGTCTCGAACAGCTCAAGGCCCGTCGCGCTCGCCGTGATGCCGGAAGGCGTTGAGCACAGACCTCGCGCCGCGATTGACTTGCCCAGTCCGGCAGTCGCGCTCGCCGTGATGCCGGAAGGCGTTGAGCACAGCGGCCACGGGTTGGACTGGATATTGGGTGCGGTGGTGTCGCGCTCGCCGTGATGCCGGAAGGCGTTGAGCACTACGCTACGCATACTGTTCGTTGCGTAGGACGGCGGACGGGTCGCGCTCGCCGTGATGCCGGAAGGCGTTGAGCACACAGGGAGGGGTGCGATGGTGGCGAGCGTGCGCGGCGGTGTCGCGCTCGCCGTGATGCCGGAAGGCGTTGATCACCTATCTCTCTGTGGTTCAGGCAGGGGAAGAAGGGGAGTCGCGCTCGCCGTGATGCCGGAAGGCGTTGAGCGCCACCACTCGATGTTCCGACGCACGATGTCGAAGAGCTGGTCGCGCTCGCCGTGATGCCGGAAGGCGTCGAGCACTTGGACGTGGGCTTGCGGCTGAAGTGGGGGGCGAACGTCGCGCTCGCCGTGATACCGGAAGGCGTTGAGCACTTGACTCGTTGGGCACCAAGACGGTCGCGCGCGCCGTGATACCGGAAGGCGTTGAGCAGCACCCCAGCTTGATCTGAGCGCCGTCACTACCGGCGCTCGTCGCGCTCGCCGTGATGCCGGAAGGCGTTGAGCACACGACGGGCGATGCGCCCACGGCCACCTAGTAGGCATAGTCGCGCTCGCCGTGATGCCGGAAGGCGTTGAGCACTTCTTGATGTTGTGATGCAGGACGCCGTTGATGAGGTCGCGCGCGCCGTGATGCCGGAAGGCGTTGAGCATCAGTGCTGGACCACGATCTCCTTGCCGAAGTGCTTGGGGTCGAACTCGCCGTGATGCCGGAAGGCGTTGAGCACCACTCCCAGTGGTTGCCGATGGCCGACTGGAGACAGTCGCGCTCGCCGTGATGCCGGAAGGCGTTGAGCACTCGGCGGCTACGTGGACCTTGGGCGCAGGTTCGGTGTCGCGCTCGCCGTGATGCCGGAATGCGTTGAGCACCCTTGGACACAACCACGGCTGGCAGACCGGTCTTGGTCGCGCTCGCCGTGATGCCGGAAGGCGTTGAGCACTTCGACGCTGAGAACGACGTAGGACTGGGTGAAGAGGTCGCGCTCGCCGTGATGCCGGAAGGCGTTGAGCACTTGAGCGTGCCCGCCGAAGTCGGCGTACCCGTCACGGTCGCGCTCGCCGTGATGCCGGAAGGCGTTGAGCACCTTCTCCATGAGGGCGAACTTCGGCGTGCAGCGAAAAGTCGCGCTCGCCGTGATGCCAGAAGGCGTTGAGCACAGGAAGTCCGGCTCCAGGTAGAAGGGGAACTCCGTGTCCAGTCGCGCTCGCCGTGATGCCGGAAGGCGTTGAGCACAGCTGTCGGTCGGCACACCCTCAGCCACCGGCGCATCCACGTCGCGCTCGCCGTGATGCCGGAAGGCGTTGAGCACGCGTCGGGGATGCCAGCGAATGACGTGGTGGTGCGTCGCGCTCGCCGTGATGCCGGAAGGCGTTGAGCACGTGGTGCCCGACACCACAGGGTTGCCAGACGGCAGGGTAGTCGCGCTCGCCGTGATGCCGGAAGGCGTTGAGCACGCGTTCTTGACTGAACTTTTCTTCACCATCTCCGGTCGGTCGCGCTCGCCGTGATGCCGGAAGGCGTTGAGCACACTGCTATGCGTCCACGTATGGGCCGTGGGCGCGCGGTCGCGCTCGCCGTGATGCCGGAAGGCGTTGAGCACCACCCTGCAGGCTGCAGAACAGCATGGGTGCGAAGTCGCGCTCGCCGTGATGCCGGAAGGCGTTGAGCACATCTCCGGCAACTTCTTCACGGCCTTCTTCGCCTTCGTCGCGCTCGCCGTGATGCCGGAAGGCGTTGAGCACCGGTAGACGATCTGGGCCTGGAACCCCATCACCTGTCGCGCTCGCCATGATGCCGGAAGGCGTTGAGCACAGGATCAGCTCGCCCGTGCGCCCATCGAACGGCGCGAGTCGCGCTCGCCGTGATGCCGGAAGGCGTTGAGCACTTCGTCCAGAGGATGCACCTCAACCCCTGCACGTCGAGTCGCTCTCGCCGTGATGCCGGAAGGCGTTGAGCACCGAAGCGAACGGAGCCTCTCCGCGCATCAGGCAGTGTCGCGCTCGCCGTGATGCCGGAAGGCGTTGAGCACGTGTCATTGCCATACCACCGGACCGAGCACCGGGTGTCGCGCTCGCCGTGATGCCGGAAGGCGTTGAGCACGTCCGGCCGCGCAGCTCGACCTCAATCTCGACTTCCTGGTGTCGCGCTCGCCGTGATGCCGGAAGGCGTTGAGCACATGCACCGACGCGGGATTGAGTGCCATCACACAAGGTCGCGCTCGCCGTGATGCCGGAAGGCGTTGAGCACCTCAACAGAATCAAGCTGCCATCGGAACGCGTTCTGTCGCGCTCGCCGTGATGCCGGAAGGCGTTGAGCACTTCGAGAGGCCCAGCTTCTCCTTCGCGTTCTGCGTGTCGCGCTCGCCGTGATGCCGGAAGGCGTTGAGCACGGTAGGACGCTGGCACTTATACGCGCGTGAGAACCGGGTCGCGCTCGCCGTGATGCCGGAAGGCGTTGAGCACGGTAGGACGCTGGCACTTATACGCGCGTGAGAACCGGGTCGCGCTCGCCGTGATGCCGGAAGGCGTTGAGCACTCACGCACCCGGGCGACCTCGGGGGCAAGGTACATGTCGCGCTCGCCGTGATGCCGGAAGGCGTTGAGCATCCTTCCCCACCTTGTGCCACGCCATCCCACGTCAGTCGCGCTCGCCGTGATGCCGGAAGGCGTTGAGCACTCGCCGAGGAGGTTCAGATGCAGCTTCATGCTCGTGTCGCGCTCGTCGTGATGCCGGAAGGCGTTGAGCACAACACGTCCGCAATCAGCACGTCATCGATGAAGATTGTCGCGCTCGCCGTGATGCCGGAAGGCGTTGAGCACGCTCTGGCAGCCTCACGCGCCTTGACCGCTCGCGAGGCGGGTCGCGCTCGCCGTGATGCCGGAAGGCGTTGAGCACGTGACGACAGGGCCCTTTCCACGCTTGGCGGCTGTTATGTCGCGCTCGCCGTGATGCCGGAAGGCGTTGAGCACAACGTGCCGGTGAAAAACAGCGGGCCAGCACCGTAACGTCGCGCTCGCCGTGATGCCGGAAGGCGTTGAGCACGGGGTCATTGTCCGCCTGGGTGAGGTGATTCGCCCGTCGCGCTCGCCGTGATGCCGGAAGGCGTTGAGCACAGCATCTGCGCCAACGACGCCAACAGACCGAGCGAGGAGTCGCGCTCGCCGTGATGCCGGAAGGCGTTGAGCACCCTTGCCCGCGCTCAGCGCGAGCATACCGCCAGCGGTCGCGCTCGCCGTGATGCCGGAAGGCGTTGAGCACTACTCCTCGCGTATGAAGGGACCCTTCAACTTGGGTCGCGCTCGCCGTGATGCCGGAAGGCGTTGAGCACCACCACGCGGCGACGCGGTCACACCGCTCCCCGGTCGCGCTCGCCGTGATGCCGGAAGGCGTTGAGCACACTTCCACCCTCGCTACTGGAAGGAAACGAGTCGGAGAGTCGCGCTCGCCGTGATGCCGGAAGGCGTTGAGCACTTGCTGAACGCCCCACCCGGCCACGCACTGCTTCGGCACGTCGCGCTCGCCGTGATGCCGGAAGGCGTTGAGCACCCGTCGAGGCCGCACCACAGCGCATCCACCCACTCCCGGGTCGCGCTCGCCGTGATGCCGGAATGCGTTGAGCACTATTCACCGGCCAAAGCACATACATCCGTCTTAGTCGCGCTCGCCGTGATGCCGGAAGGCGTTGAGCACAGCCAGCCGACCGCGCCGGAAGTGTCGAACTGGAAGTCGCGCTCGCCGTGATGCCGGAAGGCGTTGAGCACTGTGTCGTCGCTGGTTGTCCGAACCCGGCATCCCGTCGCGCTCGCCGTGATGCCGGAAGGCGTTGAGCACCAGTGCTGGACCACGATCTCCTTGCCGAAGTGCTTGGGTCGCACTCGCCGTGATGCCGGAAGGCGTTGGGCACCAGAAGGCCGCAAGGTCAATAGTCGCCGTTCACCAGGCGCCGCAACACTTCGTCGAGCGGGTCCCCAAGGCCTGCAATGGCTGTGGAAGTCGGTTGATGGGCAGAGGTTCCGCGCCACGCTGCCATCAGGTGGTGGAAGTTCCGCTTGTTTCCCGCCAGCGGCACCGTCCGTGCGGCAGCTCGCTGGGGCCTCTCGCCACCACATCCGCTCATGGCGCATCACGTTGTGCCTGCTGGCACAGCGTCAGCACCTGCACCCAGGGGGCCTGGTGGCGCGGAACGCGGCTCGGGCGACAGGAAAGAGCCGCACTGCGCGGGCATCCACGATGGTAGCCTTCCCATTCGGGAGGTCACGTACCATTGCTCCAACCTTTCAGATTGGCCCTCGTGCTCGCGCTCGTCTCGGGCGCCGCTGCGGCGAATGAGCAGGCACCGGGGGCGCGCGTCAGGCGGGAGCGCGCCGTCACCGTCGCCCGTACGCCCGCGGAGCCGCTGCCCGTCGTCCACGTCTCGGGGGACACGCCGACCGTCTTCCTGTTCAATTCGCCCATCCAGAAGAGGACGCTGTCCTTTGATGCGTCCCGGCTGCGTGTCCTGGATGCGGGCGAGCGCTCCTTCATCGTTCAACCCGTGGCCCACCTGGGCGACGGGGAGCGGCAGGAAATCGGGGTCTTCTTCGCCGATGGCCAGCAGCCGGCTCGGGCCGCCTTCGTGCTCATGATCCATTCGGCCGAAGTGGACTCCCGAATCGACGTGCAACGTCCGGAGCCACCGAACACGGCCTGCCAGCCCACGGCCCACGCGCCGACGCCGAAGCCGGAAGACTTCGTGCTGCTCGGCTACGTGGACGCGCAGGGTGTCACGGCATCAAGCCGCAAAGGCAAGCGTGTGATGATGCAGGGGCTCAACCTGGACGAGTTCGTCGCCTATCGGGGCACGGGTTGGATTCTGGCGGACATGAGAATCGTGAACGGCACCACGCACCCAGCCTGGACACCCCGAGAAGCGACCTTCGTGGGTCGAGACGGTGTGTCCCTGCGGGCGCGGCTCGTCACGGAGAATTCAGGGGCAATCCTTCCGGGGAAGGATGGGCGCATTCTGGCGGTCGTGGACGTGCCCAAGACATCATCAGACCTGGTCTTCACCCTGGAGGTGCGTGGGAATGGGGACCGTCGACTCACGATTCCAGACGTGCGCTTTCCGGAGCCCGTCGCGGAGGAGGCACCATGAACGCGACGATGCTCCACGTTCCGCCCGGTTCGTTGATTGACGGATGGCAGGTCTCCAAGCCACTCGGGGACGGAGGCTTTGCGTTCGTCTTCCTCGGCGAAAAGAATGGCAGGCACCGGGCCATCAAGGTGGCTCAGCACCGGGAGTCCAGCGGCGACCCCAAGCAGACGCATGCGCGGACGCTGCGGGAGTTGACGGCGCTGCTCATGCTGGACCATCCCCACATCGTCCGGCCGCAAGGATATGGGCTCGCGGAGAGTGGGAACCTCTACCTCGCGCTCGACTACGTGGACGGATGGACGCTCGCGGAGTGGGCGGAGCGCAAGCACCCCACCGTCCGCGAAATCGTCGCCGTCTTCGAGAAGCTCGCCGGTGCACTGTCGTACATGCACGGCCGGGGCATCCTGCACCGGGACTTGAAGCTGTCCAACGTCCTCATCCGCAAGAGCGACGGCGAGCCCGTCATCATCGACTTCAGTTGCGCGACCTATGCGCTCGCCGAACACCTGACGGACGGGGGCCTGCCTCCGGGCACGGACCGCTATCGCGCGCCCGAGCAGTTCAAGTTCCTGCGCGAGCACAAGGACGAGCACCGGGCCCGCTACGCGTTCCAGGTCACCGACGAAATCTTCGCCGTCGGCGTCATGCTCCATGAGCTGCTGACCGACCCACGCCCGACGGAGCTTCGTCCGCGCTTCGACTTGAACAGCCACACCCTCCGACCGCCGCCCCCTCGACTGGTGAATGCGCGGGTGCCAGCGGTGCTGAGCGACCTCGTCGAGCACATCCTGGCCAGAGACCCGAGGACGCGTCCGGTCGACACCGAGGCGCTGTGCCGCGAGCTGGCGGACCTCCGCGCCGAGCGCTCCGCTGAGTATGACGTGCCGGCCCATCCACCCGCGGAGCAGCGGCGCGGAGGGCCACCACCCGCGGCGCTGGCGATACCCTCCAAGCCGCAACCCATGGAGCGGGAGGTGGCTCGGATGGAGCGACCGCTTCGCGCGGGCAGGTGGCTCGCGGGCCTCGCCTGCATCGTCGCGCTCGTCATGGCCGCGGCCCTCTGGCGCGCGCCAGGGCACGTTCCCTCCGAGTCGCGTCAGGCCACGGCCCCACCCCTGCCTGCCGCCACACCCCATTCCCCACCGTCCCGGATAGCACCTCCTGCTATGACACCTGACAGCGCTTCGACCGTGACAGTCCCGGGGCCCGCCATCGCCGCTGCACCGAAGGAAGGATTCACCTTGAAGACCCCCGTCCCAGAAGTCTCGCCCTCAGCACGTGCGCTCCGCCCGCCGAAGAAGTCCGTTGCCGCCGTCCAGTGCGCGTCGCTGTCGCTGGTCGCTGCGCTGGCGGCGGGGTGTCCGGGGGCCCAGATACGGCCCGAGGCCTTCACGTGCCCGGCTGGGGCGGAGGAGGCCATGCGGGAGCAGCTTCATTGGGAATATAGGGCTGGTTTCTCCCTCCACCTCGATCACAGCCAAGAGCAGTTTGATGGTGTGTGGTTCACCCCTGGTGCTGAGGTGGTGTCGGTTGCCCCTGAAGTCAACGATCACCGGCAGCGTGAGGTCGTCCCCGCCGGAACGCGCTTCTACGGCAAGGCGTACTACCTCTCCGACAAGATGGGGCGCGCGGATGGGCCGGCGCTCGTCATCCGGTACGACCGCGTGAAGCTCCCGGGGCAGGCGGAGTACCCTATCTGCTTCGTCCACGAGGGGACCGTCGAGGAGTTCAAGGACGGCAGGGTGAAGGCGTCCAATCGCGGGCGCGGATACGTTGTTCACCGCTGGCCCTGAGCGGGCCGTGGAGACGCGGTGGGCGGGTGACGCGCAGCTCCTCCTGCGCTACTTCGACGCGCACCTGCATTCAGCGAAATGGGGAAGCCGCCGGTTGATGTTGCGCCTTCCTCGGGAGGGGCTCGGCGTGAAGGCGCTCAAGAGGCGCCCATGATCCCCGAGAGCCTGGATGCACTGCATTCGCTGGTGGGCTGGCTTCGAAGCGACGAAGACCTGCTCACGGCGGCGGCGAGGGTTCTTCGACCGGTGAAAACTACGGGGGGGACCGATGCCGTGGAACCCTTCGGGACGTCTCTCTGAACAGTGCTGCTGCGCTGAACGGAGAAGCCATGTCCGAAGCCCTGAAAGAGTCACCGCCCGACCTCGCCGCTCGCCTCAAGACCCTCCGAGATGGTCTGCTGACCGGGCTCGTCGAACGAGACGTGCCAGTTCGCCTCGCGCTGCTCGCCACCCTGGCGGGTGAGCACCTCTTGCTGGTCGGCCCGCCAGGGACGGCGAAGAGCCTGGTCGCGAGGCGCCTGCATCAGGCCTTCGCGTCGACCACCTACTTCGAGCGACTGTTGACGCGGTTCACGGTGCCGGAGGAACTTTTTGGTCCCCTGTCCATCAAGGGACTGGAAGAGGACCGGTACGAACGCCTCACGGAGGCCTACCTCCCCAAGGCGTCCATTGCCTTCCTCGATGAAATCTTCAAGGCGAACAGCGCGATCCTCAACGCGCTCCTCACGTTGCTCAACGAGCGCGAGTTCGACAACGGGACCCGCCGCGAGTCCACTCCGCTGATCGCCGTGGTGGGCGCGAGCAACGAGCTTCCGGAATGCGAGGAGCTCGACGCGCTCTTCGACCGGTTCCTGCTGCGGTGTCACGTCGGGCCGGTATCGAAGTCAGGGTTCCCCGCCTTGCTGGGGCTCCGGGGCGACGTGGCCGCGGAGGTCGCCACGCACCTCCGGTTGAGCGCCGAGGACCTGAGCGCGGTTCAACAAGCGGCGTCGGCGGTGGCCGTCCCGGATGACGTGGTGGCGTTGCTCTCGGAGCTGCGCGACTGGTGTACGGCCGAGAAGCTCCAGGTGTCGGACCGCCGCTGGCGGAAGGTCGTGAAGCTCCTCCAGACGGCGGCGCTCACGAACGGCAGGAACCGGGTGTCCATCTGGGATTGCTGGTTGCTTCAGCACTGCCTTTGGAACGAGCCCGAGCAGCGCGCCAAGGTCTACGACTGGTACGCGGCGAGGGCCGGAGCGAGCGCGGCGATGGACCCGTCCAGACTCACCCGCATCGTGGTGTCTTGGGAGGCCCGGCTCAAGCAGGACCAGGACAGCCGCTCCCAAGTGCGCGACGCAGCGGGGACCCTCTTGTTCAAGGATTCGACGGGAAAGCCCACGACGAACAACGCCCACACGGAGCAGGCCCGGCGTGGGAAGGACCTGTTGTTCCTTGCTCCCGATGGTGCTCGAACCGTGGACCCCAACTACTACAGGGACAGAGGAGAGATTCGAGACCGTGCCAACGCAGGGCAAGGCTTTACACTTGCCGAGCTGAACCCTCTGTATGTCCAAGACCGGCATTATGGCTGGCGAGAGTTCAAACACTGGTCGAACCGTGACGCCTACGTCGCGGACAAATCGAATTGGCACATGGACGCGTTGCCCCTTCCTCCCCTCGTGGAGCCAACGCGCCAGAAGCCGGCCCATGTCGAGGCCTGTCTCAAGGAACTCGGAACAGTCCGGCAGCAGGTCGAAACCTACAAGGAGCAGTTGCTCGCCCACATCGCCAGCCTGGACGCGGACATCCGTACGCACCTCTGGGTGACCGACGACTTCGCCGAGCCCGCGGCGCGAAGCCTGGGCGCCACGCGGCGTGTGGTCGAAACCCTGCTGGGGCGCATCGAGAAACTGCGTCAAGGCTTCGAGATGCTTCCACGCGAGCAAGACGTCGGTGGCGCCTCCGTGGAGAAAGGTCCATGAAAGAGGCCTTTGATGCGGGCGCCCTCGAACGGGGTTACGCGTTCCTGGACGACTGCCCCGAGCAGTTCCTCCAGGCCCTCATCACGCTGCCCGTCGGCTCCCTCCCGGAGCGAGTCCACGGCCTCCGTGCCTGGCGAGATTCCTTGCTCGACGGCCGCTTCCCACCCCCCGGGACGTGGCCGCCGCCGGAAATCGCCGCCCCCGCGCGGCTTGCCGCCGAGTCGCTGGGCTTCTTGCGCTTTTGCAAGGGCCAGCCCGAGTTGGTGGATGCCTTTCTGCGGGACGTGCTCGTCTCGTTCACGCGTCAGGCGTCCGAGGTCCGAGCCGAGATCGCGACGCGTCTGCGCACGTTGGAGCAACTCGAACGCAAGCGCTTGGAGAAACAGGAATCCCAAGCCGTGACACGAGGGCCGCGGAAGAGAAAGGCCACGCACATCGACGAGGTCATGCTCGCGCGTCTGCGCCAACAGGCCGAGCGAGAGGCCTCCCAGCGGACTGTGACGGAGGACGCTGAACTCATCGCGAGATGGGGAGAGCGGACGCGTGAATGGGCGGCGATCTCGGACGTTTTCGGTGACCTGGGCGAGTTGATGGGGCGAGGCTGGGACCTGAGCCTCGGCGTTTTGAAACACACCGGTTGGACAGACCTCGTGCGTCTGCGTGAACTCGTCAGGCAATTGCTGCAGTTCGCAGATATCGTGCGGACTCTCGGGCGATGGCACGCGAGCGAGGCCGAAGCGACCCTCGCGGAGACGGTTTTCCTCCCCATGCGACGGCTCGAGGAGGAGCGCCGCGAGGTTTGGACGCCACACGTTCCGGCAGAGATGCGGGGCGTCGAACGGAGTGGTGAACTCGCGAGGATGTTGCCTGTGGAGGCGGTCAACCTCGGACACCCCAAGCTCCGCTTTTTGTGGCATGCGCGCCGAGCGGAGCGCGCGCTGCTCTCGTATCGCGTTGAAGGCCTCGAAGTGGAGCGCACGCTCGTCGAGCGCGAAAGCGAAGAGGCCGTCGAGCAACGAAGACCCCGCCCGCAGCGAGGTCCCATCATCGCCGTGATGGATACGTCCGGCTCGATGCACGGCCTGCCGGAGCGAGTAGGGAAGGCCCTGGTGTTGGAGGCACTTCGGACCGCGCACGCGGAGAAGCGCCGATGCTTCCTCTACACCTACAGCGGACCGGGGCAGGTGCTGGAGCACGAGCTCTCGCTGACGGAGGAGGGCGTTGGACGGCTGCTGTCGTTCCTCGGCCAATCCTTCGGAGGCGGCAACGACGAGGCCAGCGTCATGGCGAGGGTGGTTCAACGCCTTGAGGAGAAGGACTGGAGACGGGCGGACGTGCTGTTTGTCAGCGACGGCGAGTGGCCTGCACCGCCCCACCTCAGCCAGATGGTCGAGAAGGCGCGCGAGGCGGGAACCCGGTTTCACGGCGTCCAGATTGGCAACAGGGGCCGCACCGGTCTTCACGCCATCTGTGAGCCGGTCCACGTCTTCCAGGACTGGGCGGCCGCTGGGGGCTGGTAGTTCGCGCGATGCGCTGCGAGGCGGTTGACGCAAGGCCGTGCCTGGCTTGCTGGGGAGGGGGCTGCTCTCAGCTCGTAATGATGCCGGCTCAGCGCGGTCCGCCACATCGTCGCATCCCACTGAAGGTGTCGGCCTCCGGGCAGTCCCTCGCGGCGACTGGCGCCCGCCGTCAAGCTTGGCCTGTCGCTCGCGGTGGTTGGGGTTACTTTCCCCCCGATGCCCCTCGTGTTCCTGCCAGACACCGAGACGCCGTTCCTCTGGGGCACGGAGCTGCTGCCTCGCTCGCTCTCCGGCCTGTCGCGCGCGGGCGCCCGTGCCGCCGCCTCGCTTGTGACACCCGAGGGACTCCGCGAGTGCGACGGACGTGGGCTGCCCTTGGCCGCCACTGTCGAACGGCTCGCGGTGGCTCGGTCCTCCGACGCGGCTGCGTTTCCCGGCTCCATCGCCCTGTGGACGCTGGCCAGCAAGCTCGCGTTGGAGTTGGTTGCGCGTGAGCGCGTGGTTCCCGCGCTCCTGCGGCGGGGTGGGCGCACCGAGGCACGCTGGGGGGCGGCCCTCTCCGCCCCCGAGGACGCCAGCCGCGTCGCCGCCCTCGCCAAGAGCCTGCCGCCCAGCGCGCACGCAGTCCCGGTCGGCCCGGAGCGAGGCGGCACCGTCTGGGCGCCGGATGCCTTGCTGCGCGCCTTCCTCGATGCCACCGTCGACGCCTTCCTGCGCGCGGCGCGAGGTTCCTCTTCGTTTCCGTCGCGTGCCCGTCCCCGGCCCCCGTCCTCATGGGAAGCTCGCTGGAACGAGGCGCTCACCAGCGAGCGGCGCGACTTTGTCCCCGAGGGCTTCGCCGAGCGCTCCGTCGTGGACGAGCTCACCCGCTGGAGCGAGCCCGCGCTCGGCGCCAGGGACCGGCTGCGCGCCTGCTTCCGGCTGGAGCCCCCGAAGGCGGACCATAAGCCCTTCGCCTTGAGCTTCCACCTCCAGGCCCCGGATGACCCGAGCCTGCTCGTCCCGGCCACGGACGTCTGGAAAACGCGCGGACGCAGCCTGGAGAAGCTCGGCCGGGCCTTCCGTGACCCGCAGGAGTCGCTGCTCGAGGCGCTCGGCCGCGCGTCACGGCTCTTTCCTCCGCTGGCGCTCGTGCTCGAGAGCCCTCGTCCCCAGGCGCTCCTGCTCGAACCCGCCGCCGCGTGGACGTTTCTCGCGGAGGGCGCCCACGTGCTCTCCGACGCGGGCTTCGGCGTCATCGTCCCCGGCGAGCTCACCACCTCGGGCAGGCGCCGCCTGCGCCTGCGCATGCGCGTGGGAGCGAGCTCGAAGGCCGTGGGCGTCGTCGACGGCGCCTCGGGGCTGGGGCTGGACGCGCTGCTGCGCGTGGACTGGGACGCCGTGCTGGGTGACCAACCCCTCTCCGCGCAGGAACTGGCGCTGCTCGCCCAGCGCAAGGCCCCCCTCGTGCGCTTCCATGGCGAGTGGGTCGCGGTGGATCCCCAGGAGCTCGACGCCATTCAGCGCCATCTGGCCCAGGGCCCCGGGCGGATGGCGCTGAGCGAGGCGGTGCGGGTGTCCCTGCTCGGGGAGACGCGCCACGGCGAACTCCCCGTCACCGTCCTCGCCACGGGGGAACTCGAAGCGCGCTTGCGCCACCTGCGCGCGGGCGGCGCCACGGCCCAGGGCGCGCCCCACGCGCTGCGTGCCTCGCTCAGGCCCTACCAGGCGCGGGGCCTGCATTGGTTGGACACGCTGGCTTCGTTGGGGCTCGGTGCCTGCCTCGCGGATGACATGGGGTTGGGGAAGACGGTGCAGATGCTGGCCTTCCTGTTGCAGCGGCGCGAGCGCGCCCCTCGCGAGGCAAGCCCCACGTTGCTGGTGGCCCCCACCTCCGTGGTGGGCAACTGGGAGCGAGAGATCGCCCGCTTCGCTCCCACCCTGCGCGTGACGCCGCACTACGGCGCCGAGCGCGCCCGCACGGTGCGCGGCTTCCCTCGCGGGCCAGGCGCGCTGGTGCTCACCACCTACGGCCTGCTGCGCCGTGACGCCGCGCTGCTTTCGCGCGTGAACTGGGACGCGGTGGTGCTCGACGAGGCGCAGAACATCAAGAACGCCGCGTCGGCCACCGCCCGCGCGGCCCGGTCGCTGCGCGCCAGCCAGCGCTTCGCGCTCACCGGCACGCCGGTGGAGAACCGCCTGGCGGAGCTGTGGTCCATCCTCGAGTTCGCCAACCCCGGGCTGCTCGGGCCGCTGGAGACGTTCCGGCGCGAGGTGGCGCTGCCCATCGAGCGCCATGGCAGTCAGGAGGCCGCGGACCGGTTGCGGCGCATCGTCGGCCCCTTCGTCCTGCGCCGCCTCAAGAGCGACCCGACCATCATCGCGGACCTGCCCGCCAAGAACGAGATGAAGGTCGTCTGCACGCTCACGCGCGAACAGGCCACGCTCTACAAGGCCGTGGTGGACGAGGAGCTGCGCCGCATCGAGGCGTCCGACGGCATGGCGCGACGTGGCCGCGTGCTCGCGCTGCTGCTGTACACCAAGCAGATCGCCAACCACCCGGCGCAGTATCTCGGAGAGGCGGGGCCTCTGCCGGGGCGCTCGGGGAAGCTGGCGCGCGTGATGGAGATGCTCGAGGAGGCACTCTCCGTTGGAGACAAGGCGCTCGTCTTCACGCAGTTCCGGGAGATGGGCGACAAGCTGGTGGCGCACCTGTTGGAGCACCTGGGGCACGAGGTGCTGTTCCTCCACGGTGGGACGTCCCGAAAGGCGAGGGATGAGATGGTGCGGCGCTTCCAGGAGGAGACCCACGGCCCGCGGGTCTTCGTCCTGTCCGTGAAGGCGGGAGGCACGGGCCTCAACCTGACGGCGGCGAGCCATGTGTTTCATTACGACCGCTGGTGGAACCCGGCCGTCGAGGACCAGGCCACCGACCGCGCGTACCGCATTGGCCAGAAGCGCGCGGTGCAGGTCCACAAGCTGGTGTGCGCGGGCACGGTCGAGGAGAAGATCGACCGGTTGCTCGAACAGAAGCGCCAGCTCGCGGAGAAGGTCGTGGGCGCGGGCGAGCACTGGGTGACGGAGCTGGGCACGTCGGCGCTGCGTGAGCTGTTCTCCCTGTCCGAGGGCGCTGTCGTGGACGAGGGGGAGGATGAACGGCCACGAGGGAGTCCCACGAGACGAAGCGGACGTGCGCGCTCGAAGGCGGTGGCGTCATGAGCCCTCGGGACTTCTGGGACTGGCCATCCACGCCGAAGCGGCCGCCGCCCGCGCATGGCATCAAGGTGAAGAAGGCCGGCGCCACGTGGTGGGGCGAGCGGTGGTTGGAGGCGCTCGAGAGCGTCCTGGAAGGAGATTCGGGACGGCTGTCCCGGGGACGAACGTATGCGCGGGCGGGGCGCACGCATGACCTGGTCATCCAGCGCGGCAAGGTCTCCGCGCGGGTGACGGGCTCGCGCCCGACGCCCTACGCCGTCTCGCTGTCACTCAACCATTTCGACGCGGGCGTCTGGAAGAAGGCCGTCGCGGGGATGGCTGGCAGGGCCCAGTACGCCGCGGAGCTGCTCGCGGGGACGATGCCCCAGGACATCGACGCGGTCTTCCGCGCCGCGGGCGTCAGCCTCTTCCCTCGAAGCCGCGAGGAGCTGGTGACGAACTGCACATGTCCCGACTGGGGAGACCCCTGCAAGCACGTCGCAGCCACGCACTACGTGTTGGGCGAGGCGCTGGACCGCGACCCGTTCCTCCTGTTCGAGCTGCGTGGTTGGACGAAGGCGCGGGTGCTGGACGCGCTGCGGACCGCGCGCGGAGGCGAGCCGCCCGGTGTTGTGAAGCGGAAGCGGAGGGCGCAGGACGCGGAGGGAGTGGCCCCCGAGGTACCAGGTGTGAAGCCGGGCAAAATGACGCAGGGCCGGTACGACGAGCCGCGCGTGCCACTGCCTGCGATGAGCTTCTCGTTCGACGCACCGGTGGTCCCCGGTGCCGTTCTGCGGCAGTTGGGCGCGCCCGCGTCGTGGGGCGCGGAGGACGCGCCTGGGGAGCTGCTCGCGCCCCGGGTTCGAGCGGCGGCGGAGGTGGCGCGGCGCATCGCACTTCGGGAGACCGACTCGGGAGAAGATGCTCCACCCGCGAGGAAGCCAAGGCGGTAGGGCATCGCGGATGCGCAGTGGCCGCCGGCCGCGCGTGAGAACAGCATGGCTTGCGGCCTTTGGTGCAGCCGGCG
Source organism: Myxococcus hansupus (assembly GCF_000280925.3). Lineage (NCBI taxonomy): Bacteria > Pseudomonadati > Myxococcota > Myxococcia > Myxococcales > Myxococcaceae > Pseudomyxococcus > Pseudomyxococcus hansupus. The sequence goes on from NZ_CP012109.1 coordinate 8,935,207, forward strand.
GCCCTGTACGGAGCTCTGATGGTGCTGACCTCTCACGGGCCTCTTGCCAGACGGTGAGCTGACACGGCCCTGTCCCTCTCACCTCACAGACCTTCCCTCGATGGCGGTGAAGGAGTCGCGGCCAGTCGTTTGCTCAGCCCCTCTACCAGCTCCTGCAGGCGTACCTCGTCTCGCATAGAAAGGGAGAGGCGCACGGACTCACCAGGGTTGGGACTCATGATGGCGGTCGCGTCGTGTCGCTCGAAGTAGCGAACGACAGTAGATTCGGCGTGTTGCTCGAACCCGAAGGGAGTGAGTTGGGCCGCGCCCCGTTCGACCTCGCTGGGGGACTTCGCCGCGAAGAAAAGGGTCCTCTGATGGGAGAACTGGGGCCAGCGGTATTTCAGGTAGGCCTTGGCGAAGAGCGCTTCGTGAAGCGTGGGCTCGACGAGGTCGAAGATCTGGATGGATTCGGAGAACTCGCGCGGCCGCTCAGGCGGAGGGTATGCGGTGAGCACGAACTCCCCCGTGTCCTCGTCTTCGTCCAACTCGATGGGTTGTTCACCCGTCTCGTAGCGGGAGATGCCGATGACCAGTGCGCTGTCTCGCGAAGCACCCACGTGGGCGTAGTACCGGGTGAGTGCTTCCATGCGGAAATCGCCTTCCTGGAAGGACAGTTCTCCCATCCTGCGGCCCATGCTCCGAAGGAAGTCGACGTAGGGCCCGGGAAGCGGTCGACCCACGATTGCCTGGTGCTTTTCGATTTCCTCGGAAGTGTACCCCTCGATTTCACCGCGGAAGGTGGGGTGATACCGCGTGATGGCGGAAATCAATTGCTCCATTCGGCTCGCTGAGGAAGTGCTCAAGGCTTGCTCCTGCGCGACGGGGCACCTGAAATGGAGGGTTCCCAGGTCATCCGGGCGTGATGAGCTGGAGTTGCTGCGCCAGGACGTCCTCGATTTTGAGCAACTCCTTCCGGTCGTACGCGGCCACGGTGAAGAGCAGGGGCGCGTCCGAAGGATGGCTCTTGCTGGCCACCACCAGACTGGTCGGGCGTTCGTAGTACGCAACGGCATCGCTCGACAGGGGATGCCGCGTAAATCCCAGTTTCGTTAGCGGCGCCGCAGCCTGTTCCTGGTCGAGACGGGAGCGTGCTTCAGGAGATTCGGCGAGGGACGTCCTCTGGGGAAATTGAGACACGTGGAACTGGAAGAATGCCTTGGCGAAAATGAACTCAGAGAGAGAGGGTGCAAGCCAGTCACATTGTTGAATGGCCGCGGGGAAGTCCTTGGCGGACTCGGGCGTCGGGAACCGGATGACCTGGGGTTCTTGGCTGCCACTGTCCAGGTAGATGTCGAAATAAGGATCATCCTCCGCGAGGCCAAACAGCAGGTAGCGCGCTGGTGCTTTGGGGATGTCTTTGTTGTCGTGATACGCGACGACGGGTTCGAAGGAGAAAACGTCTGAGTCCTGGAGCAACTGCAAGGGCCCCGTGCTGCGCCCCATGGTGCGCAGGAAGTCGACGTAGCTGGCTGGCAGCGGCCTGCCGACGGCTGCCTCGATGCGCGCGACCTCGGAAGGAGTGCATCCGCGCACTTCGTTGGCGAACGTGGGGTGGTACTGGGTGATGGCTTGGACCACGGATGGGATTGCGGGCGCCGATGCAGGAGGGGACATGTCAAGAGTCCTTGAGTTCGACGACAGTCGTGCCGTTACCGGGTTGTGGGCACAAGAGGGCGGGAAGAACCTTCTTGCAGGTGGGGCAGGACTCGTAGTGATGGCCGTCGCTCCGCCCCTCTTCGTTGGAGGGGCCGACCCAGAACTCCGTCATGGACTTGATTTCAAGCCCCAGCCGGGTGGCCTCTGAAACGAGCTTCTGCGCCGCGCAGCTCTCTTCCGGTGGCCCCTTGAAGTCGGGACTCCGCGTGAGCTGGATTTTCTGTCCGCCCCGGCTCTTCCACGCGATGGGCGCGGAAGGCTTGGGCTTCATGACGAAGCCTGAGATGGATGTTTTCCCGGAGTGCATCTGCAGGAGGACCGTTCTTCCGGTTTCGGGGTGGCGGCAACGCAGCACACCCGCCATATAGCCTTTTTTCTGGCCTCGAACGCTCTTGTGCGGCGGACATTTCTTGTAGAGCCGCTGGGCCGCTTTCTCGCTGCGTTCATCCGATTTCAGTTCATGTCCCTCCGGATTGCCGCAGATGGGGCACTTGGCGTCCGCGCCATACGTCAGACCCACGCTGGGTTTGCCGGTCGCGGCGTTGCCCCCTGTATTGACCTTGTTTCCGTTGTGCAGGCAGATGTCGAGGAAGCGGACGACGTTCTTTCCTTCGAACTTCACATCCGGGCTGAAGGTGGCCCACGTCAACTTGCCTTTCGTCTTGGAGGAGATGATGCCGCCACCCGCGGTGCCCGCCTCGTCGCCAACGCTGGTGCTCAAGTTGGAGTTGCTGAGGGCCACGGGGTGCCCCTCGATTGACACGGCCTTGGTTCCCTTCGCCAGGTCGGAGTCTCGTGCCACGTTGATGTAGGGGACTGGCACAGGCCCGCCAGGGGATGGCGTCTTGCACACGTCTGGGGCCGGACAGCTCTGAGTCTGTCCATCGCCTGCATTGAGCGCCATGCGCCCATTGACGAAGACATGACTCACGTTTGCACCTCCACCATGCATGCCCCCACGTGGCCGCGATCCGAACAGCCATAGACCAACGTTCTCCAGACGCCTGGTCGTGCTTCGCCCCAGTTGCCCCGGGCATGCAATGCCATTCCAGTCTGGATGATGCCTGCCGCGGCTCCCGGGTCACCCAGGCTCCCGGCAATGACTTCCCCTGTCAACGGTTCAGGCAGCAGTTCGATGTTGCGCAGGTAGGCCTGGGTGAACTCCCGGCCCCAGAATGCCTCCGTGGACTGACATGAAAGGAAGAAGTCGGCACGCCGTGTCCCTGTCACGGGGTGGACCCGCAGTCGCTGAAAGACCTCGGTCAGTCCGTGCCCCAGCGGTGGTTGGGGTTGCAGGAAGTGCCGTTCGTCCGTGGCGAGAGCGCACCCCAGCACCCGGCCCCGTGCCGTATGGGCGCGTGTCTCCATCCCGCCCGCTTTGGAGACAAGTACGAAGCCAGCGCCTTCGCCGGGAATGATTCCGTCCCGATGGGGCCCTCCGAGCGTGCGGCCTTGAGCGGCGAGCCGCTGCAGGGACTCGCGGTCGCAGAAAGAATCCACCGCGCCGACGAGCACACGCGGACAGCGCAGGGTGTCCAGCAACGCACTGGCCCGGCAGAGGGCATGGAAGAAGGCAGCTCGGCCCAAGGCAAGCGCTCCCCTGGGCGCGAGTTGGATGTGCCAGTGCACGCCTGCCTCCTCGATGGCGCGGACCAGTTCCTCGACATCCAACGGCGCGCCCTCTTCGGGGGCGGAGAGCCCCAGTACCAGGGGGAGCAGGGGGAGCGGATGGGGACCTGGGCTGGGCACATCGCGCATGCAGTCCTGAAGGGCGGTGATCGCCATGGCGGCCATTCGCTCCGTGCGTGGCAGTGCCGCGCCCAGTGGCTCCAGCATGGACGCTCGGACGGGTTCTCCCCAGGGGTCCGAGACGTCCGTCTGGAACATGCGAGCGGTGCCCGCGGCAATCTCCGCTTGGGTGGCGCGCGCGGTGAGCCCCAGCGGGGTGCAGAGCCCGATCGCCAGGATGTCGAGCGGCTGGCTGCCCATGTCCGCGGGTGTCATCCGTCCTCCCAGGGCTCGAGCTCGCGCACGAATGTCTGCTCATGATGGGCGAGCTCTCGCTCCGCTGGGAAGGCGGCTCGCCAGTACATCCGGAGTAGCCGCTCGTCGGGCTCCAGCAGCACCGCGTCCAGGCGCATGCGCCGACGGTCGACCCGATTGCGGAACTTCGCGCTGGCCACGAGGCGAGGACGCGGCAGATGGAAGCTGAGGGTTCCATCGGGAGAGAAGCCACTCAGGACCACGGGCTCTCCCCCCTCCAGCCAGGGTGTTGCCACCAAGCCTGGGGAGGCTGCTTGGAAGAATCGCTCATCGAAGTCGCGCGGCCAGAGCGGGGCGCGCTGTTCGACCCACTGTGGGTTGTACGTGCCTCCGTAAGCCAGCCGTGGCTGCCAGGCTCGAGAGATGGCACCAAAGCCCGCAGGTGGAACCCGCTCGGTCGGCGATGCCAGCCGGTGCAAGGGGTCTTCCAGATTGGGCAGCGGTTGATTCTCGGCGTCGCGCCCACCAGGGTGGAAGCCGCGACCAATCGGGTTGCGGTCTTCATATGCACGAGGGCGTTCCGCGTCTTCGCGGACGGCGGGGCCTCCGAAGCTCCGTTCATAGCGGAGTGGCATGGATGTGAAGGGTTCCGGGGATGAGGGGCGCCAGCCGGTGATGCCTCGCCACCACACTCGGTCTCCAAACACCTGAACGCCTTTCTGACAGGTCCCCACCCGGACCGCGACCAGGAGTTCCTTCACCAGACGTCCGCGTGGGGCCCAGGCCTGGCCATTGACGTAGATGTCGGTGCCTGGCCGGAAATAGGCGGATTGGCCTTCGTACCGCACGCTGGAGGTTCCTGGCTCGTCCCAGTACACGTCTTCGGGGAGCGGTTCGGGTTGCGCCTCTGCCAGATGCAGCGCCTCCTGACTGGGTTTGCCAGGGGGTGGAAGGCGGAACGACCCGCAGACACAGATGACCAGCGTGTCCGCCCCTTCCTTGTCCATGGACAGGAAGTCCCGGGCCGTGAAAGCGGTTGCGTTCTCGATGATAGGCATATGTGTGCGGCGCGTTGGGAATGGGATGATGGTATGCTAACGCATGGCCATGCCTCAGATATTGATGGGTGGTGCGTCTGTCATGGAGTTCCTTCAGGGGCTCCAGGAGCAGCACATGTCAGAGCTGGCATTTCTGCTAGCGCAGCGGCAGCGCCAACTGCATGATGCCAGGGTGGAGTGGCCCGATGTCGAGTTGTTGGAGGTTCGCGTACTCCGCCATGCAGAGGCGATGTGTGTGGGAGGTGATGTCGCCCTGGCATGCGCACGTGAGGCATTGGCCAGCGACGCCTTCGACGAGCTTGCCGCGGGCAGCTATGTCCGGGTGCTTCTCGGGCCGGGTGAGGAAGGTATCGAAGAGGTCCTGGCGCGCATTGCCAGTCTGGATGTGGCGTTGCTGTCGCATTGCGCGCAGCCCCTGATGTTGGCGCCGCACCCACGGATGTCGTCGCGGTTGGAAGACTTGCTTCCGTCATCTGGACCCTCGCTGCGGGCTTTCGCTGCGCGCGTCATGGGGCTTCGACGCGACGGTGACGCGGAATCCCTTCTGCCCTTGCTGGATGACAATGAGCCCGACGTTCGTGCCTCCGCTGCGCTCGCGGTCTCGAAGCTGGGATACCGGCCCGCGCTGCCTGTCTTCGAGCGCAAGCTGGCGCAGGCGCCAGCAGGCGAGATGCATGTGTGGGCGTTGGCGGCGCTGCGTGTGGGGTCATCCCGTGCGCTCCAAGTCTGTCGTCAGGCCTGTCGTGCCTTGGGGACGCCACCTCCGCGACTGACCTGGCTCCTGGGGTTGGCGGGGGATGCTCAAGACTTCGGCGTGGTGCGGACGTTGTGTGGCCGGGCGGAGACCTTGGTGGAAGGCCTCGACGCGCTGGGCCTGCTCGGAGTGCCTGAGGCTGTGCCGTTATTACTTGAACACGTGGGTCACGGGGCGCCTGAGGTGAAGAGCGCGGCGGCAGCGGCGCTGGTGCTCATGACCGGGGCGGAGCTTACGGAGACGGTCGAGCTTCCTACGGAAGGGGCCGGTGAGGGCGGCGAGGTGGAGTCAGCGCTGCGCGTGCGCACGTGCACGGACAGCTCCGCGTGGCGGGTCTGGTGGGAAGCCCACCGGCCCCGTTTGGATGGTTTATCGCGGATGCGGCTGGGCCAGCCCTTCCACCTGTCGGTGTGTCTTCAGGAGCTGGCCCATCCACGTACCTCTCTGGCGGGCCGTGAGCGGGCAGGCCAGGAACTCTCCATCCGATCCGGGCAGACCGTGGGATTCCACCCGGAATGGCCGGTTCGTTACCAGCGGCAGGCAATCGAGCAGTGGCGGCAGGTCCGGGCTGTTCATGCCAGGAGATGAAGCCGCGCGTCCGCGCGCTCAGTAGACCTTGTCGCCCTTCGTCACGCCGAAGCCAGACGCCTCCGCGAAGACGCCGTTCACGGTGGTGCCGCCGTTGTGGATGCTGGGGAACATGGGCTCCATGCTCTGCGGGAAGCCGAAGGTGGGCTTCGTGAGCGTGTCGAGCCGCTGGAACTCCTCGGGCGTGAGCTTCACGTCGAGCGCCCCCACGTTGTCCTCGAGCTGCGACAGCCGCCGCGCGCCGATGATGGTCGAGCCCACCGCCGGCTGCGCCTGCACCCAGGCCAGGGCCACGCGGGCCACGGAGGTGTCATGCGCCCGGGCGATGTCCTGGAGCGCGTCGATGAGGGTGTAGGTCTTCTCGTTCAATGCGGACTCGATGAAGGCGGCGCGGTCGGCCTTCTGCTGGCCGGCGTTCGCGCGGGTGTACTTGCCGCTGAGCACGCCGCTCTTCAGCGGCGACCACGGGGTGATGCCCAGGCCGAACTCGCGAGCCATGGGCACCAGCTCCTGCTCCACGCTGCGCTCCAGCAGCGAGTACTCAATCTGCAACCCGATGAACGACGACCAGCCTCGGAAGTGCGCCATCACGTTGGCCTGGGCAATCTTCCACGCGGGCGTGTCGGAGACGCCGAGGTAGCGGACCTTGCCCGCTCGGACGAGGTCCTCCAGTGCGGCCATCGTCTCCTCGATGGGCGTGTGGATGTCCCAATTGTGCAGCCAGTAGAGGTCGATGTAGTCCGTCTGCAGGCGGCGGAGCGAGTTCTCGCAGGCCGCGATGATGGACTTGCGGCCCGAGCCACCGCCGTTCGGGTCACCCGGGTACAGGTTCCCGCTGAACTTCGTCGCAATCACGAGCCGGTCGCGCCGCGCGGGGTGGCGGCCGATGTGGTCTCCGATGATCTTCTCGGAGTGGCTCTTCGTATAGAAGTTCGCGGTGTCGATGAAGTTGCCGCCGAGCTCGATGTAGCGGTCCATGATGCGCTGGGACTCCTCGACGCTGGACCCCCAACCGAGGTCTTCACCGAAAGTCATGGCTCCCAGGCACAGCGGGCTTACTCGCAGGCCGGAACGGCCGAGCGTGACGTAGTGGTTCAGAGGCATGAGGGGCTCCCAAGGGCGTGCTACATTGTGCGGACAGCGAATTAGTTCAACCTGGAACTGGTTTAATTTGGAACCAATTTCCTCGCCATGAAGTCATGTCGAAAATCGACCCTGCGAAAATCTGGTCGCTCAACCACCGGCTGTTGATGGCGGTGATTTCCAGTGTCGCCGCCGACATCGCCGCCCTGGGGCTCGAGACGAAGGAGCTCTTCGTTCTCGCGGAGGTGGACGAGCATCCGTATCCCGCCGAGCTGGCGGCCTCGCTCTGCATGCCGAAGCCGTCGGTGACGCTGTACGTGAAGCGGCTCGAGGCCGCGGGCTTCCTCCGCCGTGAAATTGACACCGAGGACCTGCGGCGGCACCGGCTGCAACTCACCCCGGCTGGCCGCAAGGTGATGCAGCAGGGGACCGCGCTGCTCTCCGAGGCGTACAGCGAGCGGCTCGGACGCTTGAGCGCCGCGCAGCAGTCGGAGCTGCGGGCCCTGCTCGAAAAGATGATTTGACCCTCGGTGTGGCGCGCCGGGGACGTTCGTCGGATTTAGACCGCGCCGGACCGCGTGTGCGTCTCATCCGTTCATGAGGTCACACCGCCGGAAGCTCGCCCGGTGCGCTATCCCACCTCGTGCATAGGGTGCCCGGGACGTATGGCCACCCTGGACTCTCCATCTCACTCCTGGCTCACGCGCAGCGCGCTGTTCAGCGGCAAGCTGATTCTGATCGCGGGCGCCGTGGTCGCGCTCGTGCTGCTGCTGGCGCGGCTCTATCTCATCGTGCTGCCTTCGGTGGTGGCGCTGTTGCTGGCGACCCTTCTCTATCCCCCGGTGCGCTGGCTGTCCGCCGGGAAGGTGCCGCGAGCGCTCGCGACGCTGCTGGCCGTGCTGGTGTTGCTGCTGGTCGCCGGCGCCGTGCTGCTGCTGCTCGTGCCGCGCATCGTCCAGGAGGTCAGCGCGGCGGGGGCGAACATGCAGACGGGGATGGAGGGCGCCATCGGGTGGATGACCCAGGAGCTGCCCGTGTCCCGGGAGCAACTCGATGGCCTGTTGCAAGAGGGGCTGGCGTTCCTGAAGTCGAACGCGGGCCGCATCACCTCGGGCGTCCTCGCGGGCGCCAACTTCGCCGTGCAGGCGATGGCGGGTGGGCTGCTGACGCTGACGTTGCTGTTCTTCTTCGTGAAGGACGCCGAGCAACTTGGCGGTTGGGTATTGGCGCGTGTGTCCCCGACGCGGCGAGACACCGTGCGCGCCGTGGGGCTGCGCGCCTGGAGGACGCTCAGTGGTTACCTGCGCGGCGTCGTCATCATCGCCATGGTGGACGCGGTGGGCATCGGCGTGGGCCTGGCCATCATCGGTGTGCCGCTCGTGCTGCCGCTGGCGGCGCTGACCTTCATGGGCGGCTTCTTTCCCATTGTGGGCGCCACCGTGGCGGGGTTCATTGCGGTGCTGGTGGCCCTCATCACCAGCGGTCCGCTCGACGCGCTCCTGGCGTTGGTCGTCGTGCTGGGGGTCCAGCAGTTGGAGAGCAACGTCCTGGAGCCCGTGGTGATGGGCCGCGCCGTGCCGCTGCACCCGGTGGTCATCCTGCTGTCCATCACCGCGGGCGGCGTGCTCTTCGGCGTGGCGGGAGCCTTCCTCTCAGTGCCTGTCGCCGCGGTGCTGTCCGCCGTGGGCAACGAGCTGCGGCTGCGCAACGAGGCCCGCGTCATCGAGCAGCCGTCGCGAGTCTCGCCACCCTGAGCGGGCGTCTTCAGGGGAATCGATCCACCGCCATGGCGTTGGACCACGGATGAACACGGGTGTATCCAGGGCGGGAGCCCTGGTCCTTGGGCATTCCCGTCGCGTTACCCAGGACGAAGCACACCGGGTACTCACTGCCGTCGGGCGTCCTCACGCGTGTGTAGCGGCCCTGAATTCGTTCTCCGCCCGTCCAGATGCGTCCGTAGAAGAGCGTGTTCGTTGGGAGGTGGCCCAAAGTCTCATCGAGCCGGCTGGTGATGGGCCCGTCACTGACGACGATGCTGTAGTTGGTCTGGTCCGAATCATCCGGCTGCTGAAGGTCGAGCTGGATGAACCCTCCAACGCCGATGGGGAGTTCAAGTCGGCGCATCGACTCCAGTGCCTCGACGGGGCACTTCTCGGGACCGGGCCGTACCTGGGGACCTGAGCAGGCATTGAGACTGGCGGCGGAGAATGCAGCCAGCAAGTAGTGATGGAGTCGGGTGGCACATCGCGCGTGGGGCTCGGTGGTGGACATGGCATCTGCCGGCCACGGGAACTCTGCGATGGGGAACGGATGGGCCGTGGCGGGCAACCCAGTGTCCGCTGGTCCCTCGGTCCGCGCCAGTTGCTGCGCGGGAAGGGCGGCTGTGTTTCCTGGAGGAATGCCTACCTGGGCCAGGGCCCCGGCGATGCACACGACCAAGCTCAGAGCCCCGGCGATTCGTATCCGCCGACTCACGTGTCGTTGCGCTGAAGGGCCTGCTGACTCCGTGGTGCATTGCGCTTCTACCTCCGAACGCACGCGTCGTCGCCGCCAGCGCTTCTCGCGGTGGAGCTGGACCCGTGACTCGCGAAGGGGCCTTGCAGAGTGGAGCGCCGCTTCTTCTCCAGGTGCGACAGCTCCCCCACCGTTCTCCTCCTGTGTCGTGCGCGTCGCGGTTGAGGCGCCCTCGTACCAGTCGAACAGGGGTGCGTCCCAAGCTGGCCCCGCTCGGGCGAGGGCCTCATGAACATCCCTGGCAAGGCTCCCGGCGCTGGCTGGCCGTGCCTCGGGCGTGAACGCGAGCAGCTCACCAATCCATCGGGCGAGAGGCTCGGGCACTCGCGGGTTGAGGACTCGCAAGGTGGCGGAGGCCAGGGGAGGGCGGGGCTCCTGCAGGACAAGCGGTGGATACTGCTCCACCACCAACCGGTGGAAGGTCACGCCCATCGCGTACAGGTCGTCGGCCACCGTGTATGGGTAGTGCTCGGAGGGAGCCGCTTGTCGTGGTGCCTGCATGCTCCAGAGGAGGGCTTGGGGACTGCGGTAGGGGCCTGTTCCAGGCGGCAGCCGTGTCGCGGACGTAAGAGGGCTGGCTTCGGGATGCCAGCTCGCGCCCCAGTCCAAGACCACCAGTCGCCCGTCGTCTCTGATGCGAAGGTTGTCCCCCTTGAAGTCTCGGTGAAGCACCCGCCTGCGATGTGCGGCGTCCAATGCCCAGGCGGACTGTGCCAATAGGCTGGCTACGTGCCGCGCCGTTGGATTCCGTGCTCGGGACCAATCATAGAGCGTGCTGCCACGCACGTATTCCAGCACGAGGTAGGGGTATGCGGCGGTTCCTGTGTGCCAGATCCCTGTAGCTCGCAGTCGCACGACGCCGGGGTGGCGAAGCAGACGAAGCGCCCGGGCCTCGCGTTGGAAGCGGAGGTCTGAGGGGGCGTGGGCCAGCTTGAGCGCGTAGCTGCGGCCTCCGGGACGCGAGCGAACTTCGTACACAGTGCCGTTGCCACCGCCTCCAATGCGACGTGCCACACTCCAGCGGTCCAATCGTGTGCCGACGGGCAGGGCCTGTGTGGACAGCACACGAGGCCTTGGGGAAGAGGATGTTGACTCCAGTCGCATGACGGATTCCTTCGGGGCGGTTGTCCCGTCTACGGCGTCAGTCGTGCCCATCTCGCGCCACGGCGCCGCCCTGTGTCCCAGAGCTCCAGCGCATAGGCTGGAGGCGGACTCACGGGCGCCGACCACTCAATGACGGCTGCCGCGCTTTGTCCGGGCAACAGCCGTGGTTCCTGCATCAGCAGGGGCACCTCCAGCGTCTCTCCCGTGGGGTGGCCACTCGGGTCGAGGTGAATCAGCCGAGCAATGCCCGGCTGCCAAGGCGCCTCACTCCGAGGATTCTCCAGCCTCACGGCGAAAGCCATCCACGCACCAGAGCGATAGCTGCGAAGTCGGTGGACCTTGAGCCCGGTCTCGCTGGCCTTGTCTTCCAGCCAGTGGACGACCACCCCCGAGGACGCGATGGCGTCAGAGAGGATTGCGCCCACGAGCCCCTGTTGCGGCACCGTCCTGCGCGCTGATGCCAACCGGGCCTCCAGCACCGCATTGCGCTCACGGAGTGCCACCAACTCGGCCTCCAGTTGCTCCACGGTGGCGGGACGGCGCCGGACTTCGACGACCGCGTCCACCACGGAGGCTTCGGTCGACAGCTCCAGGACGAGCCTCCGGGGCGCGGCTTCGTCCGTGAAGCGCAGCACCAGGGGCGGCACGCCGCTCGCGGGCATCACGACAGCAGGCTTGAGCAGCAGGTGCTTTCCCGCGAAGTCCAGGCGATGGAACAGCCCCTGGAGGGGCTCGTGCGGTTCACCTTCCAGTACGGCATCCGAGTCGAGCAGCACCGTCGTCACGACACCAGGTGCCACCCGGAGCCGTTGAATGGGCTCACCGGTGCCCGCACTCAGGTCCACGGTTCGTTCAATACGCCGCCAACGCTTCGCGTCCGGCGTCTGGGCCAGTGCTGCCGTGCCCAGCAGGAGCACCACCGCCGTCATCAACAACGAGCCAGGGGGGAACACGCAGAGGCAACCTCCAGGGTTGTAACCTAATCGACGGGGATGACACGACGGGCCGTGCGAAGACCCCGTGTTCTTCGAGGAGGAACACGCCTCCGTCTGGCACCCCGGGATGGGTGATGTCTACCTGAAAGGTAGTCAGGGGCACACAGGACGTTTGAAGGTCGGCGTGACCTCGTTTGGCATGTCCTGGGAGGGCATCACCCGTCGCAGGCCGCACGCAGGGAAGAAAATCAGCAGGCCCGCGATGGAATGTTCCGGGCGTTGGCGTCTTCCTTTTTGAGCGCCGCCATCCATGCCCCTGGGGAGGTATCCACGGAAGCTGCTGGCGTCGCTATGAGGGAACGCCATGGGAGAGCAGAGTGCGTCTCGCCTGGAAGGCGACCGCTATCAGCATCTGCTGAGCTGGTATGAGCTGCTCCGGCTGCTCGAGGCGGACAGCCCTTTTGAGTCTGGCCATGTCGAGCACCCGACGGCGGGCTCCGCGGATGACGTGACGCTGCACGCTCGGCCCGGCGCTGGCGTGTCCAGCCGCTACATGCAGGTGAAGTGGCACGTCGACCATCGGGACACGTACTCCCTCTCCGGGCTGGTGACGCCTCCCCGGGAGGGCAACTCCCTGCTGCGAAAGCTGCTGGAGAGCTGGTTGGCGCTGCGGCCCCTGGGGCCCGTCGAAATCTGGCTGTTGAGCAACTGGGCCTCGGCGGAGGACCTGGGGCGCTATCTGCATGGCAGGGACCACTGCTTCACGGACGCGTTCTTCGTGCAGCCACCGCGAGGTGCCCTGAAGAAGCACTGGGCGGAGTGGGAGCGGCAGCTCGGTGCGCCAGCGGAGACGCTGCGGGCTTTCTGCAAGGACCTCCGCTTGCGGCTCGTCGCGGGCAGCATCACCGACGTGGAGGAACAGGTGGATGACCGGATGGGGAGGCTGGGCCTGCGCACGGGCCGGCAGCCACGCGCCGTCGCGGTGGACGGGCTCCGGGAGTGGGTCGAGCTTGGGGGCGGCAAGAAGCGCGTCACCCCGGAGTCGCTGCGAGAAGTCATTCGGGCCTGGGGGCTGCTGGCCTCGCGGGAGGCTGTGCCCACCGTGAGCCTCTGGATTCATGGGTGGGCGCGGCGTGCGTGGGATGTGCCTCCCACCGAGGAGTTGGATTGGACGGCGTACTTCGACCGAGACACCCGGACGCTGCCGTCGGAGGCGGTGTGGCGGGAGACGTTGCTGCCTTCCTTGCTGGCCGTGCGTCAGCGCCTGTCGAGGCGGCCTGATGGTGCGTTGATCGACCTGCGGGGCAAGTTGCCGCTGAGCACGGTGCTGGCGGTGGGCTTCCAATTCCCGGAGGTGGGGGGCTACCGCTTCCGAGTCGAACAGCCCACGCGGGGAGAGACCTTCCTGTGGCGCTCGGACGCGAAGCCATCTGGGCGCGGGCTGCGTGTCACCCGGCACGACGTCAACGCGGATGCCGCTGAGTTGCTCGTGATGTTCCAGATGACGGGCGATGCGCGCGCGGACGTGGACCGCTTCCTGGCCGAGCGCCCCGGTCACTTTCGCGCGGTGCTCTACCTGGAGCCAGAGGGTGGGCCGCATGATGGCGCCGTGGGTTCGGCTGCGGACGCGGTTGAGTTCGCCGTCCAGGCGCGCGAGCAGCTCCGGCGAGAGCGCAACGCGCTACGAACGACGGTGACGCATCTCATTCTCTATGCCCCCGCGGCGTGTTGCCTGTTCCTGGGCCAGCGGCTCAACGCCGTGGGGCCAGTCGTGGCCTACGAGCGCACCGGGACTGGCGGCTACGCACCCGCGCTCACGTTGCAGACGGGGTGAGACTTGGGGGTAGTGCAATGTTTAAACAAAGTCGCAGGCTTGCCCTGAGGTGTGGAGGCATTGACGGGCACAGGCTCCCGTCTGCATATCCATTCGCGACCTGTGCATGTTGGTATCTGCTCAGGTGAGGAGCGTTGGCGGTAACTTTCGGGAGCGGGCGGAGCGGGTACTTCGAATTGTTTCACTCGTTCTGCTTGTTGCGAAGACGCTGGTCGAGTTGGTGGATGTGACCCTGATCTGAAATCGCTGTCAGGGCGCGGAAAATCGCAGTGACGATCGACGTTGTGCGCGTCGGTGTTGAGCAATTGGTGTCGGCTCAGGTGCAGTTCGAGGTGTCGCGAGCCGTTGGCGCGGGGCGTCGGATGACGGCGCCCCGCGCTGCCGACTGCCTTGGGTGATGTGGTTGGTTCTGAAGGAGACGTCGAATGGCGTTTGTTGATTTGCTGTTCCCTGTGCAAGGCGGCCCGGTTCCGCTCGACCACGGTTATCTCCTGTTCGCCGCTCTCTCTCGTCACATCCCCGCTCTGCATGAGTGTGCGGACATGGGGGTGTTCTCTCTTCGGGGCGTGAGCAACACCCGCGAGTTGCTCTACCTGGGGCGGGGCACGTTGCGCCTTCGGTGTCCCGTCGATGCCGTGGGCACATTGTTGCCGCTGGTCAGCGCACCACTGGAGGTTGCGGGACGGCGCCTGTCCCTGGGCGCTCCCTCGTTGTACGCCCTGGAGCCGGTGCCGGTGCTATCCGCGCGGCTGGTGACCTTCAAGCACGCGATGGACGAGGCTTCCTTTGTCGTGGCGGTCACCCGGGCGCTGGAGACGTTCGGCGTCGAGGCTTCGTTGAAGGTGGGCCGTCGGCGCATCGTGTGCATCGCTGGCAAGAAGGTCGTGGGCTTCGCGCTCGAACTGCATGGACTGTCCGCCGAACACTCGCTCCGCGTGCAGGAGCGCGGCTTGGGCGGCCGCCGTCACATGGGATGTGGTCTCTTCCTTCCGCCGGGCCGAGTAGCGCGCGCTCAGTCTCGAGGGAAGGCCGCGTGAAGCGGCTGCTGGCCAAGACGACCGCCACGCCCGACAGGCCCGAGGGCGAAGCGACGTTGCTGGGACATACCGCCCTGGTGCTGTCATCCGCGCGACGGCTCCTGGAACACCGGGGACGCGCGTCGCTCCTGGCCGCGGGATTGGCCCCGACCTGGGAGCCTCGTCTGCGGCGCATCGCCCTGCTCGCCGCTGCGCTCCATGACCTGGGCAAGTGCAGCGAGCACTTCCAGTCAATGCTCCGCCGCAAGCGCACCGAGCCGCAGTTGGTTCGACATGAAGCGCTCTCCCTGTGGCTTTGCTGGCCAGGCCAGCCTCTTTCGTCGTGGCTCCTGGGCGGGATGGATGAGCTGGACCTGTGCCTCGCACTGGTCAGCGCGGCGGCCCACCACCGCAAGTTTCAGTCAGACGCTTTCGCGCCGGATGGCACGGGGGCCGGGCTGTCGTTGGAGTTGTGGGTTCATCATGAGGACTTCGCCCGGACGTTGAAGCGAATCGCCGAGGAGCTCCAGCTCTCCGCGCCGCCGGTTTTCACCGCGCCCATCGTGCTGCGGGCCACGAGGAAGGAGCACCCGCGCGACCAGCTCCAGTCCTGGCAGGACGACTTCGAGCGCGTCGTGCCCGTGGACTCTCCGGACGCGCGGCTCCTGTCCGTGTGTAAAGCGCTGGTGCTCGCGGCGGACGTCGCTGGCTCGGCGCTTCCTCGGAGCGGCGAGAAACAGGACTGGGTGGACCGGCAGCTCACGGCCCCACACCCGGCGGAGGCGCTTCGCACCGTGGTCGAGCGCCGCCTCGGCGGTCGCTTGCCACGACCCTTCCAGGATGCGGTGGCTCGGAGCTCCGCGCCCGTGACGCTGGTGCGGGCCGGGTGTGGCAGTGGCAAGACGGTCGCCGCATACCTGTGGGCCGTGACGCGGCATCCGGGCCGTCCCCTGTGGCTCACCTATCCAACCATGGGCACGGCCACCGAGGGCTTTCGGGATTACCTCCATGGCGCCGATGTGGATGCCCGGTTGCAGCATTCGCGAGCGGAAGTGGACTTCGACATCTTCGGCCTCCGGGATGGTGCGGACCCGGGTAGGGGCTCGCGGGATCAGGACCGGCTCGACGCGCTCCGCTCATGGGGCGTTGATGCCATGAGCTGCACGGCCGATACGGTGCTCGGGCTCGTCCAGAGCCAGCGCCAGGGGCTCTATGCTTGGCCATCGCTTTGCTCTGCTTGCGTCGTCTTCGACGAAATCCATGCCTACGATGACCGGCTCTTCGGTTGCTTGTTGCGCTTCCTGGAGGCCCTCCCGGGACTCCCCGTCCTGTTGATGACGGCCAGTCTGCCTGTCGCGAGGCTCGGGGCGTTGCGTGACCTGTGCGAGCGCGTCCATGGCCGGAGCCTCGCGGTGGTCGACGGACCGGAGGACCTGGAGACGCTGCCGCGCTACCAGCGCCTCGACGTCGAGGACCCGTGGCCTCTCGTAACCCAGTGCCTGCGGGACGACGGCAAGGTGCTGTGGGTCAGCAACACCGTGGATCGCTGCATGCGGGCCGCTGAGGCGGCCTCGTCACGTGGTGCTCATGCCTTGCTGTATCACAGCCGTTTTCGCTACGAGGACCGCGTCCACCGTCATGGCGCTGTCGTCGCGGCTTTCGCGAAGAGCGGCTGCTCCGTCTTCGCATCGACGACGCAGGTGGCGGAGATGAGCCTGGACCTGTCCGCGGACCTGCTGGTCACGGACCTGGCGCCCATCCCCGCGCTCATTCAACGCCTGGGGCGTCTCAACCGTCGCAGTACGCCCGAAGCGCCGGAGCGGGTCCGTCCCTTCGTGGTGCTGCCCTTCGATGGCGCCCCCTATTCAGCACCAGCCCTGCGCGATGCACGTGCCTGGCTCGTACGTTTGGGAATGGGGGAGTTGTGTCAGCGAGACCTGGTGTCCGCGTGGGAGGCGCACGGGGTGACGGAGGCGCCGCAGCGGTACTCCAGCACCTGGTTGGACGGACGCTTCGACACCTGGCCCGCGCCGGTTCGCGACGGGAGCCCCAGCTTGACGGTGCTCCTGGAGGAGGATGCCCGGAAGGTCCTGGCGGGCGAGGTGCGTGCCCACGAAGTCACCCTGCCCATGAACCTTCCACCTGAGTCCCTCAAGTGGCGTGGCTGGCCGCGCCCTGGCCGGCTGCCGTACCCCATCCCTCCAGCGGGCACGCTGGACTACGACGAACTGCGAGGTGCGCGATGGCGAAAGCCGTGAGCCCGCGGAAGAAGGCGTTGCCTGCTCCGCTCTCCATCTCGCTGTACGCACCTGGGATGACGCCCTTGCTGCGGGCGGGCGCGGGTGGGCTGGCCGCATCCCTTCGCGCCATTCTCCTGGGCGCGACGCCGTCCGCCTCCTGGCCGTCACCGGTTTCACTGGGGCCCGGAACGGCGACGGTGTCGCCAGAGGCCATCCACTTCGATTGGGGCGGTGCGGCACCCGAGGCCACGCTCAAGCCGTTGTTCGAGGCGTCGTTCCGAGTGAAGCAAGGCTTCATCGACCTGCCCGGCGCGAGACGTCCAAACGCCCCTGAGCCGCCGCCCGAGCTGGCCGCCGCGCTTCATGACGCGCTGAAGGTGACCTTCCTCCAGCACGGCAAGTCGACGCAGGGGGGGACGCGCAAGCGCATCACCTTCGAGGTGGATGACCAGCCGGTGGTCGTGGAGTCGCAGGGGTACGCGTCCTTCGTCCATCAGGGCGCCTGGCAGAACGTGCTCGAGGCACTGGAGTCGGGGAGCACGGTGCTGGCGAGCTGGGCCTACCCAGGGGCGGCGGAGCGGCACATTGGCGTGCGGGTCACGAAGGTGGAGTACACGGCGCAGGAGGCGCTCTGTGCATGCTTCGCGCTCGTGGGGTGTGTCTCCTTCAAGCTGCCGCAGCTCCGAGGTGGTGCCTTCGTGGCGCTGGCGCCCACGGACCTAGTTTGTTTCGCGCGGCTGCGTTCCGGGCTGACGCCCGGCAGGCTCGTGGATGTCGCGGTGGCTGGGGCCTCGGACGCGGTGCTCGCGGCGCAGCTCGCGATGAAGCTGGAGGCGAAGGGGGAACTCGGCAAGGTGCTGGGCGCCGCGGAGGCGGTGGCGCTGCGGCAGATGCCGTGGAACGCACAACAGAAGATTCGCGGCGCGGTGGTACGGCAGGACACGGTGAGCGAGGACGTGCTGAACGCCTATGAGGTCGCTGCCGCCGCCTTGAAGTCCAAGCTGAGAGTGCGCAAGCCCGAGGGCAAGGGCGAGGCGGGCTACTTCATCGCGACCAGCGCGCTGCGCGCCTTCATCACCGAGAACCTCGCTGCCGCGCGCCCCTGGTTCGCGGGCTTCGCCACCGCGACGACGGCGGAGGGCCGCTTCATTCACGACTACTGCGGCCGGGACAACCTGGGCGCGTTGCTGTGGGACGAAAGGAAGGGGCTCATCGCCATGCATCCGAAGCTGAAGGAGTCCGAACAGTGGCTCGTCCAGAGCGTTCACCTCGCGCTGCGCAGCCGGTTCAGGGGCATCTACGAGGACACCAAGGAGAGTCCCCCGGCCACGCGCTCCAACAGGCTCAAAGGGGAGCGCGAACGCCTGCGGCTGAGCTTCGCGGGGGCCAAGACGCCGGAGCAGGTACGGGCGGCGCTCGCGGACCTGTGGAGCCGCGCCGGTCCCAATCGGGAACTCCAAGAGCACTGGAAGGACATCCTGCCCCTGCTTGGGCCGGAGCGGTGGCGGGATGCCCGTGACCTCTCATTGGTGGCGTTGGCCAGCTACCAAGGACGCGGAGGCGATACCGCGGAGCTGGAGGACGCGGAGGCGTCATCCGACGCGTCCGAGCTGTCCTGAGCACTCTTTTACCGGAGCCATGTCATGAGCCTTCACGTCTTCGCCGCCTTCGTCACCCCGCTGGGAACCGCCGCCAACAACCGGGGCCTCACCGAGGGAAACATCACCAGTCTTCAGAAGCTGGTGTGGAACGGACAGGTCCACACCACTGTCTCCGCGGAGTCCATTCGCTTCGCGTTGCGGCGGCGCTTGAATGAGCAGGAGCCCTGCAACCGCACCTACGACGATGCTGCGCGCGCCAACGTGTGGAAGGACGACGCCTTCAGCGCCTGGGCCGCGAAGTCCAAGGAGAAGACGTACATCGACGACGACCTGCTGGGCTTCATGTCGGCGGAGGGGGCGAAGCAGGAGAAGGAGAAGGGGACGGCCAAGGTCCGCCGCGCGGTGTTGGAGGTGTCGCGTGCCGTGAGCCTCACGCCGTGGTCCGGGGATGTTACCTTCAACGCCGCGAGCCCGGGAGCCACGCCGTCCGCGCAGAAGAAGGGCAGCAACCCTGTTCCCTATGGCACGGAGATGCATGCGACGCGCTATCAGTATGGCGTGGCGCTGACGCCAGAGGCACTGCGAGTACCGGCGAGAGCCGCGACGGCGCTGAACCAGTTGTGTGCATTGGGGCCGGTCGCGGGGAACCACGGTCGTTTCCTCTTCGACTTCAGCCCGGAGTCGGTCGTGTTCCGGCTCACGCAGGAGGCCGCGCCTCGCATTCTTCATGCTTTCGAGCCGTCATCCCGGGCAGGGGGCGTGGAGCTCGCCTCGTTACTGCGCAAGGTGAAGAGCGGCGATGTTCCCGCGAAGGAGTTGGTCCTGGGGGGGCATGTGGTGGAGGGGCTGAGCGCCGAGGAGCGCGAGGTGCTCGCGGGCGCGGAACTCCACACGGGTGTTGTCGCCGCCTGCCGCGCGGCCTGCAAGCGGATGGAGGTGGGGAAGAAGTGATCGCGATCGAGCTGACCGTGCCCGTGGCGTGCTGGCGGAAGGGCCGGGCGCGTGAGTTGGTGGAGACCGAAGTCCTTCCGCCGCCAGCGACCTGCTACGGCGCGCTGCTGTCGCTGGTCGGTGAGCAGGACCGTGAACGGCACCGGGGCTGCCGCGTGACGGCGGGGCTGTTGAACGCGCCTGGCATCAGCACGGTGCTCCGCACGTTCTGGCGGACGAAGAACCTCAAGGTCGCGAAGGGGAACGAAGAGAACGCCGCGCCAGACCAGCAGCAGCTCGTCATCGACGCGCATCTGGTGGTCTGGTGTGACAGCTCCGAGGAGCACGCCTCCGCCGAGTCGTTGGAGGCCCGTGTCGTCCGCGCGATGCGGGCACCCGGCACCGTGGAGCGTGCTGGTGCGTGGTCGTTGGGCGAGTCCACGCACCTCATCAACGACGCACGCCTGCTCCCGGAGGGGCGTCCTCCTTCGGACTGTCGCGTCTTCCTGACCGCGTCAATGGGAGGCATCACCCTGCCGGTCTGGGTGGACCATGTGGGGACTCGCGGCTCGCGCTACGCGGTGGGGCGGCTCGAGGCGGTCACGGAGGCCCCCGAGGTTCAGCGGCTTCCTCGCATTCCGCTCGTGGAAGAGGCCGCATAGCTGTCTGTCGTAGGGCTGTACCGGGGCGGGGGGCCCCATGAATGAGCACATCCGTCTTGAGTCCGAAGCCGGCGAATACTGAGCCGTCCATCCGGACGCATGCGTTGCACGCGCTCGCGTACTGCGAACGGCTCTTCTACCTGGAGGAAGTGGAGGAGTTGCGTGTGGCGGACGCCGCCATCTACGCGGGACGGAGGCTGCACCATCAGCTCCAGGAGGAGGGCGAGCGCGTCGAACTGGAGTTGGCGAGCGAAGCCTTGGGCCTGCACGGCAGGGTGGACGCGGTGAGGACGCGAGAGGGGACCCTGGTCGTCCATGAGCACAAGCGCGGACGTCATGCGCCGGCCCCGGAGGTGCCGGGGGCCTGGCCGAGCGATCGGCTCCAGGTGGGCGCCTATGCGCTACTGGTGGAGGAGCGCTTCCCAGGTGTACCCGTGGAGTGCCGGGTCCGTTATCACCAGACGGAGACGACGGTGCGGTTCCCTCTTGATGCCGCGCTGCGGGGCGAGGTGGCGTCGGCCGTGGCCCGTGCCCGGTTGTTGCGAGCGTCGCGGGAGCGGCCACCCGTGACGCAAGAGGAGCGAAAGTGCGCGAAGTGCTCGCTCGCGCCCGTGTGTCTGCCCGAGGAGGAGCGGCAGGTCGCCGGGGAAGACCGGCCCCGGCTCTTTCCGGAGGACGACGTGCGGCAGGTGCTGCACGTGGCGACACCAGGGACTCGGGTGGGGCGTGCGTCGGAGGAACTGGTGGTGACGCCTCCGGAAGGGGAGGGGGCGCCGTCGAGACAGCCGGGGCGGATGGTCTCGGCGCTCGTCGCGCATGGCGCGGTGCAGGTGAGCTCGCAGGCGTTGGCGTACTGCGTGGAGAACGACATCGGCGTGCACTGGTTTACTTCCGGTGGTCGCTATCTGGGGGGATTGGGCGGCGGGACGGGGCATGTCCACCGGAGGATGCGCCAGTTCGAGGCGCTCCGGCAGGAGTCGGTGAGCCTGGGGCTCGCGCGTCGTCTGGTCGCGGCGAAGTTGGAGGGGCAGCTCCGCTTCTTGTTGCGTGCGTCGCGCGGAGACGCGGATGCCCGCGAGGTGCTGGCCTCGGCGGTGAGGGATCTCCGGGCGTTGCTCCCGAAGTGCGCGGAGGCGCCTTCCCGGGACGTGCTCCTGGGGCTGGAAGGCGCGGGAGCGGCACGGTACTTCGGGGCGCTGCCGTATCTTCAAGGCGAGGACGTGGACCCGCGTCTGCGTTTCGATGGGCGCAACCGGCGGCCACCGAGAGACCGGTTCAACGCGGTGCTCGGTTTCTTGTATGGGATGGTGCACCGTGAGGTGGATGCGGCCATCCGGTCCGTGGGACTGGATGTGGCGTTCGGCTTCTACCACCAGCCTCGGGGCTCGGCGGGTCCGCTGGGCCTGGATGTGATGGAGCTGTTTCGTGTGCCGTTGGCGGACATGCCGCTGGTGGCATCGGTGAACCGGCGGACGTGGGACGTGGAGGCGGACTTCGAGGTGACGTCCGAGCACGTCTGGCTCAGCAAGGCGGGGCGGGCGAAGGCCATCGAGCTGTACGAGCGCCGCAAGCGGGAGACGTGGAAGCACAACGTGTTGGGGTATTCGCTCAGCTATGCGCGGCTGGTGGAGCTGGAGGTGCGGCTGCTGGAGAAGGAGTGGACGGGCAAGCCGGGGCTGTTCGCGACGTTCCGCTTGAGGTGAGCCATGGCCGAGCCGAGGCGTTGGTATCTGATTACGTATGACATCCGCGACCCCAGACGCTGGCGGAAGGTGTACGCCCTGCTGAAGGGGTATGGGGAGTGGTTGCAGCTCTCGGTGTTTCGCTGCTCGCTGACGGACCGGGACCGCGAGAAGCTGCGCTGGGAGCTGGCGCGCCGGATGGATGCCGTGGATACGTTGCTGGTGATTGGGCGCTGTGGCGGGTGCGTGGAGCGCGTGCGGGCCATCAACGCGAAGGAGGATTGGCCGGAGGAGCCCGCACTTTTCAAGGTGCTGTGAGGTGAGCGACAATCAAGCACCTCGCCGTGGCGGAGGCCCGCGACGGCGATAGTGCTGAAATCCCCAGGAAGTTCATGGGGTTGAGGCTCTTTGACAGGTGAATAGGTGCATGATCGACGAAAAGCCCTGGGGTTTCATGGGGTTGGCGACCTTGGGTAGGGCTTGGGGTTGCCAACCTGGGTGAAGGAGGGGGAGGTGCTTGAAAAGAGGGTCGTAAGCTGGCGGAATTGTTGGGAGATTCAGGCGGGCTGGTCCCGCTCGCCGTGATGCCGAGAGGCGTTGAGCACTTTTCCCGCTCGGCCACGCCGGGCAGGGCGAGCGTGGTCCCGCTCGCCGTGATGCCGAGAGGCGTTGAGCACAAACACTGGCTGGGCGTGCTCGCGCATGCGCCCTCGGTCCCGCTCGCCGTGATGCCGAGAGGCGTTGAGCACACCAACCTTCGCCGTGCGCTGCATGAAGAACGGAAGTGGTCCCGCTCGCCGTGATGCCGAGAGGCGTTGAGCACCCGGGCCGAATGGAAACGCTGGTGCGAAAGGCCGGGTCCCGCTCGCCGTGATGCCGAGAGGCGTTGAGCACTCGAACTCGGCGGCGAAAAACGGGACGCGGGTGGTCGGGTCCCGCTCGCCGTGATGCCGAGAGGCGTTGAGCACATTGCCCACGCATGCGAATTCAGAAACCTTCTTAGGGTCCCGCTCGCCGTGATGCCGAGAGGCGTTGAGCACTCGTTGAGCGCGAGGGGCAGGCCGTAGAGCTTGTTGAGGTCCCGCTCGCCGTGATGCCGAGAGGCGTTGAGCACAACATGAACGAGACGGTGTTTTTCTCTGGTGGGCACCCCAGGTCCCGCTCGCCGTGATGCCGAGAGGCGTTGAGCACACGCACTCGTGCGCATGGCGTCGCTGTACGGGATCGGGTCCCGCTCGCCGTGATGCCGAGAGGCGTTGAGCACCTGCTACTCCGCCCGACTCGGGTCGTCCGGGGCCGGTCCCGCTCGCCGTGATGCCGAGATGCGTTGAGCACGGACCCATCGAGGGGGTGGGTGGGGAATGGGGGGTGGGTCCCGCTCGCCGTGATGCCGAGAGGCGTTGAGCACTTCAGTTGGGCCACCTTGCCTGAATCTGGATACGAGGGTCCCGCTCGCCGTGATGCCGAGAGGCGTTGAGCACACCGTGCAGTCGATTGACTCCGACCTCATCGACGCCGGAGGGTCCCGCTCGCCGTGATGCCGAGAGGCGTTGAGCACGCTTGCAAAATGACCGTACGTGAGCGGCGGGCACCCAAGTCCCGCGCGCCGTGATGCCGAGATGCGTTGAGCACGGCACGCCGCTGGCGGCCTCCTTGGGGGTCGGCGTCCCGCTCGCCGTGATGCCGAGAGGCGTTGAGCACATCCAGGGCGTGGTGACGGCAGCGGCCAACGCAGGCGTGGTCCCGCTCGCCGTGATGCCGAGAGGCGTTGAGCACATTCGGAGCAAGTACGACGCCTTCGAGCGCGCCTTTTCCCGCTCGCCGTGATGCCGAGAGGCGTTGAGCGCAAGGGCGTCCAGGCGTGGATTCCCTTCACGAAGCCGGTCCCGCTCGCCGTGATGCTGATCGGCGTTGAGCACACGTAGCGAAGGCGGCGACCGTTCTCTGGCCTCGTCCCGCGCGCCGTGATGCCGAGAGGCGTTGAGCACTCGACGTGCCCGTCGGCGTAGTGGAGGCGGTAGTCCCGCGCGCCGTGATGCCGAGAGGCGTTGGGCACCTGACTGTCGCCACCATGCCGGTGGACGTGACGGGAAGTCCCGCGCGCCGTGATGCCGAGAGGCGTTGAGCACCGGAACGAATCTTCTGCCCCAGCTTCTCGTCCCACCGCTGGTCCCGCGCGCCGTGATGCCGAGAGGCGTTGAGCACCCATCCTTGATGGTCATCGCGCCAATGGCCATGAGTCCCACTCGCCGTGATGCCGAGAGGCGTTGAGCACTTCGCCGACACCAAGCGCCCTCCCATGGGCAGGGGGCCGGGTCCCGCTCGCCGTGATGCCGAGAGGCGTTGAGCACATGTCGGACATGGCCGTGACCTCGTAGAGCATGTCCCGGAGTCCCGCTCGCCGTGATGCCGAGAGGCGTTGAGCACCTGCACGTCGGGTCTACCGCCGCCGTCACGGTGCCGGTCCCGCTCGCGGTGATGCCGAGAGGCGTTGAACCCTACCAGTCGAGGACGCCCTTTGCGATTGCTACCTCTGGCCCCGCTCGCAATGATGCCGAGAGGCGTTGAGAACGATCGCTGCCAGCCGCGCGGGTTCGATAGCTCGCGCGTCCCGCTCGCAGTGCGGCGATGAGCCTAATTCTGGGCCACCGACGCGAGCCCGGAGGTGACGTCCCGCTCGCCGAGATGCCGAGAGGCGTTGAGCATGTGTCGAGGAAGTCATCCTCGCGCCACCCGACCTAATCCCGCTCGCGATGATGCCGAGAGGCGTTGAGCACCGCTGTTGGCTCGCTTCAGGCGAGCCGCCGCCGTCAGCCCCGTTCGCGGTGATGCCGAGAGGCGTTGAACATGTGTAGGTGGTGTTCATCTCCAGCAAATCCGGGTCTGGGATGTTTCGCTCGCCGTGATGCCTGGAGCCTTAGCGTTGCGTCGCGGATGGTCAGTTCGGTGACGAAGCATAGCAGGTAACTCACCGATTTTCTGCCATGCGAACAGATGAGACGCCTTCCTGGTTCGGGATGATGCACGCTGTTGGAGAGGGACAGTGCGTCGGTGTTTGCGTGGCGGTTAGCGCATAGCGAGTTCGAGAAAGCGGATGCCTTTCAGCTTCGATTGAAGTACCGCATTCATGAAGCGTTCAGTACTTACGATCATCGTTGCGAAGTTCCCCAGCCGGAATATGTCGAGGTTTGGGGGAATTGCTGTCGCATCCAGTACGGGCTCTTCGGGGCGAGAAAGGTCCACCCAGCCGCATGTTCCACACGGTGGAGTCGCATCCCTCGGGAGGCAGTCGGGATGCAGTCGCCCATGAGGTTGGAGCTGGGGCTCGAAGTATGCCGGAGGTGACTTCTGCCGGAACCGTAACGAGGCCCAGCCTCCGATGAAACCGTAGACATCCTTCATCTGGAGCTGCTCCAGCGCATCCTGGCGCATCAGCAGCAGGGCGTTCCCTATCCAGGTGAATGGACCGAGATCTCCTCGGGCCGTGCCTTCCAGCGGGCCGAACCGAGTTCCTGGTGGGAGCGGCACGTGCGGAGGGGCGAGAGGACGCACGAGTTCACGCAGCCGCGCGTACTCGGAGAAAGGTTCGGGCCTCGCCTTCAAGAAGGAGGCTTGTTCAGGGAGCGCGGACAGGTCAACGGCGGGGTAGTAGTGACCAGCGCCTGCCCATGTCGCGCCACATCCTGGGCAACTGGCGAGCCCCGGTAGCTTCCACCGATGTGCCGCGTTGATGTCGCCTGCGTGGCGAGCGGTCGCGGCCTTGTCTTCGACGAGCCAGTAGTAGCGGGTCATTCGTCGTCATGCTCCCGGCCGGGAATAGTAGGGCTGAATCGGACCGCCCAGGAGTTGGAAGCGGTAGATGAGCTGGCCGGCATGCTTGTAGATGTCCTCCGGACGGGCGTTGGGCCTGGCTTCCATGAACTCCCGCCAGGCTTGATTCCACGCGCCGCCGCGTTCTCCGCCCCGGTGAATCCGTTGGTGGAGGTCGCGTGGAATCGGCATGGTGTAGTGGTGAATCTTCACGCCTTGGGTCTCGAACCACTCCGCGAGGTCGCGGGCCTGAGGAAAGATGTGGTGCTTCTCCCATCTTCCCGCCGGAAGCTGGTGGGAAGGTGGGATGATTCGCTCTGGAGCACCATTCCAGTTGGGGAAGACCATGACGGCCCCCCGAGGAAGTTGCTGCCCAGGTCCCCAGTTTCTCCTGGGACCGGCGCCCGGAGCTGCTGCCGCGGCTGGTGGCCGCGCAGGTGGAAATCGTGCTAGCTGGAACGGGCGGAGGTCGTTGTCGCAGCGGTAGAAGCCGCAGGCATCGCCGATACACAACAAGTTGACGCAAGGTGCTTCCGGACTCGGATGACATTCCGTGCTCGCGTCAGCTCCTGTCTGTGCTCGGGATGATTCTGTGGTGGCGCAGGCCTGTATGAACACGGCGAGCAGCAGCCGGAGAAGTAGCCGGGTTCCCATTGTTCGATGCCCCCAGATGCAGGTGTTTGTTTGTTCATGTTTTGCCTGAATTGAGGGTTGACGCAAGAAGGGGCCGCCTGCCAGTTCTCGGCGATGCAGGCAAAGGGAGGCCGCACCCACATGCACACGTCATCGATTGCTGCGTCGCTACGTTTTTCGAACCCCCTCCGGAGAGTCATTCTGGGCGCCGCCGTATGCGTCACGGCCCTGCTCCTCAACTTGAGTCCCACGGCAGCCCAGGCCCAGGTCTCCCGGACGCTGAGCACCCCGTTCCCCTCACCGCAGGCGCGGAAGGTCTTCGACCTGTTGGTGACGCTGGAGAACAACAGCCGCAACGGCGTCTCCAAGCAGACCATCATGGGCCAGCACTGCGAGGCGCAGAAGGAGCGCTACGCAGGCGAGTACTGGGTGCGCGTGGGCGAAATCGCGGGGCGCCGGCCGGGCTTCGTGGAGTTCGACTTCGGGCCGGGCAACTACGGGCCCACGTACCAGGCGCCCTACGTGGACACGTCTGTCGGCTTCGCTCGCGACCGCTTCCTCTTCGGCGAGGGCATCGTTGGCTTCAGCTTCCACCAGTCCTATCCCGGCGCGTCCGTGAAGAGCTGGGAGAACAACTTCCGGCAGCCGTGGATGGATTACAACTGGTTCGGCCGCGTCATCAACTGGCAGGCGAACACGGCGGAGTACCGCGCGCTCCTGTCGGACCTGTCCTTCGCGGCGGACAAGCTCGCCATCCTGAAGCAGCTCAACGTGCCGGTGCTGTACCGCCCGTTCCACGAGATGAACAAGCGCCCCAACGCGTCGCCGTTCTGGTGGTCCAACCAGGACCCCGCCCAGTACAGACAACTCTGGGTCATCATGCATGACTACCTGGTGAGGACGCGGGGGCTCGACAACCTCATCTTCGTCTGGTCGCCGTACGAGTGGGACGGCACCTACGGCGGTGACCCGTGGAACTACTACCCGGGCGATGACCGCGTGGACGTGGTCGCGGTGGACATCTACCACGGCAATCCCTACTTCCCGGGCCAGTTCTACACGGACCTGGGCGCGCGCTACCGCAAGCCGCGCATGCTCGCGGAGACCGACAAGCTCCCGGTGCGCTGGGGCGACAGCCGCTACGCCACCGTGTCTGAGATTGACGCGCGGCCCTGGGTGCTCTGGTCCGTGTGGGGCGACACGCTGCTCTACAACGTGGGCACCACCACGCCGAACGACTGGAACGTGTCGAACAACCACAAGGCCATCCGCGACAGCTACAGCTACCACGACGGCAGCATCTGGCGCGTGCTCACCGGCGGCGCCAACCCCACGTACAACTGGGGCTCTCTGCGCTGACGCCTGTGCACCGCGGGCCCTGGGCGCGAAGACGGCTCAGGCGCCCGCGGCGGCGACCTCGGCCCAGAGGGTGTCTCCCTCCAGCACTTGATTCAGGGGCGCGCGCCGCTCGGCGACGCGCAGGAGCACTGCGGCGAGCTGGTCCAGGTGGATGGGGCGCATGCCGCGAAGCAGTGGCAGGCGCGTGAGCGCGCGCAGCACGGGGCTGATGTGGTGGTACTCGCCCTCGAAGGCGGGCGGGCGGACAATGGTCCACGGGATGCCGCTCTCGCGCACCAACCGCTCCGCCTCCGCCTTGGCCTTGAGGTAGGCCCCCACCGGGCGGCCCGCGCCCACCGAGCTGAGCAGCACCAGGTGGTCCACGCCCAAGCTCTTCGCCGCGTGCACCAGATTCCGCGTGGTGCCGATGTCGCTCGTCTCGTAGGTGTCCCCTGAGCCGAAGCGCTTGCGCATGGTGCCGATGAGCTGAAGCACCGTGGTCACCCCCGCGCCGCGAAGTTGCTCCACCAGTTCGTCGACGCGCGCTATCTCGACCACCGCCTTGTGGGGCCACGCTTGGGCCAGCTCGCTGCTCGCGCTCTTGGGGCGCAGGTGCGCCGTCGCGGGAACGCCGCGCGCAATCGCCTGGCGCATCACGTTGCGGCCCGTGGCGCCCGTGGCGCCCGCGACGAAGAGGTGACGGGGGGACATGTTCATGGCGGGCTCCGGCGAAGTCAGAAGGCGGTCGAGGTGCCGTGATGTCGTGCCCACGCACATGACGCGGGCTGTCGGCTCTTCACCACACCGCGTCGCGCGCGCCCAGCGCCGAATGGCACGGCGTGTTGAATGCGCTACGCGCTCGGGACACCCGCCGGAGTGTTGATAAGTCATCGCACCCGGGGGACCCGCCGGGTTGAGGACCTGTCCTCCAAACGATACATTGCCGCGGCTTGGAAAAACCTGAACCCCTTGTATTCCAGCAGAGCTTCCAGGGTCTGATTCGCGCATTGGGCGACGACCTGGACGACACGTGTGCGGGCCGGCTGCGGGACGCGGGGCTCGACACGCGGGGCTCGCTCGCCCTGGCCTATCCCCTGGAGGTCTGGGTCGCCGCGCTGAAGGTGGCGGCGGCCACCCTGGCCCCGGAGTCGCCGTTGGACGAGGCCGCCGCGGTGGTGGGGAAGCGCTTCGTGGAGGGCTTCAGCTCCACGCTCATCGGCAACGCGCTCCTGGGCACCGTCCGGCTGCTGGGCCCGCAGCGCATGCTGGCGCGGATGACGCGCAACCTGCGCACGGGCACCAACTACCTGGAAACACACATGGAGCAGTTGGGGCCCACCCGGTATGCCCTCACCTGCCGGCCCGTGGTGGTGGCGGGCTTCTACGTGGGGCTCTTCCTGGCGGGCCTGGAGGCCAGTGGCGCCCGCAATCCCGCCGTCCAGATTGTCCGCAGGGAGGGCGAGGAGGCGGTGTACGACATCGCTTGGGGGTGAGCATCAGGGGGGAGGGCGTGCTAGTGACGGCCTGAAATGTCCACGCCTTCGTCGAACCCTTCGTCCTCGTCCGCGAGCTTCTCCGACACCCAGGTCCAGCTCTCCGCCACGCTCCGCGCCCTGTCCTCGCGGCTGCCCGAATCCCTGACGGTGCGCGAGCTGATGCAGGCGTGTGGCGAGCAGGGCCTCCTGCTCTTCTGCTGCATCCTGACCTTCCCCTTCCTGCTGCCCGTGTCGATTCCGGGCGTGTCCACGGTGTTCGGCCTCCTCATCGTCCTCATCGGCGTGGGCGTGACGTTCAACCGGACCCCCTGGCTGCCCCGCAAGCTGCTGGACAAGACGCTGCTGCGCACCAACCTGGCGCCGGCGTTGGACAAGGGCGCGGAGGTCTTCACGAAGTACGTGGACCGGCTGAGCAAGCCGCGGCTGCTGGTCCTCACGCACGGTAGCAGCACCAACCGTTTCAACGGCTTCATGCTGTTCTTCGCCGGCGTGCTGCTGATGATGCCCTTCGGGCTGATTCCCTTCAGCAACACGCTTCCGGCGCTCGCCGCGCTCTTCTTCGCCATCGGCATCCTGCAGCGCGACGGCTACTTCATCCTCATGGGGCACGGCATGACGGTGGGCACGCTCACCTACTTCACCGTCCTCATCTACGGCGCGGTGCAGGGCGGCCGCAGCCTGGCCAGCGTCTTCGGCGGGGGCTGAGCCCGCACGTGGGTGCGGGCTGACCTGCCGCCCGGGTTGACCTTATTTGCCCGGTGAGCCGGGCATTACGGCCCGTCTGGAATCCGTCCTACCGTCCCCGGGCGTTCTCGTTATCATCCGTCCGGGCGGCCCCCCCCGATGCGGCAATACCCTCTCGAAACCCAGCCCCGGCTGGAGGATGCGGCGCGTCGCCACGCGGAAGGCGAGGTCGTGGGCGGCCGTTACCGCATCCTCGACTTCCTCGGTCGGGGCGGGGCGGGCACCGTCTGGCGCGCGCAGGACCTGCTCGCGGGCCCGGTGGCCGTGAAGCGGCTGCACCAGACGCTGGAGGACCTGGCGCGCCTGCCCGAGGGCGAGAACACGCCGTCCTCCATGGCCCGGCACGAGCTGGCGCTGTCGCTGGCGCACGAGTTCCAGACGCTCGCCTCGGTCCGCCATCCGCACGTCATCAGCGTGTTGGACTACGGCTTCGACGCGGAGCACCGGCCGTATCTGGCCATGGACCTGCTGGAGGACGCGCAGCACCTGGTGAAGGCGGGCACGGGCCAGCCGCTGCGCGTGCAGGTGGGCCTCTTGGTCCAGACGCTGCTGGCGCTGGCGTACCTGCACCGGCGCGGCATCATCCACCGCGACCTCAAGCCGGCGAACGTGCTGGTGGCCCATGGCCAGGTGAAGGTGCTGGATTTCGGGCTGGCGGTGGGGCGCGAGCATGTCCACCGCGCGCAGCCGGGCGGCACGCCGGGTTACCTCGCGCCGGAGCTGTTCGAGGACCAGCCGCCCTCCGAGGTGACGGACCTCTTCAGCGTGGGCGCCATGGCCAGCCAGATGATGTTCGGCCGGCTGCCGCATGCGGGGCAGGTGCCCGCGCCGCCGGACTTCCCGCCCGAGCTCAAGGCGGCGCTGGAGCGGTTGGTGTCTCCGGACCCTCGGGAGCGGCCGCGTGGCGCCGACGCGGTGATTGCGGAGCTCTGCGCCGCCACGGGTGAGCCGGTGCCGCCCGAGTCCGCCGCCACGCGGGAGAGCTTCCTTCAGGCCGCGCGCTATGTGGGCCGGGTGGAGGAGCTGTCGCGTCTGTCCGCCGTGCTGGAGGCGGCCATGGTGGGCCGCGGAGGCGCGTGGCTGGTGGGCGGCGAGAGCGGCGTGGGCAAGTCGCGGCTCCTGGAGGAGCTGCGCGCGCTGGCGCTGGTGAAGGGCGCGGTGGTGCTGCGAGGCCAGGGCGTGGCGGCGGGTGGCAGCCCCTACCAGGAATGGCGCCCGGTGCTGCGCTGGCTGTCCATCCTCACCCCGCTGGACGAGCGCGAGGCCAGCGTCCTCAAGCCGCTGGTGCCGGACATCGAGTCGCTGCTGGGCCACCCCGTGGCCGACCCGGCCGAGGTGGGCGCGGACATGGTGCAGGCGCGCTTGCTCCAGGTGGTGGAGGACGTCTTCGCGCGGCTGACGCAGCCCGTGGTGGTGGTGCTGGAGGACCTGCACTGGGCGGGGGGCGAGTCGCTGCACCTGCTCGCGCGGCTGGCCACGCGCGCGCCCACGTTGAGCCTGCTGCTCCTGGGGAGCTTCCGCGACGACGAGGCGCCCGCGTTGCCCTCGGCGCTGCCGGACTTGTCGCTGCTGCGGCTGCCCCGGCTGGGGGCTCGGGAAGTCTCCCTGCTCAGCGAGTCCATGATGGGCGCGCCGGGGAGCCGGCCGCACCTGGTGGAGCTGCTGCTGCGCGAGACGGAGGGCAACCCGTTCTTCCTGGTGGAGGTGGTGCGCGCGCTGGCGGAGGAGGCGGGCGGGTTGGACCGGCTGGGCGACATGGCGCTGCCCGAGCGCGTCTTCGCGGGCGGCGTGCGCCGGCTGGTGCAACGGCGCCTGGAGAAGGTGCCCGTGGCGGCGCGGGAGCTGCTCCGGGTGGCGGCCATCGTCGGACGGCAGGTGGATGTGCCGCTGTTGCGGCATGCCGTGCCCGGCGTGGACGTGGAGGGCTGGCTCACGGACTGCGAGGCGGCCGCCGTGCTGGACGTGGCGGACGACCACTGGCGCTTCGCGCACGACAAGCTGCGCGAAGGCGTCCTGGACGAGCTGCCCGCCGACGCTCGGCCCGAACTGCACCGGCGCGCCGCGCTGGCGATGGAGGCCGCGCACGGGCAGCGGCCGGAGTGGGCCTCCGCGCTGGCCTACCACTGGGGCATGGCCGGGGACGCGCTGCGCGAGGCGTCGCATGCGCGGCGCGCGGGCGAGGATGCGCTGCGCGTGGGCGCCTGTCAGGAGGCGCTGTCGTTCCTGACGCGGGCGCTGGAACGCGTGTCCGGGGCCGGCGGTGATGCGATGTCGCTGGGGCACCTGGAGGCGCTGCTCGCGGAGACGCGCTTTCAGCTCGGGGAGCTTCAGGCGTTCCGGTCTCATGCGGAGCGAGCGCTGAAGCACTTCGGCTGGCCGGTGCCCACCACGCGCATGGGGTGGGCGCTGGGGACGGTGGGGCAGGGCGTGCTGCGGCTGGCGCAGAGCTCTCGGCCGGAGGATTACGACGAGGAGACGGAGGACCGGCGGCGGGTGCGGCGCGTGGCGGGGCGGCTGCTGATGCGGCTGCTCGACGCGTTCATCTACGCGCACCAGGCGCTCCCGGTGCTCTGGTCCGGATTGCGCGCGTTGAACCTGTGCGAGCCCGCGGGGGCTTCGCCGGAGCTGGCGCGGGGCTACACGAGCATGGCGGTGGTGGTGGGCACGCTGCCCATCCGCGCGGTGGCGGAGACGTGGGTCCGCCGCGCGCTGGAGGTGGCCGAAAGCGTGGGCAGCCCCGCGGACCTGGCCTTCGTGCTGTGCCGCAACGCCGTGTACGGGGCGTACGTGGCGCGGTGGGCGGAGGCGGAGGCGTGGCTGGAGCGGGCCATTGGCATCGTCGACTCCGTGGGCGACTTGCGGCTGGCGGAGGAGTGCCGCGCGCTCCTCACGGTGGTGTCGTGCTACCAGGGGAAGTTCGCGCGGGGCCTGCCGTTGATGGCGTGGCTGAAGCACTCGGCGCGGCGGCGTGGCGCGCTCCAGACGCAGCATTGGGCGTTGCACTACCAGGCGCACATCCACCTGCGGCTGGGGGCGCTCGACAAGGCGCGCGCCGCGCTGGAAGAGACGCTGGCGTGGACGGAGTCGCAGGGCGGCCAGACGGACCGCATCATCGTGGAAGGGACGTTGGCGCTGCTGCGGCTGCGCGAGGGCGACGCGGCGGGGGCTCGCGAGGCGGCGGAGCAGGCCCTGGCGAAGATGTCGGCCGGCAAGCCGGTGGCGCACTTCGTGTACTTCGGCGTCGTGACGGTGGCCGAGGTGCTGCTGACGCTGTGGGAGCAGGGCGCGGACGCTTCGCTGGTCGCGAGCGCCAAGGCTGCGCGGCGAGAGGCGGATGTCTTCGCCAGGGTGTTTCCCTTTGGCGAAGCCGCGGCTCGGCTGTGGCGCGGGAGCGAGGCGTGGCTGGAAGGGGATGCCACGCGGGCCTTCGAGTCGTGGCGCCGGTGCATCACCGTGGCGTCGAAGAAGGGACAGGCCTTCGAGGAGGCGCACGCGAGGTTGTCCCTGGCGCGGCATCTGCCTTCGGAGGACCCCGCGCGGTGGGGGCACCAGCAACGCGCGGTGGAGCTGTTTACCCGTCTGGGCATGCGTGATGAGCTGGCCCGGGCGGAGGCCATCGCGAGCCGATGAACGGCGTGCAAGCACGGGATGTGGCATCGCTGGCGTGTCCGGCCTGTGGCGGGACGCTGGTGTTCCACGGGCGCGAGGCGCACGGGTGCCTCCGCGAAGGGTGGCTGCGGTGCGGCGGCTGCGGCGAGGCGTGGCGTGTGGAGCGCGGCATGGCCCGGCTGTACCGAGAGGACACGGTGCGCGGCACGGACCGGCTGATGCGCGTCATCTACGACGGGCTGCCGGTGCTGCATGACCCGCTGACCACGTTGCTGACGCCGCTGTTCCAATCGGTCTCGGAAGCGCGGATGCGCGCGGGGTACATGCGGCGGCTGGAGCTCGCTTCGCTGGTTCCGCACGAGGACGGGAGCCCGGTGCGGGTGTTGGAGGTTGGCGTGGGGTCCGGGGCGAACCTGCCGCTCATCCGGGATGGCCTGCCGTCAGGGCTCGATGTGGAAGTGTGGGGCGTGGACCTGAGCGAGGGCATGCTCAAGCACTGTCGGCGGCGGCTGAAGGCCGGTGATTACTCGGGTGTGCGGTTGATGATGGCGGATGCGCACACGCTGCCGTTTCCGGACGCGTCGTTCGACCGGGTGTTGCACGTGGGCGGCATCGGTGGCTACCGGGAGCCCGCGCAGGCCCTGGCCGAGATGGCCCGGGTGGCGAAGCCAGGGACGCCGCTGGTGGTGGTGGACGAGCAGATGGACCCAGCCTTCCGGCCCTCGCTGTTCCAACGTGCCGCGTTCCGGGCGATTACGTTCTACTCGAGCGACCCGCACTGTCCCCGTGAGCTGTTGCCCACTGGCGCGGTCGATGTCCGCGAGGAACAGGTGGCGCCGTTCTATTACTGTCTGTCGTTCCGGATGCCAGGCGCGCATGCCGGTTGAGATGTCCTGTGCGACACCTGCTTCAGTGGCTCGACCGCATGCCCTGAGCTCGTTCACGAGAGAATGCAGACGCGGGCAGGGTCTCAAGGGCAAACTGCTTCTAGAAACTCAACGTCAGGTGTGCCCGGGGGCTCGGGGGCTCATCGTGAATGTTGTTTGATGGGCAGGGTTCATGTGTCTGATTGAGTGGCCGGTGCTCCTGTGATCGACACTCCTGTCGCCCACCCGCGGGCGTTCAGGAGGATGACGAATGTCCAAGCCAGAGTTCGAGCTTCACTTGGGGGGAGGCCTCTATCTCGACAGTCAGGGAAACATCCGACAGGGCGCCCCGCCTCCCAAGTCCGTGCCCGTCTTCGAAGTGCCTTTCCAGTTGCCCCTGGAGCCGAGCAAGCTCAAGGACACGGTGGCCAAAGTCGAGAAGGCGCTGAAATCCGTCACGAAAGACCCGGAGGTCATCGCGATGTTCGCGCGGTTTGGATATGCATCCAAGCTGCTCGATGTGCTTTCCGCTGTCACGAAGGTGGCCGCGATGATTGCGCCCGTTCTGAGCGTCGCAGCCTTCGCCTATGACATCCTGAAGCTATTCGGTCTCTTCAAGAGCACGCCTTCCTCATTCGAGAAGAAGGTCATGGAGGCCGTGGCGGAAATCACCGACACGCAGCGGGTCATCTTCGCGCATATCACTGAAACCCATGTGACTGGGGCGCACAGCCGAATCTCGACATGGGTCGCAGGTGTGATGGACTACTTCACGTCCCTGCAGAACAGCCACCCGAGCCTTCAGGACTTGAAGGACGAGTACAACAAGCTCGAGTCCACGCAGGAAGAGCGGTCCGGAGACGTCCAGTGGTTGTTGACGGACCTCACCTGGCGCATCCTCTTCCCTCGGGCTGATTATTCCCGGGTGTGGGGATTCATGAGTGACCTGGTCCACACGATGCCCGCGGCCGCCGGTCAACCGCCGGTGAAGACGCCGTTCCCGGCCAACAACAGCCTCGTATTCGACCATCGCCTGATGACGCCGCTGGTCTTGTTTGCCAGCGAGGCATACCTCACCGCCATCCGGGCAATTCGCCCGGAGCACCGCGTGATTGGGACCTTCCACAACAAGTTGCTGCTCATGGCGGACGCGCTGGAGCGTTGCGCGCAGCAGATGCGCTCCGATGGACTGGGGCGCACGGTCTACGCCCCAAGCCACTTCACCAGGGTCCGCGCCAGCGACGTCATCCCCGGCCGGCCGTTCACCGGGGCGCCGGTCATCTCTCCTCGCTGCAGTCGCTGGCCCGTTGGCGCCCTCGACTTGCGGCGGCACAGCGATTCCTACTTCAACACGTTCCTGAACGACCTCTCCCTGGCTGAGACACGCGGCAATGTGACGTCCAGTCGTTTCGGTGGACTCGATTTTCGCTGGATACCGCCCGCGGTGCTCGGGGAGCACCAAGAGCCTTGGGGATGGGAGATCCTGAACCCGGACGAATGCGCGGCCGCCGCCAATGCACAGTCCGAGGCAGACTATGCCGAGTTGCTGGCGACCAGCGGATATGTCGAGTTGCTTCGGGTGGTCGCTCTGTTGCGCAACGAGGCGACGGAGCCTTCCTCCAGCATGACCGCGTCACAGAAGCGGATGAGTCTCTTTCGTGCACCCCTCCCGGCGGAGTCCGTGGCGATCAAGAGCGGCGGCTCCGGTTGGGTCAAGGAGACGGTCGGCACGGGAAAGCGGGAGTCACAGAACTGGGGGGCGACGCTCGCCCTGGGCACGCAGCCCCTGAATCGTGCCTATCCCCTCAAATACAATATCGTGCTGCGAACGCTGGTGGCTGGCGCTTCCTATGAAGATTACTATCGAACGTCTTATGTGCCCGAGCCTGACCGTCCGAGTGCATTGGCGTTGGCCATCGACACGGTGCCCGGCGTCTTGCTCGACGAGTTCTACATCTTCAAGAACGTCGAGAGTCCGCGGGAAGCGGTCGGCCTGCACGACCGCCAGCGGGTGATGACCGCGGCGACATTCGATTGGTGGATTCAAGTTGCTACTCCGTTCTCGCTCGACAATGACTTTCTTGAGACGGCCGTCGAGCTGGGCACGTTAGGGTTTATCGCTCCAGTGGGAGGCGGTTCGGCCGGAGACCGGCTACCAGATGGCACCCCTGGCACGGGCGCCTCGGTGGGCATGGCGTCCTGGCTTCCTGGTGGGCTGCCGAACGACGTCATCGGGACGCACACCCCCTTCATCGGCTGGAAGCCAGGGGTGGCGGAGCTGGATGGGCAGCGTCGCGAACCGAAGGTGGTCCCTGTCACCGTGAAGTATCGAATCGATTGGCTGGGCGACGATCTGCGAATGGAGTTTCGAAACGTCCCGCAGGACCGCAACTACGTGGTGCATGTCGTGCTGGAGGAGTTCCTGCCACGAACGGGCAAATGGCTGCATACGGCGATTCCCGTTCCAATCAATGGCTGCCTGACCTTCATTCCCCAGCGCTTCTTCGAGGAGGAAGCCAAGGCTGTCGCGAACGCGGGCCAAGCCATCGCAGTGTTCTACAAACGCCAGTTCGTGGATGTTGCCGTCGGGCGCCCTCCGCCAGATCCGAAGTTCGACCCGATTCGTCCGGGCGATCTCGTCAGTCTCAATCAGGTCGTTTCACTGGGACAATCGCTTGAGCGCCTC
The DNA here is from genome assembly GCF_000280925.3 of Myxococcus hansupus. Taxonomy (NCBI): domain Bacteria; kingdom Pseudomonadati; phylum Myxococcota; class Myxococcia; order Myxococcales; family Myxococcaceae; genus Pseudomyxococcus; species Pseudomyxococcus hansupus. The sequence goes on from NZ_CP012109.1 coordinate 8,972,071, forward strand.
GGCTTCACTCTGGAAATGCAGGAGAGGGATGGGGGCCCTGGCGAGGGGTAGGGGCGGTCGCTTGCGGGAGGCCCTCGCGCGCTTTGTGCACCCGTCCCTACGGATTCAACACCAAATCCAGCAGCCGCAGCGTCATGCCACCCGTGAAATCAATGGTGGCACCGTTGAACCAACCCGCTTCCTCACCGGCGAGCACGGTGACGAAGCGGGCCACTTCCTCCACGGTGCTCATGCGTCCCGCGGGGTTCATCTTCGCGTGCGCGGCCTCCAGCCGGGCCAGGGCCTCCGGCGAGTAGACGTGCTTGAGCGCGGGCGTCATCACCGTGCCGAACTTGAGCAGATTCACCCGGTGTCCCCTGGGGCCCAGCTCCATCGCGAGGTAACGGACGTACATCTCCAGCGCCGCCTTCGACGCGCTGATGAGCCCCGTGTTCCCCAGGTGCGTCTCATCCAGCGGATTCTGGAGCCCCAGCAGCCGCGACTCCGGAGCCAACAGGTCCGCGTCCGCCAGCGCCTGCGCCCAATACACGAACGAGTGCGCCATCGTGTCGAAGGTGCGGCGGATGCGCCGCGCGTGCAGCCGGTCCTCTCCCGCCGACAGGAAGTGCCCCACCGACGCCCCTGCAATCGAATGCACGAAGAGCTTCACGCTTCGGAGACCCGCCACCTCCCGGAGCGCGGCCACGCCCGCCTCCGCGGCCTCCGGCGTGGAGGCATCCGCTTGCCACATCACCACGCGGCGTCCCGCGCTCCGGACCTGTTGCTCCAACTGCGAGGCCGTGTCCGGGTACCGGCCCCGGTGGACCCCGAAGACATTCAGCCCGGGTTTGTGTGCCACCGCCTCCGCGATGCCCGCGCCCGTCCCCGATGAAGCGCCCAGAATGACCGCCCACTCCTGCCCTGTGTCGCCGCCACCTTCGTTCATCGCCCCGCCTCCCTCGTCCCGATGTTGTCCACACCGCGCGCCCTATCGAGCAGCCCCTGCACCGCGCTCGCGACGTCCTGATGCACCGCGCGCATCGCGTCCCGGTCGCTCGCGTCGAAGCCCGGCGCCAGGTGCCGCGTCAGCGGTTCGCCCACCCACTGCGTCATCTTCACGGGGAAGGGCAGGGACAGCGGCCACAGCCCCGTCGCGCCCACGCCCAGCCACAGCGGCAGCCTCGCGGGCATTCCCACGCGGCGCCCCAGCGCATAGCCGTCGTTGAGCCCCACGTACGCGTCATCCATCCCGCTGCCACCCACGGGGACGATGGGCAACCCGTAGCGCACCGCCAGCCGCAGGTAGCCCATGCGCTCGCCCCAGTCGACGCGGTAGCGGTGCCGGAAGTCGCGGCACCCCTCGCGCGTGCCGCCCGGTTGCAGCAGCACGTGCTCCCCGCGCGCCACCGCCTCCGCCAGCCGCGGGTCATCCCCCGTGACGAAGCCCAGTCCATCCGCCACCGTGCGCATGCCCGGAATCGAATCGAACGCGCCATGCGCCACGCCGTGCGGCAGGTAGCCCAGGCGCTCGTACAGGGTCACCGTCAGCATGCACAGGTCCACGGCCAGGGGGCGCCCGTGGTACCCGACGATGAGCTTCGCTCCGGGCCGCAGCAGCGGCTCCAGGTTCATGACCTCGTAGCGGTGATAGCGGCGCAGGAGCCGGAACGTCGCGAGCCACGCTCTCAGGGGCCAGCCCCCTGCTTGCGTCATTCGCCCACCCGGTACAGCACCGCGCCATGGGCCACACCCGCGCCCACGCCCACCAGGAGGATGCGATGCCCCGGCTTCACCGGGCGCGTGCGCAGCAGCCGGTCCAGACTGGTGCCCAAGGAGGCCGAGCCCACGCTGCCCACCGTGTCCACCACGCGCACGCTGCGCTCCGGCGCCACGCCCAACGCGTCCAGGATGGCCTCCAACATGCGCCCATTGGGCTGGTGCGTGAGCACCCACTCCACGTCCCGCATCGCCACGCCCGCCGCGTCCAACGCCGCGTGCGCCGCTCCCACCAGCGCGTCCAGCGCCACGCGCGTCATCGCCTGGCTCGGGGTGAGGAAGTGCATCCGCTCCAGCTTGCCCGTGGCGATGGGATTCTCCAGCACGACATCGGGCGGCAGCGTGCCGTTGTTGCCCAGGGCCACGCCCAGCACGCCTTCACCCGCACGCCCCGTGCCCAGGACGGCCGCCGCCGCCGCGTCACCCAGCACGAGATAGGGTCGCGGTGACTCGGGGGTCGTGGTGCGCGACAGCAGCTCCACGGACACGATGCCCACGGGACCCAGCCCCGTGGCCACCGAGCGCGCCGCCAGGTCGAAGGCGCTCAAGAACCCCATGCAGGCGTTGCTGAGGTCCATGGCGTCGCAGCTCCCCGACAGCCCCAGCGCCGCCGCCACCCGGTTGGCCGTGGCGGGCGTGGTGACGTCGCCGCCCATGGACGAGACGCAGAGGATGCGTCGCAGCGCGGTGGGCTCCAGCGCCGCGGCGCGCAGCGCGTCGCGCAGGGCCTGCGCCGCGACCTCCGCCGCCTTCGTGCCCGGTGGCGCGAAGTGACGCGTGTGGATTCCCGTCTTCCGTTCCACCTCCGAGGCGTCGCGTCCCACCCGTGCGCACAGCTCCGCGGTGCTCACGGCGGGGCCGGGGAGGACACTGGCGGTGCCCAGGATGCGAACGGGAATCATGCGGCCTGCTGTCCTCCAAGTCGCGGGTGGGCACGGGCACCCCGGGCTTTGACCTGGAGCCAGTGCTGCTTCATGTCCTCCAGCCTTTTCGCGAGCGACGCATCCGCCGCCGCCCTGCCCAGAATCTCCCGTGCCCGGGTGAACTCCATGGCCGTCATCAGCGGGGCCTCCGCCGAGTGGAGGTCGTAGCTGACGTCCGCGAGCTGGCTCTCGACGTCACCACTGCGGTGCAATAGCAGCACGCCACTGGCCGCGAGGTCCAGGGCGCGCGCCACCGGATTGAGCCCCGCGAGGAAGCGGCCCAGTCCCGTTGTTGGCACGGGTGGCGCGTGTCTGACCCCCGAGGGGAAGATGTTGCTGGCGAGGATGACGTCCGCGCCCGCGTTGAGGAGTACATGGGCGGGCACCATGCTGGTGAAGGCGCCATCCACGTACCGTGCGGGAGGCACCACCGTGGGTCCCCAGATGCCAGGGGCCGACCCGCTGGCGCGCACGCCCAGCGCCACGGGGCCTCGCTCCAGCGCCACGCATTCACCCCGAGTCAGGTCCGTCGTCACGGGGAGGAAGCGGGTGGACAGCTCCTCCAGGCAGATGGGACCCAGGTCGCGCTCCACGAAGCGCTCCAGGGAGTACGACGTCAGGATGGCGGCCGCGGCGGCCAGGGAGAGCTGACGGCTGACGGCCCGCTCCTCCAGCCGTCGCAGCCCCTCCAGGCCGCTCCGCCCATCCAGCGCGCTCCCGCAGAAGTAGGCCCCCACCAGTGCGCCCATGCTGGCGCCGCTGATGATGTCAATGGGCACGCCCTGACCCACCAGCCAGCGGAGGATGTGGACATGGTAGAAACCCCACACACCGCCGCCGCTGAGCGCCAGACCCACGCGCCGGTGCGTGAGCGCGCGCGCCCAGCGGGCCAGGGCGTCCCGCTCGGTGTGACTCAGCTCCCGGTCCTCCAGCGGCTTGTCATCCAATGCCATCCGCGAGAACCGCTCCAGGTTCAGCCGCAGCGGGCAGGGGGGATGTCGCGGGGGATGCGGATGGGGGCCGTCGTGCTGCGCCTGTCCGCTCAGCTCGGACGTGCGCGTGGGGCGCCGCGGGTCCATCACCACCGTGGGCAGCAGCCGAGGGCTCGCAGCCGTCCGCGCCGACGCGTCCGTCACCAGTCGCACCGTCTTGTCGAGCATCCCCGCGTCCGCGACATCGCAGCCGTCGAGGAAGACCGCGTGCAGCCCGTGCTTGGCCTCGAGCCGTTGAAGCACGGAAGGCGTCAGCCGGCCCGGAGCCCCGGAGGCGGCGGGTGACAGTGTCGCGCGCAGGACACCATCCGCGCCGCGGGTGACGATGGGTACGTCCAAACCCTGCTCATGGCTCCGGGCGGCGGTGCGGAGGACGAGCACCCGGTCCCCGAAGTCCTGGTGGATGACCTTCGCCACCAGCTCGATGAGCGTGGACAGCGGGGCCCTGCGGACGTCGCTCTCGAAGGCGACCACTTCGGCGCGGGGCTGAGGCCGCTCCGGTGGCGCGGAGGGGGCATGGGGCAGGCTCGACACGTCATCCTTCGGAAAGAAGAGGCCGTGGGCGTCCACCGCCGCGCGGACGGTGACGGAATGGCGGCCGCTCGTCAGCGCCTCGAGGCCCAGCGGCGTGCCGGGCTGCAGTATCATCAGCGGCTCGCCACACCGCGAGACTTCCAGCTCACCCTCCAGGAGTACGTAGAAGCCCTCGGTGGCTTCTCCCTCCCGGCACAGCACCTCGCCGCGAGCCCAGGTGACCTCCCGGCTCTTGCTCAGCAGTTGCAGCAGCGCGGTGTTGCCATGATGCCGAAGCCCAGGCGCACGCTTGAGCGCATACAGCCGCCGTTGCCGCGCGTCATCGAGTGACGTGAAGTGAGACATGGCACTTTGCAGGATAACGAAGCCCTTTCATGGGGGCATAAGGAGGCCCGGCCCCTGCGGAAAGTGCTACGCGACCTGACGGGTTCATGCGGATTGCGGCGTGGGTGGGTTGACGGGAGGTGAGCCCTTGTGCCGCCGGAACCGGGACCTCACGCCTTCCAGCACCACGTACAGCACGGGAATGAAGATGAGGTTCACGAAGGTGGAGAGCAGCATTCCGCCGAACACGGTGGTGCCCAGCGACTTGCGCGCGGAGGCCCCCGCGCCTGATGCCAGCATCAGCGGCACCACGCCCATGAGGAAGGCGAAGGACGTCATCAGGATGGGGCGCAGGCGCGTCTGCGCGGAGTGGATGGCGGCGTCCCCCACGCTGCGGCCTTCATGGCGGAGCTGCTCGGCGAACTCGACGATGAGGATGGCGTTCTTGCTGGCCAGCCCCACCAACATGACGAGCCCCACCTGGCAGAACACGTCGTTCTGGAGTCCGCGCAGGTTCTGGAGCCCCAGCGCGCCCAGCATGGCCACCGGCACGCCCAGGAGGATGACGAAGGGCAGGGCGAAGCTCTCGTACTGCGCGGACAGCACCAGGAACACGAAGACGATGCCCAGCCCGAAGATGAGCAGCACGCTGCTGCCCGCTTCCTTCTGCTCCTGGGACAGGCCCGTCCATTCGAAGGTGTAGCCCACGGGCAGGGACTTGCGCGCCACGGCCTCCATCGCGTCCAGCGCCTGACCGGAGCTGGAGCCCGGCGCGGCCTGCCCGTTGATGGTGGCCGAGCGGTACAGGTTGTAGTGCTGGATGTTCTGCGCGCTGGTGATGGGGCGCACCTGCACCAGGGCCTCCAGCGGCACCATCTCCCCGCGCGTGGAGCGAACGTAGAGCGCGTCGATGTCGCGCGGCTCGTTGCGGAAGGGGACGGCGGCCTGCACGTACACGCGGTACACGCGACTGGCGAAGGTGAAGTCATTCACATACTGGCTGCCCAGATAGACTTGCAGCGTGGAGAAGACGCCGTCCAGCGGGACGCCCATCGCCAGCGCCTTCTCCCGGTTCACCTGCACGTCCAGCAGGGGCGTGTTCGCCGTGTAGGAGGAGAAGACGCCGCGCAGGCCGGGGTCCTGGCCGGCCCGGGCCACCAGCATGTCCGTCGTCTGCGCCAGTTGCTCCAGTGAGCGGCCCCCCTGCTGGTCCTCCAGCACGAACTCGAAGCCGCCCACGCTGCCCACGCCGCGGATGGCGGGCGGTTCGAAGGGCAGGACGCGCGCGCCGCCAATGGCCAGCAGCGGGCGCCGGAGCCGCTCCACCAGCCCCGCCACGCTCTGGTCCGGTCGCTTGCGTTCATCCCAGAGGTGCAGGTTGACGAAGAGGGTGCCGTAGTTGACGCCGGTGCCCAGCAGCGAGAAGCCGCCCACGGTGAAGATGTCCGCCACCTCCGGCTGCTGGCGCAACACGTCCTCCGCCTGGAGCAGCACCTGCCGCGTGTAGTCCAGGGAGGTGCCCTCCGGGCCCTGCACGGCGACGATGAGGTAGCCCTGGTCCTCGCCCGGGATGAAGCCCGCCGGCGTGAGGCGGTACACCAGGAAGGTGCCGGCCAGACACAGCGCGAAGGCGATGACCACCGGCCAGCGCAGCGGCCCGATGAGCTTCGCCAGGAGCCGGCCGTAGGCGTCTCGGAACGTATCGAGCCCCTTGTCGAACATGCGGAAGGCCTTCCACTTCTGGCCTTCGTGCGGACGCAGCAGCAGGGCACACAACGCGGGGGACAGCGTGAGCGCCACCAACGCGGAGAGGCTGATGGAGAAGGCCAGGGTGAGCGCGAACTGCCGGTAGATGATGCCCGTCGTCCCGGGGAAGAAGGACACGGGCACGAACACCGACGACAGCACCAGGGCGATGGCCACCAGCGCGCCGGCCACCTGCTTCATGCCCCGGTGGGTCGCCTCGCGCGGACCCACGTTGTCCTGCTCCATGGTGCGCTCGACGTTCTCGATGACGATGATGGCGTCATCCACCACCAGGCCCGTGGCCAGCGTGAGGCCGAAGAGCGTCAGCGTGTTGATGGAGAAGCCGAACGCGTTGACGAAGAGGAAGGTGCCCACCAGGGACACGGGCAGCGTGGTGGCCACCACCAGCACGCTGCGCCAGCCGTGCAGGAAGATGAAGATGACCAGCACCACCAGGAGGATGGCCTCGCCCAGCGTCTGCAACACCTCCTCGATGGAGGCCTGCACCGCCGCCGTGGTGTCGAAGGCGCGCGCGTAGCGCATGCCCGGCGGGAAGTTCTTCTCCAGGCGCTCCAGCTCCGCCACGACGCCTTCGCGCACCTTCAACGCGTTGGAGCCGGGGAGCTGGAAGATGCCCAGGCCCACGCCTTCATGGCCATTGAAGCGCAGGAGCTGTCCGTAGTTCTCCGCGCCCAGCTCCGCGTGGCCCACGTCCTTCAGCCGCACCAGCGAGCCGTCCGGGCCCTGCTGCACGACGATGTTGTTGAACTCCTCGGCGGTGGTGAGCTGCCCCAGCACGCGCACGGTGAACTGGTACGTCTGGCCTGGAGGGGCGGGGGGCTGGCCCACCTGACCCGCGCCAATCTGGACGTTCTGCGCGCGCAGCGCGTTCACCACGTCCGTTGCCGCGAGCCCCCGGCGCGCCAGCTCCGTGGGGTCCAGCCACAGCCGCATGGCGAAGCGCCGCTCGCCGAAGATGCGCACGTCGCCGACGCCGTCCACCCGCAGCAGCGCGTCCCGGATGAAGACGTCCGCGTAGTTGCTGAGGAAGCCCGTCTCGTAGCGGCCGTTCTCGTCGAACAGGCCGAAGGCGATGAGGAGCTGCGTCTGCGCCTTGGTGATGGTGATGCCCAGCGCGTTGACCGCGGCCGGGAGCTGCGCGGACGCGGTGGCCACGCGGTTCTGGACGTCCACCGCGGCGATGTCCAGGTTCCGGCTCTGGTCGAACGTGACGGTGATGGTGCTCACGCCCGTGTTGCTGCTGGTGGAGGAGATGTACCGCATGCCCTCCACGCCGTTGAGCTGGCGCTCCAACACGGTGGTGACGGCGCTCTCCACGGTCTCCGCCGACGCGCCAATGTACGTCGCCGTCACCTGCACCACGGGCAGGGACAGGTCCGGGTACTGCTCGATGGGCAGGTTGGGGATGGAGATGGCCCCCACCAACGTGATGATGATGGACACCACGCTGGAGAAGACGGGACGGCGGATGAAGAAGTCCGTGAACATGCCGTTCTCTCACTGTCCCGGCGCGGCGCCGCTGCCCGCGTCATGGCTTCCGGTGTCCTGTGCTGGCGCCGGGGTCCCTCCATCCTGACCAGGGCCGCTGCCGCCGACGCCGGGAGGCCCGTCGCGGACATGCGCTTTGGGGTGGATGGGTTGGCCGTCGCGCAAGAGCTGGATGCTGCTGAGCACCACCGGCGTTCCCGCGTCCAGGCCGCCCGTCACCTCGTAGTCGTTGCCGGAGACGATGCCCACGCTCACCGGCGACCGCTGCGCCACCGTGCCGCCGTCCGCGTCCCGGACCACGAAGACGAACGTCTGACTGCTGATGCGCGTCACCGCGGCGGTGGGGACGCGCAGGGCTTCCCGGGTGGCGTAGACGACGCGGGCTCGCACGAACTGCCCGGCGCGCAGGCCCTGGGTGTTCTCGAAGGCGCCGCGTATCTCCACGAGCTGCGTGTTGGTGTTGGGAATGGGCGCCACGAAGAACACGGGCGCGGACACCAGGAGGCGTCCGTCCGCATCCAGGACCTCCACCGGCGTGCCACCCACCTTGACCGTCTGGGCCCGCTCCACGGGAATCTGCACGGACACTTCCAGCGTGTTGCTCTGGTCCAGCGTGGTCAGGGCCGTCTGCTGCGTGACGAAGTCGCCCACTTTCACCGGGTAGTCGCCCACGGTGCCCGCGAAGGGCGCGCTCACGTCGTAGAAGCCGAGCTGGACCTCCTGGGCCTGCACCTGCGCCTCGATGGCGCGCGCGCTGGCCTCGGCTTGCAGCGCCTGCGCCACGGCCTGGTCGTAGTCCTGCCGGCTCTGGAGCCCTTCCTTCAACAGTTGCTCGCTGCGCTTTCGCGTCTGCTGGGCGTATTCGCGCTGGGCCAGGGCCGCGGCCCGCTGTGCCTGGGTGGCGCGCAGTCCCGCGCTCTCGCGGCGGGGGTCCACCACGAGCAGCACCTCGTCTTGTTGCACGCGCGTGCCCGGCTTGAGGGGAATCGACTTCACGTAGCCCGCGACCTGGGGGTAGACGGTGATGCTGCTGCGGGAGATGAGCGCGCCCAGGTACTCGTTGGCCTCGCGCACCTCGCCGGGCTCCAGCCGCTCCACCTCGACGGTCATGGCCTGGTTCGCGGCCTGCTGGCCACCCTGGGGACCCGCGTCCTTCTGGGAGTGGCACCCCATGTGGAGCAGTACGGCGAGCCCCAGGCTCCACGTCGTCACCAATCGCATGCGGCCTCCGCCAGAAATGCCGCGACCCGTGCCTGCTCCAACTCGAACTCGCGCACCACGAGGACCAGCTCCGCCTGCCGCAGGTCCGCCGCCGTCTGGATGAGCTCCAGGCTGGTGCCGGTGCCCACCTCGAAGCTGCGCCGGGTGAGCCGGTCGTTCTCCTCGGCCAGCGTGCGTCCCCGCCCCGCGATGCGCGCGGCGGCGTCCGCGACGTCCACGGCGCGCCGGGCCTGCACCACCTCCACCGTGGCCGCGCGCTCCAGCTCCAACAGGCCCTGCTTCGCCAGCTCCACGCCCGCGCGTGTCTGCCGGAGCAGGCCCTCGCGCGCGCCGCCGTCCCAGAAGGGCAGCACCAGGCTGGCGCCGATGTTCCAGACGGGCACCGTCACGAAGTCCTCTTCCACGGTGAGGGCCAGCGTGGTGCTGGTGAGCGCGAGCGTCGGTGCGTAGCTCGCCTTCACCTCCGACACCCGCCGTTCGGCCAGGGTGCGCCGCGAGCGGGCCACTTCGATGTCGGCGCGCCGCTCGAGTGATTCCAAGGGCTGGCAGTCCCGCCGCGCGTTCTGGAGCAGCGCTTCCAGCCGGGCCCCGCGCGCCAGGCCCACGCTTTGGGGAATGCCCAGCACCAGCCCGAGCGTCTCCCGTGCCTTTCGGAGCGACTCATCCCCCAGGACGACGAGGTTGCGCGCCGTCTCGGTGTCCTGTTGCACGCGCACCACGTCCAGCCGCGTGCCGGCGCCCAGCTCGAAGCGGCGCTCGGTGAGGGCCAGCCGCTCCAGCGCGGTGCGGAGGTTGACGCGGTTGACCTCGGCCAGCCGCTCCTGCGCGGAGACGAGCACCAGCGCCTGGGCCAGGGCGCTGGTGAGCTGCCTGCGGGTCTCCGCCAGCGTCAGGGTGGCGTTGCGGCGGGCCTCGCGCGCGGTGCCCAGCGCGACGATGGACGACAGGTTGAACAAGGGCATGGAGGCATTGAGGAGCCCGAGGAAGGGCGGCCGGGTGAGCCGCGGGGACGCGCCCCCACCGACGTCGCCTCCGATGCCGCCGCCAATGCCTCCGCCCACGCCGCCTCCCACGCCACCGCCTCCTCCGAAGAGCGGCGTCGCATCGGGGTTGAGCACGTTGTACTGGACGGAGACCGTGCCGGTGACGGTGGGGAGCAGCGTGGCCAGGGCCACGCGCTGTGCGCCCGCCGCGGCCTCCACCTGGGCGAGCGCGCTGTACAGGGTCGTGGAGCGCTGACGCAGCAGCCGCAGCGCCTCGTCCCAGGTCGCCACTTGCAGGCTGGCGGGGGGAATGGGCTCCAACAGTGGATCCGAGACGGGAAACTGTGGCGGCTCGGGCGTGTCCGGGGAGAGGGCGGGTGCGCTCGATGCGGGTTGCCCCGTGCCCGCATCGCTGCTGGCGCCCGCCTGGGCCAGCAGGACGCTGGAAGTTGAGAGCAGGGCTGCGAGCAGCAGGGCGTTCATGGGAGCGGGCGCACAGGTAGGAAGCGCGTCGCCCGCAGGCCACGGCCGCCAGGGCGGCCCCATGTCTGGTGGACAGAAGAAGCCGTGCGGCGGCGGGTCTGTGAATCACCCCGGACACGGGCCTCCGTCCCCAGGGTGGGTCCGCCGCTCAGAGCTCCGCGTCCCAGTACACGTCGAAGCGCAGCATCCCCGTGAGGGTGCGCGCGTGTTCGCCGGGGGCGAGCCGCGCCAGGCCCGAGCTTGCTTCGAACCCCACCCGGTACTCGCGGTGGGTGACCCACAGTCCACCGCCGAGTTCTCGGTTCCGGAACGCGCCCGCGGTCAGTTCACCGGCGTAGCGATAGTGGAGCCGGAGGCCCACGGTGATGCGCGGGAGGTCGAACACCTGAAAGGGGGGCGTCTGGGCGCCTGCACCCAGGCCCATTTCGAGCAGCCCCACGTCTCCCGGCCCTCGGGTGAGGAGCTGGAGGTAACGCGCATGCGCGGTGGCCTCTGCGTAGGGCCACGGTGACACGCGAAGGGCGAGGCTTGGCGCGAGCGTTGTTCGCCCGCCCACGGAGAGCGCCGCCGGGGTGATGCTGCCCGCGAAGCCCCGACCGTCGACGTACTCGCCGTCGAGGTTCACGGTGAGGGTGGTGTACTGCGGCTCGAAGGGCAGCGCGTAGGAGACTCCCGCGCCGGCCGCCCAGGTCCGCCGTTCGGAGTCCGCGAGCGTCAATCCCTCGACGTCGGTGAGCGTGGCGCCGGTAAAGCGCAGCCGCGTGGCGAGGCGGGGCAACGCGTAGTGCTGGACGTTGATGCTCGCGGACGGGCCGCTGTACCTGCCAGAGGGCGTGTCGCCGCCGGAGTACGTCAGGCCCGAATAGGCTACCTGGGCGCCCACATGGTCGAAGACGTCGGTGTCCGGCACGCCCTCCGCGGGCATCATCGTGGGGGCGCCCCAGACGCAGAGCGGGATGATGCAGGTCGTGCCGGGGCCGGTGCAGATGCCACAACCGCGATTGCAGCAGGTCTCGTTCTTCCCACAGTCGTTGGGGCCGCAGCGGATGCGGTTGAAGCACCCGGAGCCGCCAAGACTCACGGCGCACGCCAGGAGGAGGCACAGCAGCCTGTTCGAGCCAGAGGTCGTCATGCGAGGAATTACGCATGGTGCTTCCTGCCGCATCCTCATGGCTTCATCATGGATGGCGCATGAAGGTTGAAGCGTTTCGAAGGGCCCTCGACAAACGGACCGCGTCCTCGGGACTGGCCGTGGACTTCCACCCGCCCGCCACCCCCGGCGCGCTGCGCGCGCTCTCGGAGCGACTGGGCGAGCCGCTGCCGCCGCAGGTCGAGTGGTTCTGGGGCGCCCACGATGGGCTCGTCATCCAGGAGCCTCGCTTGCACATCCTGGCCTGCGGTCAGTGGGCGCCTGTCAACGGGCTCATGCACTTCGCCACCTTCGACGACACGCATCGGCTGGGCTTCGACCTCCGGCGCCGGAACGAGGCGGACCAGTGGGACATCCTCAACGTGGAGACCGGGTTCCGCGTGACGCTGACGATGGCCAGCTTCTGGTCGAACAAGGTCCTGGCCTGGGTGGACAAACGCCGTGCCGTCTGGGCTCCCTGGGCCCCGCCAGCCTGAGTTGACGTTGATACGTCCAGGGCGCCAGTCTCCCGCTTGATGCTCAAGCTCCAGTGGCTCCAGGTCCACCAGTTCCGCACCGTGAAGCCCGGGACGCGGCTGTTGTTCAGCCCGTCCCTCAACGTGCTGCTCGGGGACAACGGCACTGGGAAGTCCACGCTGCTGGACCTCGCCGCCGCTGTCGTCAGCTCGGACTTCACGCCGCTGCGGCACGAAGCCCTCGACCTCGAATACGCGCTGGCCGCCGACTCCGGTCGCATCACCGTGCGGGTGTGCAACGTCCCCTCGCCTGGAGAGGGGACAGGCGGCCTGTCCATGGACATCACCGTGGCGCCCCGCGACATGGCCTGGCCCATCGTCATCCACCGCGAGGGCCAGCAGGTCCGCGTCTCCCGCGAAGGAGACACCTCCGACGTGGTGCATGAGCGCATCGCCCCCGAGGTCGGCGGCCGTCTGTGGCTCGTCCTCATGTCCGGCGGCATCGCCTGGGTGGAGAAGACGGGAGAAGGCACCGCCGCCGTCGAGCCGCTCCTCGCCATGGCGCGAGAGGTCTCCGCGCTGTCGGACCTCCGCCGCTTCGACGAGGGGCTCGCCCACTTCGATCAGCTCTGGCAGGCCGAACTGCGGCTCTCCCGCCGCGCGGAGGGCGTGCTCGCCACGGGCACGGGCGTGGCCTCGGAGGACCTGCTGGACGGGCTGCGCAAGGTCGCCGCCGCGCAGTGGGGCTCCCCTCGCTACGTGCTGCCTTCCCCGAGCGTCCCCTTCCTCCATGACGCGGCCCGTCTGCTCGGCTTCACTTCCGCCGAGGCGCTCCTGTCGCCGCTGGAGACGCAGCCCCAGGGCAAATACGAGACGCTGACGCTGGGCCACCTGGACCTGTGCTTCGTCACCGCCTCCGGGCAGCGGCTCTCCGCGCGACAGCTCGGCTATGGCCAGAAGCGCCTGGTGGCCTTCCTCCACTACCTGGCCCACGCCCGCGCCGTCGTCATCGCGGACGAGGTGGCCCACGCGTTCCACCCGCGGCAGGTGCGCGCCCTCCTCGACCAGTTCGGCGGCCGGCAGGCCCTGCTCACCAGCCAGAGCCCGGAGCTGCTCGACAGCCTCACCTTCGACTCGCCGGAGGAGGTGCGCTCCACCTTCGTGCGCTGCCGCCGCGAGGACGACACCGGGCGCCTCGTCTGGGAGAACCTGTCTCCCGACGCCGCTGGAGACGTCTTCGCGGCGTGGCGCGCCGAGCCTCGGCACGTGGGCGAGCTGCTCCAGTCGAAGGGCCTCTGGTAGCGCCGGACGTCATCCGGCCAACGACGGCATGGCGTGAAGCGTCAGACTTGGGTCCCGCTCGTCTATCCTCGCGAGCCGGGGAGGGTGCCACGCATGCCGATGCTGCCGGTCAACGGAACGGAGCTGTACTACGAGGACTCGGGGGGCACGGGCGTGCCCATCGTCTTCAGTCACGGCCTGCTGTGGAGCAGCCGCCTCTTCGACCCGCAGGTGGAGGCGTTGAGCGGGCGCTACCGCTGCATCGCCTATGACCACCGGGGACAGGGCCAGAGCGCCGTGCCGCCGGTGCGCGTCATCGACATGGAGACGGTGTACCTGGACGCGGTGGCCCTCATCGAGCAGCTCGGCGTGGGGCCTTGCCACTTCGTGGGGCTGTCCATGGGCGGCTTCGTGGGCATGCGCATCGCCGCGCGGCGACCGGACCTGCTGCGCTCCCTGGTGCTGATGGAGACGTCCGCGGACCCCGAGCCCCTTCTCAACGTGCCGCGCTATACGCTGCTCAACCTCACCGCCCGGCTGGCGGGGCTGCGCCCGGTGGCAGACCCGGTGATGCGCATCATGTTCGGCCGTGGATTCCTGAACGACCCCAATCGCGGTGAGGAGCGTGCCCGCTGGCGCGAGCGCCTGCTGGGGAACCGCCGCGACATCTGGCGCGCCGTCAACGGCGTCATCGAGCGCCGTGGCGTGGCCAACGAGGTGCCCCACATCCGCGTGCCCACCCTCATCGTCGTGGGCTCCGAGGACACCGCCACCGTCCCCGCCAAGGCCGAACGGCTCAACCGCCTCATCCCGGGCTCGCGGCTCGTGAAGCTGCCGCGCGGCGGGCACTCGTCCACGGTGGAGGAGCCCTCGCTCGTGAATGCCACCTTGGGAACGTTCCTGGATGCGCAGACGGAGCCCAAGGCATCCCAGGCGGGGTGACGGGTTGAAACTGTCAGTCTTTGAATCCTAGCCTCTCATTCATGACCAAGCTGATGCGTGTGCTGAGGCGGAGTGCCCTTGCGGGCGTGGTGCTGGGCCTGTCCGCATGCGGCGGTATCGAGGTGCCCGAGACGGACGCGCGGGTGTCCTCCGAGGACCGGCTGACGTGCTCGTCGTGCGGCCCCACGCAGCACTCCGATTCCGCGGGAGGGGAGGGCATCACGTGCGGCGCGGCATACCGGAGCGCCACGGCGGCCCTGCAGGTCTACATGCAGCGCGTTTGCTCGGCGGGGACCTGCAATGTCAGGACGTCGCTCGAGGACTGCTGGCCGGTGGGGCCGAACCGCGACGACGGCTTCGAAGCCGAGGCCAGCGTGACGTTCCACTGCTGTCAGTAGTCCGCGCCACCGGCGAGACGAGCTGCGCGAGGAAGCGCCGGGGAAACGGCTCCACGAGCCCGAGCGGATACAGCTCGGGTCCGGTGGGTCGGTGGTAGGTGCCGAAGAGCCAGTCCGTCCACGGCGCGAGGTTGCCGAAGTTGTGCCGCGTGTGCCGCTCGCGCGCGTGATGCCAATGGTGCAGCTCGGGCGCGCCGAAGAGGAAGCCCAGCGGGCCCAGCGGCAGCCGCACGTTGGCGTGGATGAAGATGGCCCACATGCCCCGGAAGACGATGAGCATCGCCAGCGTGGGGAGCGGGAAGCCCATCATCAGCGCGGGGAGGTTCACGACCATCTGCGTGAGCAGTCCATCGACGGGGTGCTCGCGGTGCGCGGCGAGCCAGTCGAGGTGCTCGGCGGAGTGGTGGACGGCGTGGAAGCGCCAGAGGAAGTCCACCTGGTGCGACAGCCGGTGGAAGCCGTAGACGAGCAGGTCGCACAGCACCACCGCTTCCAGCGCCTGCAGCCACCAGGGCTGGCTCGCCACCGCGGCCTGGAAGCCCATGAGCGCTTCGGTGTGGCAGAGCGTCTTCACGCCGCTCAGGACGAACAGCGACAGCGGCGCGAGGACGAGGTACTGCGCGACGAAGTAGGCCAGGTCCGTGCGGAGGCCGGGGCGCAGCAGCGGCTGTTCAGGACGCGCGGCCCACGCCCGCTCCAGCGGCCAGAAGAGGATGGCCAGCACGACGAAGGACAACACCATGCCGCCAATGGCAGCCAGGGGCATCACGGCGTGGCCGGGGGGCCGGCGTCGCCCGCGTCTGGCGCGTGCGGGGTGCTCGCGTCAGGCGTCTCCACGTCGAACCGGGTCATCACGATGGGGTCGCCCGCGAGCGCGTCCGCGGACCCTCGGTAGAGAGCGCCCACCTTGGTGCCGCCGAAGAAAGTGGCGGCTCCCGTCAGCACGATGACTGCAAGTCCAATCACCGCGATGACCACGGTGACGGGGCCCAAGACCTTGCGCTTCTGCGATGACATGAGTTTACCGGCTCCCGCTGTCTGGGAAAGCTACACCAGGGCTGCACGTCACGCACGACCGCGCAACATCTCGGGGCTGGAGAAGATAATCCCAGCAGTCCCCCACCCCCCCCAGGAGATGGACATGGTTTCCCGGCTCAATGGCTCCTCTCGGAGCCGCTCCGTCCGTCCGCCCTCCGAGGTCGAGTCCCGGCGTCTTCCGAAACCCGAGGCCCGCGTGGCCCCTCCGCCGCGGGACACCTTCGAGCCCGCGCGGGCCGTGAGGACGAACGGGCCGGACGCGCCGAATGACACGAGCCGGGTCCGGCCGACGAAGCCCGAGGTCGTGTCCCGCCCGACGGACAATTTCAATGCGCGCCCGCCGGGTCAGGACATCGACACCATCGTCCTGCACCACACCGCGGACGGAGACGACAAGAGCAGCCTGGAGACGCTGACGGGCCAGTCGGACAACCTCCTGGGACAGGCCTACCTGTGGGCCAAGGAGCAGATCAAGGGCGAGGTCAGCGCGCACTACACCATCGGCAAGGATGGGACCATCTACCAGCACGTGGATGATGAGATGCGCGCGTGGCACGCCGGTGTGGGCTCGCTGCGAGGCGATGGCGCGGATGTGAATGACCGCTCCATCGGCATCGAAATCGTCAACGAGGGTGACGGCCAGGACGCCTACACGGAGGCGCAGTACCGCGCGCTCGAACAGCTCGTGCCGTACCTCGCGAGCGAGCACGGCGTCCCCTTGGAGAACGTGGTGGGCCACAAGGAGACGAACCCGAACAAGGTGGACCCGTCTCCGAACTTCGACTTCGACCGCATCCTGGACGCCACCCGGCGGGTGCTGTAGGCGCCGCGTCAGTACACGTAGGGCGTCCGCTTCGCCCAGGTCGTCTTCCCGTAATGCTTGTGCAGGTAGCGGAAGGCCGCCTGGGCCTCGGGCGTGCGTTGGCCGCAGCCGCGTTTGCTGGCCCGGACGGCGCGGAACAGCGCGATGGGAGAGCGCGGGTCGTCCGGATGCGCCTTGGCCCACGCGAGCGCGACGCGCGCGAAGTACGGCACCGAGTTCCCCGCGTCGACGAGCGCCTGCCACTCCCGCGCAGCCTCCTCGGCGTCGGGTGGGGGCGGGAAATGCGCGGCGGGTAGCTCCTGCTCCTTGGGCGGGCCGCACCACCCGTTGCGCGTATAGGACATGTCCAAGGTGAGGTTGAGCTTGGGGCTGGTGTCCTGCAGCCGGTCTTCCAGGGGCTGGAGCCGCGCGGAGACCGCGGGCAGGCCCATGAGCAGCAACTGCGCCTCGAACTGGCGCTCCTCGGCGGTCGGCTTGTCCACGAGCGCCAGCAGCTCCGCCTTCGCCGTCGGGTTGGTCTCCGCCAGGCGCTTCGCCACGCTTTGAAGGGTCGCGTCGTCCCCCGCGATGGCCGCGCGCGCGAAGGCGGCCCACAGCACCTGCCGGCGAGGGACGGCGGGGTTGCCGTCAATCTCCGCCAGCACGACCAGCCGCTTCGCCGTCAGCCGAGCCTCCAGGGCGTACACCGTCTTGGGGCTGAAGACGCGCGGCCGGGAATCCCCAGGCGCGTCGTAGGGGCCGCCATAGCTCTCGTCCGAGGTGTAGTCCGCGACGTCGCTGAGGGACTCCTTCATCGCCTCGTCCAGGTCCCTCGCCAGCGCGAAGCGTTCATCGCGCAGGAGGTTGCGCGAGGTGGGGCTGTGCCGCACCTGCTCGGAGGGCACCGTCGCGAGCCGCGCCCGCGCCGCATCCAGGTCCCCGCGCGCATGAAGGACCTGGGCGCTGTAGTAGGCAATGGACACGCCCGCGGGTGACTCCGGCGGCACCTTCGCCGCGGCCTCGAGCAGCGCGGGCAGGCCGGGGGACTCGGGCACCGCCGTCTTCAGCGCGGCGAGCAGCCACGTCACATGGCGGGCCTTCTTCCAGTGGGTCCGCGCCAGGTCATGCTGGGCACGCTGGTAGTGGTCCCGGTTCTCCACCTTGAGCGGCGCGCTGCCCATGGACTGGAGCCAGGCGTGGAGCTCCGCCGCGGGGGCGGGGAGCCCTTCACACGTCATGTCGAAGCGGATCTTCCAGAGCAGGTTGAGGTCGCCGAGCTCCGAGGCGAGCGCGGAGCCTGTCCCCGGTTCGAGCACGTGTGACAACAGCTCGCAGGCCCAGGACTCGGGCTGGAGTCGGTAGCGCACGATGCTGCGCAAACCCCGGGCGGGGCCATGGACCTCCGCGAGCGCGGGTGACGCGAGGATTCCCGCGATCACCTTGTCGGCCTCGGTGAGGCGGGAGAGGAAGACGCCCGTCGGCTTCTGGGGTTCGTAGCGGAAGGTCGCCGGGTTCTCCATCAGGGCCTGGCGCACGTGCGTGCGCGCCACGAGATACGCGGCGAGGACCCGGTGGGGCGACTCCTTCGAGTCGGCGATGGCCTGGAAGGCCGCCATGGCTCCGGGATAGTCATCGCAGTAGAAGCGCGAGGACGCCTCCTGATAGGCGCGCTCGGCCCGGCGGCGGGCCTGCTGTTCGGGGCTCACGCCTTCGTCGAGTCGAGGGTCGAGCTCCGGCAGGATGGTGCAGACACCGAAGACGGCGTCCTGGTTGCTCAGCCACTCCGCCATCAACGCGGGATGTTTCTTCCACGCCTTCGCGAGCGCGTCGGCCGTGTTCGAGGCCCGCCGGAGCGCGTCGTCATGGATGCGGATGCGCTCCGCGTAGTCCGCTTCGCTCGTCATCAGGGGCTCGTTTTCGGGCGCTTGGGGCACGATGCGCCTGCGGGTTGCCAGCCACCGCTGGAGCTCGGGCGTCACGGTGCTCGAATGCAGCACGGTGTGCGCGCTCTGCCAGCGGGTCACCAGGTGCCGCTGCTCCTCGGGCGTGGTGGGGATGCCCTTCATCGTCCGGTACGCATGAATGGCGTACATCGGATTGTCCCAGCCGAGCACGATGCCCAGGCGCCCGGCCGCGAACGGCTCGATGGGAAAGTCCGGCCGCGCGGTGTTGAAGAGCTCCGTTTGATAGGAGCTGGGGCCACAGGCCCGCGCCTCGGTGGGATGGAGCAGGAGCGAGAGACCACTGGTGCATGCGACGAGCAGCTTCTTCATGGTGAGAGCCCCGTCACCGCGCGCGTGAACGCCTCGGGCGTCCAAGGGCGGGGGTTGAAAACATAGAGTGTGGAGACGCCGGGCGGAACAGCCTGCCATTCATCGAGCGCGAGCCCCACGCTGCCACGGCAGGGCGCGGGCACGCCGCGTGCGAAGCGGGCGCGCCACGTGGACGCGTCCGGGCCCATGCGGAAGAGCTGCGGCACCACCTCGTCCACGGGCGCGCGCGTCAGCCAGCTCCCCGGCGCGCACCATGACGCCAGGCCGGTGATGGACAGCGTCATCGTGGAGGGCAGGTGTCGTCGGAGCGCCTGGAGCAGCGCGACGTAGGCCTCGTATTCGGACGCACGGGCGTCGAAGTCGAGCTGGAGCCCCGTCACCTCCGGACGCTTCGCGAGGGCGGCCAGCCGCTCCGCCAGGGACTGCAAGCGCTCGGGCGGGTAGTTCGCGAGCGAGGCCTTGGGCTGGGCCTCCAGTCGCACCGTGGCCTGGAGCTTCATGCCGGAGGGGACGTGGAGCGGATACCGGCGGGGCTGCTCCCGCACCTCCGTCTCCGTGAGCGCGAGCGTGGCGAGCAGGAAGGCCACGCGGACCGGGCGTCCCGAGTCCGCGAGGAAGCGCAGGTCCTCGGGGCGCTCCCAGGCCCAGAGCACGACCTGGGGCGGGGCGGGGGGCGGTGAGGACGGACACGCCGCGCACAGGAGCGCCGCGGCGAGGGTGGCCCATGGGCCGCGCCGTGTCCTTGCTGCCGCGAATGGTGAGGAGGTCTTCGAAGGCATCGTGGTCGCCGGGCCGCGTTCGGGCGGCGGGCCGGACGGTTTGCAACCCGCGTTCCGTTCGCGGGCCGCCTCAGGCCTGGGCCGCGCGCCGGCTCTGGGCGCGGCGCTGGAGCCAGTTGCGGAGGAAGGCCTTCACCTCGGGGTGTTGCGACTCGCGGAAGGTGTCGGGCGGGCCGTACTCCACGACGCGGCCCTCGTGCATGAGCGCCAGGTGGTCCGCCATGCCGAAGGCGGAGGCCACGTCCGGCGTAATCACCACCGAGGTGGCGCCGAGCTGCTGCTTGCCGGTGGTGATGATTTCGTTCACCGCGGCGGTGGTGAGCGGGTCCAGGCCGGCGGTGGGGTCGTCGTAGAGGAGAATCTTCGGCTGGAGGATGGTGGCGCGCGCGAAGCCCACGCGCTTCTGCATGCCGCCGGAGAGCTCACCCGGGAAGCGCTGCGTCGCGTGCGACAGGCCCACCCGCTCCAGCGTCTTGTTCACCAGTTCGGCGATTTCCTTCTCGGGCGTGCGGGTGCGCTCGCGGAGCGGAAAGGCCACGTTGTCGAAGACGGTGAGCGAGTCGAAGAGGGCGTTGGCCTGGAAGAGGATGCCCTGCTTGCGGCGCATCTCGCTGAGGGCGCTCTCGTTCATCCCCGCGATGTCCTCGCCCTCCACCTGCACGGAGCCCCGGTCCGGCTGGAGCAACCCCATGATGTGCTTCATCAGCACCGTCTTGCCGGAGCCGGACACGCCCAGCAGCACGCAGGTGGTGCCCTCCGGCACCACCAGGTTCACCCCGCGCAGCGCCTGCTGGTCGCCGAAGGACTTGTGCAGGTCCCGCACTTCGATGGCCAGCTTGGGGGACGGCGAGGGGCTCGTGGTGCTCATGGCCGCGCGAACATAGTGCGCGTCCGCCGCCTTCCGCCTCCAAGAAGCGGCGGGCGAGCGTCCGGCGAAGGGGCGCCCGGCCGCCTGGGCTCCCGCCCGGTGTCAGCGGGTGTACGGCGCCTCGCCTCGGGGCTTGCCCTGGGAGCACGGGGCGCGATGCTTCCGCACCTGTGGGTGTGACAGTGCGACACGAGCCGTGTCCAAGACACCCGGGAGGCATGGCGTTTGGCGACGGTGTCCCTGGAGGACGTGCGCAAGGTGTATCGGGGCGGGGTGGCCGCGGTGAAGGGCGTGAGCCTGGACATCGCGGACGGTGAGTTCATCTCCCTGGTGGGGCCGTCGGGTTGCGGCAAGTCCACGACGCTGAACCTCATCGCCGGGCTGGAGGAGATGTCGGGCGGCACGCTGCGCATCGACGGTGCGGTGGTGAACGACATGTCGCCGCGCGAGCGGGACATCGCCATGGTGTTCCAGAGCTACGCGCTCTACCCGCACCTGGACGTGGCGCGGAACCTGGCCTTCCCGCTGAAGGTCGCGGGGCTGTCGCGGGAGGACATCGACGCGCGCGTGCGCGAGGTGGCGGCCCTGCTGGGGCTGGACGCGCTGCTCTCGCGCAAGCCGAAGGAGCTGTCGGGCGGTCAGCGGCAACGCGTGGCGCTCGGCCGGGCGCTGGTGCGGCGGCCCAAGGTGTTCCTCTTCGACGAGCCGCTGTCCAACCTGGACGCGGCGCTGCGCACGCAGATGCGGGGCGAAATCAAGAAGCTGCATGAGCAACTCAAGGCCACGTTCATCTACGTCACGCACGACCAGGCGGAGGCGATGACGCTGTCGGACCGCGTGGTGGTGATGCACCAGGGCGCGGTGCAGCAGGTGGCCCCGCCGCGCGAGCTGTACGACGCGCCCGCGAACCTGTTCGTGGCGGGCTTCTTCGGCGCCCCGCGCATCAACCTGGTGAAGCCCGGGACGCTGGGCCAGCCGGACGCGGACGTGGTGCTGGGGCTGCGTCCCGAACACCTGGAAGTGGGGCAGGGTGACGCCCCTCCCGGCGCGCTGGAGGGCCGCGTGTACCTGGTGGAGCCCATGGGCGCGGAGAGCTGGGTGACGGTGGAGTCCGCTGGCGAGCGCCTGGTCGCGCGCGCCGCTGGGGACTTCCGGGTGCCCACCGGCGCGTCCGTGTGGCTGCGGTACGACGCGTCGAAGCTGCGGCGCTTCGACGCGAAGTCGGGGCGGGCCCTTTGAGGGGCTTGGCGGCTACCGGAGGAACCGGAAGTTCTCCTCGGGGAAGGCTTCCTTGGCGAGCTGGTACAGGAACGTGTAGTCCGACAGGACGCCCACGTTGCGCGAGGCAATCTGCTCGCCCTTCGCATCGATGTAGATGAACTGGATGCAGCCCAGGCAGACGATGACATCCATCCACGTGTTGCCGCGCCAGTAGCGCAGCGCGATGTCCGGGTTGAACCCGCACTTCTTTTCCGGGATGGGGTTGGGTTCGGACGCCGGGACGAAGGCGGCCGCCAATTGCTTGCGGTGTTCCTTGCTCAGCTCGGGGCCCTCCTGGGGGAGCACGAAGTTCTTGCCGCTGCGGGGAAGGTCTTCCTCCTTCACGCCCGGGGGCAGGTCGCGATAGTCGCGGCCCCAGGACGTCGGGTGGTCCGCGAGGAATATCTGCACCCGGTCCGGGCGGCGGAGGAAGTCCTCGTGGGACGCCCCGAACGTGAAGGCGTCCGCGGTACAGGAGAGGGCGGCTGGGATGACCAGCAGGACGGCGAGAAACGGCGTGCGCATCGGGCGAGCCTATCGCGTCTTCCCTGGACTGATAGGAATCAGCGCATGGCGACTCGCGTCAGGCGTAGACCTGCTCCCCCTCGAGCGACATGTCGAGCCGCCGGTTGAGCTGGTCCAGCCGGGTGAAGCGCTCGCGCAACAGGTCGCGGTAGGCGCTCGGCCCCGCTTGGGCAATCTCTTCCTGAAGCGCGCGCAGCGCCGAGTCCAACGCTTGCTTCATCTCGCGAGCCTCCACCGCGGACAGTTCCACCAGCATGGTGCACCTCCTGCGCGGAACGTTAGGCACGCGCGTGAAGGGGCAGCGTTTGCGTTTGCCTGGAACGGGCGGGGCCAGGCGCCCTGGCGCTGGGTGCAATGGGCCCTGCCCGCTCGCACCGTTGTCTGGGATGCCCGGACGCAGGGGCCGCCCGAACGCGAGGAGGCCGGAATGATTCGGACAGACGCGGTACACGAAGGCATGACGGTGCGGACGGCGAAGGGCGTCGTCCTGGGGCACGTGACGGCCATCGGAGACACGCACTTCGAACTGGAGCCCGGGCTCGTCCCCATCCCCCGGCGTGACTACCTGGTGGAGTTCTCCGACGTGGACTTCATCAGCGGCAAGGACGTCTACCTGGTCGACGCGGACCATCCGCTCCTCACGCTGGAGGTGGATGACGACGGCGGCGCGCTTCCACCCCGTCATTCAAGGGGCATGGACCGGGAGCCGGTGAACGAGGGCCTGGAGTCCGAGCCCGCGCGCGAGTGAGTGACGCAGGGCGTTGCATGGCGGGGTGGCGCCGCTCCCGGGTGGGGTCTCACCGGTCCCCGGGGGAGGGTTAAGCGTCGGGAATCACTCAGGTTGGCCAGCCCTGGAATGTCAGACGGTCAGGTTAAACGTGACCGCTTCGACGGGCCTTCCAGGTGGGTTATGCAACGGTTTTCGACGTCATGCGTCACGGTCATGCTTTTCGCTCTCATGTTCTCCTGCAGCGCGGGTCCGCGTTCGGAGGACGGCGATTCCGGGGTGGTGGGGCAGGGGCTGACGCTCGCCTCGCCGCGCAAGCTGCTGCCCTTCGTCACGTTGGATGACGGGCGCGTGCTGGCCGCCGGCGGGCATGACGGCCACCGCACGCTGTCGAGCTGCGAGGTGTTCGAGCCCGCGACGGGCCGCTGGAGTGAGACGGGGCCTTTGCGCACGCGCCGGCGCAACCACGCGGCGGTGCGGCTGACGGACGGGCGCGTGCTGGTGATGGGCGGCTCGAACGGCGTGGCCATGGGCGCGCTCGCGGAGGCGGAGGTGTACTCGCCTGTCGCCGGGACGTGGACGGAGGTGGCCCGCATGGCCGTGGCGCGCAATGACCCGGCGGCGGTGCGCCTGGCGGATGGACGGGTGCTGGTGGCGGGCGGCACGGACGTGGACCTGCGGCCCCTGCGCTCGGCGGAGGTGTTCGACCCGGAGACGGGGACGTGGAGCTTCGTGTCGCCTCCGGGCTTCGTGCGGGGCGGCGCCCTGACGGCGGTGCTGTTGGACACGGGCAAGGTGCTCTTCGTGAGCGGGCTCCAGGCGGAGCTTTACGACGCGGTGACGGACCTCTGGGAGAAGGCGGGACCCGCGGGGGGCGCGGCGGGGACGCACCGGTTGGCGCATTCGGTGACGTTGCTGCAGGACGGGCGCGTGTTGGTGGTGGGCGGGACGACGGCGCGCGCCGCGGCCACGGCGGAGGTGTACTCACCCCAGACGGGAACGTGGACGCTGGTGGCCGCGCCCCAGGTGCCTCGCGAGCACCACGCCACGGTGGTGTTGCCGGATGGCGCGGTGCTGGTGATGGGCGGCGAGCACTACACGACGGGGGCGCTCGCGTCCGTGGAGCGCTTCGACCCGCGGACGGAGACGTGGTCCTCCGAACCCGCGTTGGAGGAGCCGCGTGAGAAGCTGGGCGCCCTGGCGCTGGTGGATGGCGCGGTGCTGGTGATGGGCGGAGGCAATGAGGCGATGGGCATGCTCATCGAGGCCGAGCGCTATGTGCCGGGGACGTGTGGCGTGCAGCCGTGCTCGGCGCCGCAGCCGGCCAGCGTGCAGGGCGTGGCGGCGCTCCCGGTGTCCGGGTTGGCCGAGTAGGCGGGCGGCGCGCTGTGGCCACAGCGTGCCGGAGCCGGCCCGTGTGGTGCGCGTGGTGGCCGTTCCGTTGCTCGGGAGGGGTGAGTGATGGATCGGCACGCGCTGGGCAGTCCGGCGCTGGAGTTGGCCCGTGCAATGCGCATGGCGACCCTTTGGGGCTCCGTGATGGAACAGCGCGAAGCCGTTCTCGGCACGCCACTGCAGGCCCGTGCGCGGGGCGTGGCTGCCCTCTCGACGTCCGGGCCTGTCGAGGGAGCCCGCCGCGCCAGTGACTTGGATGCCCATGCCGGGTGAGAGTGCGGGCATGAACCCGAGGATGGCTCCGCTGGTGATGTCGACGTGGCTGTGGGCGTGTGGTGGCGCGGAGCCGCAGCAGCTCTCCTACGTGGGTTGGGCGGAGCGGTCGGCGGCCTCGGCCTGTGCCCACACCGAGCTGTGCGGAACGCTGGAGGTGCCTCGCGAGCAGTGCGAGGCGGACCTCTTCGCGGCCTACGCGGCGGTGGAGGCCCGACTCGCGCGTGGCGACACCGGCGCGAAGGCGGGCTGTGTGCAGTGCATGCGCATCCGCGCCGAGGAGTTCGACGTGGCCACCGCGAGCGGGTGTCAGCAGGTTCCCAACGAGGCGCGGCTGCTCGCGGTGTGCGGCGAGGACAACGCGGCCTGTGCGGGCGTGCCCTGACGCGCGCGAGTTGAGGGCTGCTCACCGCGTTCCGGAGTCTCCGGGCTCACGGGGCCCGTGCGCGGCATGACGCGTGAAGTCCGCGCGCGCCGCGTGGCCGTGCGTGACAGACTGCGCGGCCATGCGCACCCGGACCTTGCTGCTTGCCCCGTTGCTGCTCTCCACTTCCTGCGCCACCGTCGCTCCCTCGGCGCAGGCCTCGGACGCCGCCGAGAAGACCGCGGCGAAGGCGTCCACGCCCGCGCGTCCCTTCGGCACCTTGCGTGAGCAGGCGCAGCGCCAGCAGACCTGGCTGGCCGAGCGCATGGAGACCGCCTTGCCCCAGCTCATGCGGAAGTACGGCGTGGACATGTGGGTCATCCCGATGCGCGAGTACAACGAGGACCCTGTCTTCAAGGCGCTCGTGTCGCCCACGACGTTCGCCGCGCGCCGCCGGACCATCTACGTGTTCTTCGACCGGGGCCCCGAGCAGGGCATCGAGCGGCTCGCGTTGGGTGGAGGCTCGCAGGGCGGCATCTACACGCCACGCCGCGCGCAGCGGCAGGTGGACGGCGGCGGTGTGAACCGTCAGGCGGAGCTGTGGGGCCCCGAGCAGTGGCAGGTGCTCAAGCAGGTGCTGGAGGAGCGCCAGCCGAAGTCCATCGCGCTCAACGTGTCGCGCACCTTCGCTTTCGCGGACGGCCTCAGCCATGGCGAGTACGAGGGCATGGCGGAGGCGCTCGGGCCCGACTGGGTGAATCGCTTCACGTCGGTGGACGGGCTGGCGGTGGACTTCATCGCCTGGCGCTCGGCGGACGAGGCCCGCTTCTACGAGGAGCAGACGAAGCTCGCGTGGGACATCATCGAGACGGCCTTCTCCAATCAGGTCATCACCCCGGGCGTCACGACCACGCGTGACGTGGAGTGGTGGATGCGGCAGCGCCTGGCGGACCTGGGCCTGGAGACGTGGTTCCAGCCGTCGGTGGACGTGCAGCGGCAGGGCGCCGACGACAAGGGGCTGGGCGAGAACCCGGTCATCCAGCGCGGCGACGTGCTGCACTGCGACTACGGCGTCACCGCGCTGGGGCTGAACACGGACACCCAGCACATGGGCTACGTGCTGCGCGAGGGCGAGACGGACGTGCCCGAAGGGTTGAAGGCGGCGCTGAAGGCGTCCAACCGGCTGCAGGACATCGTCTTCGAGGAGCTGCGTCCGGGGCGCTCGGGCAATGACATCCTGCGCGTCTCGCGGGAGCGGATGCGCGCCGAGGGCATCAATGGCACGGTGTACTCGCATCCCATTGGTCTGCACGGCCACGGCGCCGGCCCCATGGTGGGCCTGTGGGACCGGCAGGAGGGCGTGCCCGGCAATGGGGACCATCAGGTGATTGCGAACCAGTGGTACTCCATCGAGCTCCAGGCCACGTCCGCGGTGCCGGAGTGGAACGGCCAACTGCTGCGCTCGGCGCAGGAAGAGGACGTCACCATCGACGCCGAGGGCCGCGTGCACTGGGCCTGGAAGCGTCAGACGGACTTCCACCTGGTGCGCTGAACGCTGGGCCCGTGAGGCGTGACGCGCGGCTCCGGGCAGGAGCCGCGCGGGACTTCACTGCGGGCGTACGACGGCGCCGCCCGACAAGGCCCAGGGGCCCCCAGCGGTGTCGAGCAAGAAGTCCTGCAGCCACTCTCTGGCAATGAATTGCTTGAGCTCCCAGCCCGTGGCACGGCGCCTGCGGAAATAGCTCTCTACCTCTGAGATATACATGTGGCGTTCGGTCCACGCCAGCCAGGGCTCACCGTCGTTGTCGACGACGAGATGGAGTTCCGAGTACCGACTCTCGCCAATCTGGGCAGCTACAGATTCGGGTGAGTCCCAATTGGATTGCGAGGAGTCCAGCGTCATGGATGAAACTTTGATGTTGCTTGAGGTGTGGGAAAATCCGTTCTCAGTCCAAGAAATGAAAATGTGGCGGTCGGGTTGTATCGCAAGCGTGATGTGGTCCACGAATGCATTCGCTCTGGATGGGATGGCTGTGCCTACGGGAGTCCATCTTCCATTCTCGAACGCAGCGACGTGGATGTGCTTGGCGAAAAGACCTGCTGCGAAGGTCCACTCCTCCCAGCCCACGAACACTCGAGTGGCATCGACAGCGATAGCGACCTGCGGCATGGGGCTCCTGTTGAAGGGAGTGCCCAGTGAAATCCACTCCGAGCCTGTCCATCGAAGGACTCGGACTTCCGTTTCGGAAGCGGAGACATTTCGCTCCACTACGATGACGGGTTTGCCCTCCTCGTCCAGCGCCAGAGGGATTTTTCCGAGGTCGGAGCGAGTGTCGTGGGGCGCGCCCAGATGTTGCCACGCCCTTCCGTTGTAGCTCGCGACATGAAGTTGAATGGTTCGGGTCGTTGCGCTCTTCTCGGTCCAGGCGGTGACAAGCACGCCGGTCTTTTGCGCCACCAGAATCTCGGAGGCATGTTCAGTTCGTGTATTGGCTTCGCGAATCGGGGGGAGTCGCTGCCAGGCGCCGTCACGCCATCGTGCGACCATGGGCTCTCGGATACCCTGTTCGTCTTGGGTATAGCCGATGATGGGCTCGGTCCTGTTATCGCCGCTTTCAAGCACGAACGAACGCGGCCCTTCGCCGGAGGCAAGAGGCGCCGTGACACGGCCAAAGGGCCAGTAGTCGGCGAAGTGCATGTGAGCGAAATCTGGCAGGACTGTCTCGAGTAGGTTTCCGGCCAGGTCGGTCAGGCTCGTCTGGAGTTCCAGCGCATACAACGTGAATGGGGGCTGGAGCAGTGATTCCGGCACCAACTCAAGGACCGTTCCGTTTTCCCGAAGAACCGCTTGATATGGGACTGGTAGATTGGTCGGGCCGATGAGCCTCGCCGGCTCGGATTGAAGTGACTCCGGCAGTATCGGCTCTGAGAAGACGAACCCCATTGGTGAAGACACGGACGGATGGCTGTGGCCAGGCTTCACGGAGACCACGGTCGGTGGCGTGCGGTCCACCGTGACAGCCACCGCTTCGGCGTCGACGTGCTTGCCATCAACCCACGCGCGAGCCTTGAACGCGAAGCGTCCCTCGGCATGAGCGGCGCAGTCGACGACGTGCTGGTACGGGGCCTCCAGCCGCGTGGGTACCTCGTCGTTCGTGATGAGTTGGACTCGCTCCGGAGTGGCGCCTTCGAAGGAGACGGAGAGCGTCCACGCTCCCTCCCGGCAGTACGCCGGGCCTTGGGTCTGCACGGTGACGCGCAGCGCGGGTGGCTGCTCCCCGGGATGGGGCGGGGGCGTCGGAGGGGACGGGGAGTTGTCGCAAGCGGGGAGTCCCAGCGTCGCGCAGAGCAGTGGAAGGGCCCAACGGGCGTGGAGATGTCTGGGGTTCATGAAAGACCTTTGGGAGGACACGCCCAACCGTTGCGGCGGAACTCGGCGCGAGCAGCTTGGACCGAGTCCCCGCCTGGCGACAATGCCAGCACGGTGGATGAGCACCTTCCACCGGGCTTGCCACTCACCACCTGCCGTCCGCGCACGGACGCGGAAGGCAGGCTGGGAACTCCGCGCTCAGTGGTGCGTCGCGCCCGTCATGGACTGGAGCAGCGTCACCAGCGCGCGCTTCTCCTCGTTCGTGAGGTCCAGCGGCACCATGGTCTCAGTCTTCTTGCCCACGAAGGTGCCGGCCGCGCCGCCACCGTCGTTGTAGAAGTCGATGACCTCTTCCAGCGTGGCCTGCTCGCCGGTGTGCATGTACGGCGCCGTCAGCGTCAGGTTGCGCAGCGACGGCGTGCGGAACGCCCCCTCCAGCGTCTCGCGGTTCGCCTGGGTCCTCAGCGTCTGGAGCCGGGCCGCGATGGTGCCGGTGGGCGCGTCGCTGTGGCGGCTGGCGGCGTTGAACTCCCAGTCCAGCAGCGGCGTCAGCACGCTCCACTGGCCCCCTCCGCCGGGGCCGGTGTCCTCCACGCCGATGTTGTGGAACAGGTCGTCGGTGAGCGCCGGGCCCTTGTGGCACACGATGCACTGGCCCTTGCGCAGGAACGTCTTCAACCCCAGGTACGCCGGGTCCGCCTCCGCCTGGCCCGCCTCCACCGCCGTGAGGAAGCGGCGCACGTCGGCGTCGAACGGCGCGTCGATGCGCACCAGCGTCCGCTGATAGGCGGCCATCGCCTTGCCCACGTTGGCCAGCAGCGCGTCGTCCGTCGCCTCCGAGGGCGTCGTGCCGAACATGGCCTGATACTCGGTGACGTAGTCGGGAACGGCGTCGAGCCGGGCGCGCACCACCTGCGCGTCCGAGTTCATCTCCACCGGGTTGAGCAGGGGCAGGACGGCCTGGCTCCACAGCCGGTCCGCGCGGCCGTCCCACATGAACCAGCGGTTGTACGCCACGTTCAACAGGGTGGGCGGGTTGCGCTCGGACAGGTGCCCGTCACAGCCCTCCGCCTTGGCGGTGCTGACCGTGAGGCCCTCGCCACCGTGGCAGCTCGCGCAGGACACCGTGCCGCAGCGTGACAAGCCGGCATCGTGAAACAGCCGGTCGCCCAGCGCCTCGGCGCGTGCCACGCCGTCCACGCGGTTGGTGCTGTCCCTGGGCGGCTGACGCCCCAGGCTGTGCAGGCTGCGAAGCTGGTCCAGCTCGTCGAGATTGGGGAACGCTTCTTCGGATTCACACGCCATGCCCGACCCGCCGAGGACCAGGGCGAGCGTCACGGCGCGCCAGCGATACAAAGTCATCACCCAACTCGTCTTTCTGCGAAGGACCCGGGAAGCTTCGCGTCCCCTTCGACGCGAATCAATCCACAAGGCCCCCTTGCCCGCAGGACGAGTTCGTGCTGATGCCGTGACGCCGCCTCGCCTGCCCCAGGGGGCGAGGACGGGCGGCGCCCGGTTCGGACTTCAAGACTTCAAGACGCCGGACTTCAGGCGCCGCAGCTCAGCGAGAAGTCGCGGGTGGCGGTGCCGTAGTCGTTCACCTTCACGGTGGTCGGCTCCGGGGAGACGGACGGCGCGGCGCCCGCCTCGCACTTCAGGTCGCTGCCCACGGTCAGGCCGACCTGGAGGTCGGTGTTGCTGGGGACGCCCGTCACGGAGAACGAGCAGCGGTTGCCACGGCTGGGCTTCACCATGGCCCGGCCCAGCCCGACGGTGGGCGAGGACGGCGACGCGACGATGACCTGCAACTGCCCGCACGCATCGTCAGCACGCAGCCCGCTCTCCGGCAGGCGGACGACCCCCGCGACGGTGGCGTTGCCCTCGCGGCCTCCACCACCGCCCGTGGTGGCGCAACCGGATGCGGCAAGGACCAGGGCGGCGACGGCAATGCGATACATGAAATCCTCAATTCTTATGGGTTGAGATGGCGGTAGGGCCGCCGTGCAATGGAACTACGATGCGCGCCCTAGACAATTGCGACGGGAATTCATTCCAACCAGTCCTCTGCTTCTTTTGGGGGGCAGGGTTTAAACAATTCCCCTGGATTACCGGGCGACTCCGGACGCCGGGTGGTGGAAGGTCGACACGCGCGGTGACGTCCCATCAGGGGAAGTCATCAATCGAATCAAACACAGACGGTGGCGCCTCCCGGAGGGCCGCTTCGTCCCAAAGACGGACACCCGCGTTCCGATTCCGGTCATGTCAGGAATTGGAATTCCGGGCCGATTCCCAGCGGACCGTGCGTCCCTGCCGCCGCCTCGCGCTCTGCTGTCAGCGCCGCTGCGTGCCCCCACGGTGAAGGGGAGGCAGAGGAGGCGACACCATGTCGATACAGAAGCAGGAGCGCACGACCTCGTGGACGGGGTTGGGCGTGGGGACGGACCGCAAGTCGTTTCTGGACGCAATATCCTCCCAGATTCCGGATTACGAGGCGGACCGGGCGGCCGAAGCGGTGTTCTGCACGCTGTCGGAACGGCTGTCCGCGTCGTGGGTGGCGCACCTGCGAGAGCAGCTCCCGCCGGACATCCGCGACGCGTTTCGCGTTTGTCACCGGCACCGGGGGGAAGCCCCCGTGAAGCTGGACCGCGATGACTTCTACCTGAGGGTGGCCAACCACCTGAACGCCGAGCCGGAGAACGTGCGGCTGGTGCTTCACGGGGTGTTCTCCGCGCTGCACGCGCAGCTTCCGGATGCGGAGGCCAAGAAGTTGGAACAGCAGCTTCCCGCCTGGCTCCAAGGCACGTGGGCCGCCGCGCGGTTGCACGTGGACCGGCCGTACTGAGCCCGTACCACCGGGCGTCCGGGGCAGGGGTGCCCGGACGCTCGCGCGGTCCTCTTCAATAGGTGCCGCCCAGCGAGAGCACCGCCGCGTAGCGGCCATCCAGCGCGCCCGGCTCACGCCCACCGGGGGCGAAGTCCTGGTCGAAGAGGAAGTTGTAGTTCACCCGCGCGTCGGCGGTGATGAGCTGGCCCACCTGGTAGCGCAGGCCCACGCCCGCCGGGACGTAGCCGCTGGTGTCGTCCGAGAAGCCGCGCAGCGCGCCTCGGGCATCATTGCGGACGTTGTAGCGGTCCACGCCGATGCCCGCGAGCACGTAGGGCTGGAGCCGGGTGTCGGTGAGGTTGCCCACGACGACGGCCTGGCCGGCGTTGCGCACGATGTCCGGCCCACCCCGGGTGTCTTCCAGCAGGCCCACGCGGTCGTCGATGTCGCTCAGGCCGCCGCTGTAGCCCAGCTCCAGTGCGACGAACGGATGGGGCCGGTAGCCCACGGCGACGCCGTAGGAGAAGCCGGGGGTGACCTCCGGGGCGAGCTGTCCGGTGTAGCCCTCCAGTCCGCCGCCGAGCTGCGCGTAGATGCCAGTGTCGGCCCGCGGCTGCTCCCGGTCCCGGTCCCGGACCGCCACGGCCTCTGGAGAGCGCAGGTCCGGTTCTTCGTAGGGGCGGTCATCCATCTGGGCCAGCGCCGCGCCACCCCAGAGCGCCGCCGTGCACAGCGCGCCACGTCCGAGTGCCTTCATGACGGACTCCTTTGTTCGCGTCCGAAAGGCAACGTGGTCCGCGCGGGAGGGCCTGGCAATCAGGCCCACGCGGGCCGTGAGGCACCTGGTGGGGCTGGACTTCCCTCCCTTCAGGGCATGGCGGCGAGCGTCTCCAGCGCGAGCCGCGCCTGCACCAGGCCGTGGCCGTAGTCCTCGTCGTAGCCCGCGGGCCCCAGGTCCTTCGCGGAGGACAGCAGCGCGTGCTTCACCTGGTCGGGCGTGGCGGCGGGGTAGGCGCTGAAGAGCAGCGCGGCCACGCCACTGACGTACGGCGTGGCCATGGAGGTGCCGGACATATACGTGTAGTCCGCCCGCACCATGCTGACGCGCGCCAGCTCCCCCAGCATCCGGTTCAGGACGGTGCCTCCCGCCTGGGTGATGGTGACGGCGGGCACCCACTGCCCGCGCCTGGGCATGGAGAGGATGTCCACGCCTCCCTCCGGGCGCGCGTTGCCGAAGATGACGGCGCGCGCGCCCTGCTTCATCACGTTGACCATGGCGAAGTCCGTGGGGACCTTGCCGTGGCGGACATAGGCGATGAACCCGCTGCACGTGCTGCCCTTGCAGGAGTCCAGCGAGTCGCCAAAGCCGCAGTCCACCAGCTTGCCCCATCGGTTCTCGATGGGGCCGTACAGCAGCGAGCGCGACGTGGGCTGCGTGCCCTGCACGTCCACGGTGGAGAAGGCCCCCTGGCCGCGCGGGAAGGTGGAGAGCACGTCCACGCCCGGTGCCATCAGCGCCAGCCCGCGCCCGCCCGAGGAGAAGTTGGCGCGGCGGTCGTAGGCGTCCAGGGCCCCCACCGCCAGCACGTTCGGATCCGACGCGGGGTAGTCCACCGCCTGGACCGCGTAGTTGCCCGATGCGGCCACCACCAACATGCCCTGTGCGCGCGCGGCCTCGAACACCTCGAGCGTCGTCTTGGTGGCGACGCCGCCGCCCAGGGACAGCGAGACGACCTTGGCGCCTTGTTCGGCGCAGTACTCCACCGCCGCCAGCACGAAGCTCATGTGCGTGCTGCCGTAGAGGTCCAACACGCGCGCGATGACGAGCTCCGCGCCGGGTGCCACGCCCATCAGTCCCGTGGGCTGCAGCGCCGGGGTGCCCTGACCGCCGTGGCCCGGCCGCGCGGCGATGATGCCGGCCACGTGCGTGCCATGGCCGGTGCCCCACCCGTGGCTGCCGCTGAAGTCGGACGGCGTGTCGTCGTCATCCAGCAGGTCGCGTCCGGCCACCACCGCGTCCATCAGCTCCGGATGTTCCAGGTCCAGCCCGCTGTCGATGACACACACGCGCACGCCCGCGCCCGTGGGGCGGCCCGGGTCCGGCAGGCCATCGCCGTCCAGGTCCCACACCTCGTTCGCCTGGACCTTGCGCAGCCCGGCGGTGAGCTCGTTCGGGTTCGCGCCGCGCGTCAGCGCCGTCAGGAGGGTGGGCGCGGGCGCCGTGGCGGCCGCGAGGGCGTGCCAGGTCTGGTCCAGCTCGATGCTCTCCACCAGCGGGTCTTCCGCCAGCAACGCCCGCTGCTCCTGGAGGGACATCCGCGCCGCCACCGCGGGGGTGGTGCGGAAGGTGGCCGTCACCTGGCCGCCCACCTGCTCCACGCGCCCCTGGGCCCGAACGCCCATGTTCCGGTAGCGGATGATGACCCGCTGCCGGCCGTCCTCCTCCATTTGGAGGGGCGCGCCGACCTGCCGGGTGCTCACGGGCTCCGACAGGGCGCCCGCGATGACGTTGGGGCACACACGACTTTGGGCTCCCTTGTCGGAGGCGTCGTCCGGCCCACATGCCACGAGCGCCAACAGCCCCAT
The DNA here is from genome assembly GCF_000280925.3 of Myxococcus hansupus. Classification (NCBI taxonomy): domain Bacteria; kingdom Pseudomonadati; phylum Myxococcota; class Myxococcia; order Myxococcales; family Myxococcaceae; genus Pseudomyxococcus; species Pseudomyxococcus hansupus. The sequence goes on from NZ_CP012109.1 coordinate 9,005,851, forward strand.
GAGTCCCCACCGCTTCATGAGCCGCTCCTTCTCGAACGGCGTCCGGCCGAGGTACCGGGCGCGCACTCCCAGGGAACGCACTTCCTGAAAGCGTGGCATCGGACTGGGGGGCGGCCCTCTGCCTGGGGTGCGCCGGTTCACATCGCGTGTGTTGGGCGCAGGAACCTGCCCGGGAGCGGGCTTGCCTTCACGCACGCACCCGGCGTCCCCCTCGCTCCTGGACACCCACCCTGCCCGACGGGTGCGCGGCGGGCGCACGGGCGGACGCCTTTCGGACCGGTGGGGTGGGGGAGTTTGCGTTCGAGGCCTTGGCGGTGTCCGTGGGAAGGAAGTCGTCCACTGCTTGATTCCGTCCGCTTTCGAGTGCTTCGCTGCCGCCAGACGCCATGAGTACCGACCCCACAGAGTCCTCTCGCTTCCTCGGACGCTACGAGCTCGTCCATCCCCTGGGTCAGGGAGGGATGGGTGAGGTGTACCTGGCGAAGATCAGCGGCGCGGCCGGCTTCGAGAAGCCGTGCATCGTGAAGACCATCCTGCCGGCCCTCCTGAAGGACCGGCAGTTCCTGGACCGCTTCCACCATGAGGCCAAGGTGCTGGTGCACCTGGTGCACTCGTCCATCGCCCAGGTCTACGACATGGGGGAGGCGGACGGGACGTACTTCATGGCGCTGGAATACGTGGCCGGCGTGGACCTGGCCTACCTGCTGGAGCAGGCGCGCGCGCAGGGCGTGGCGGTGCCGGTGCCGGTGGCGCTGTTCATTGGCCAGCGCATCGCGGAGGGCCTGGGCTACGCGCACCGCAAGGCGGGGCCGGATGGCTCGCCGCTGGGCATCGTCCACCGCGACGTGTCGCCGCACAACGTCATGGTGTCCTACGAGGGCGAGGTGAAGGTCATCGACTTCGGCCTCGCCAAGTCCGCGGCGCGCAGCAAGTACACGCTGCCGGCCACGGTGATGGGGAAGCTCGGCTACATGTCGCCCGAACAGGTGCGCGCCGAGCCCCTGGACCACCGCAGCGACATCTACTCCAGCGGTGTCGTGGTGTGGGAGATGCTGGCCGGCCGGTCCCTCATTCCCCACGGCACGGTGGGGGAGATGATGGCGGCCATGTCGAATCCGGTGGTGCCTTCGTTGAAGGAGCTCCGCTCGGACGTCGAGGCCTCGTTGGATGCCGTCGTGGCGCGCGCGCTCGATGCGCGTCCGGACGGGCGCTACACGCGGTCGGATGAGCTGGCGCGCGCGCTCAACACGGAGCTGGTGCGCTCGGGCGCGGAGATGGGCGCGGAGGAAGTGGGGCACTTCGTGCGCGGCTTGTGCCCGGAGGCGTTCGATGCCCAGCGCAGGCTCATCTCCAAGGTGTCCTCGGGCTCCAACATCCGCCGCACCCCCACGCCGGCCGGATATGGCACGGGGCCGCAGCCGGTGAGCGCCTTCGAGCACACGGTGATGCGCGGCCCGGAGACGCAGCCGCGTCTCGTCTCCGGCGGCGTCGCCCGGCCGGGCGCCGTCTACGCGGATGAAGCGGATGACCTGGGCACGGGCGCCACGGCGGTGCGGCCGTCCTTGGACTCCACCCCCACCGTGATGGTGTCCGGGATCACGATGTCGTCCGCGTCCGCGGTGGAGCGTGAGCCTGTTGACGGGGCCTCCGGCCTGGACACGGCGACGTCCCGCAAGCGGCCGATGGGGCTGTATGCGGCCATCGCCGTGCTGCTCGTGATTGCCACCGCCGCGACCACCGCGTTGGTGGTCCAGACGCCCGCGGGCCCGGAGCCGGTCGCCAGTGCCACGGGGAAGGATGCTCCGTCAGTGGAGCCCGCGGTCGGGATGCTGGGCCAAACGGCGCAGGCGCCCGCGCAGGCTGTCGGCGTGGGCATCGACGCCGGCGAGGCGGGGAACGCCGTGGCCGAGGTGACGCCCGACAAGGTGGCGGCGATCACCCCTGACGTCGACGCGCCGGAGAAGGTCGCGCCGGACAAGTCGAGGACGCCTCGCGCGCAGCCGGTGAAGGCGCCGGTGAAGAAGCCGGTGGCCGTCACGCCGGCCGTGGTCTACGTGACGCCCGCGAAGGTCGCCCCCATCAAGAAGCTCAACGGCAAGCCGTACGTCGACAGGGTCCTGGGCCGGGCCTTCGCTCCTGGCGAGGAGGTTGACGTGCTGGGGCCGCTGAAGAGCGGCAAGCACGAGGTCCTGGGCCGGGCCCGGGTGACGCGCGGCGGGCGCGCTGGACTGCGGCCGATGCGGGCGTTCCTGGAGCTGGATGACCGCGCGCTCGAGGCCACGGGGGCGCTCTTCGTGGCGGTTCCGGATTTCGGGCCGGCCGCCGCCGAGGCCAAGGCCGATGAAGAGACCTCCGCCGCGTCACCTCCCTCCGCCACGTCGCAGGTCGACGCCGGCGTGACGGTGGCGCCTCCCGCGAAACGCACCCTGCGAGGCCATGTGAGCGAGCAGGGCGGCGTGGGGGGATTCCTGGCCCCCGGGGTGGAGGTCCAGAATCACGAGCGGATCGACTGGACCGACTGCAACGTGGTGAAGGACATCCGCAGCGTGGCGTGGCTGGGCGTGGTGAAGGCCGGGGATCGCAAGTCGGCCAGCCGTTTCCGGATCGACTCGGACTTCGACGTGGGCTCCGGCTACCTGGGCGTCTTCTGCAATGAAGGCGAGCTGCGCGTGAAGCTGCGCTGACGCCTGGCCCCGCTCGCGCTCACGGCTTCAGCCGCGCGCCCGCGACGGGGCAGTCCGCCACCAGCTTCTGGACGTCCGGGTCCTCGCCCCGGGCGTTGCGCACCGCGCGGTCCAGCGACGTGCGGCACTGCCACGTCACCTCACGCGTGCCGTGGCAGCAGTGCCAGCCCGTCAGGGTGCGTCCCAGGTACTGGAGCATCTCCGCCCGGGTGGGCGTGACGAGCAGCCACACCGCGCTGGCCAGCACCGCGAGCCAGGGCAGTTGGAGCGCCACGCCCTTGAGGCGGGGGCCCACGCCCGCGTCCACGGGCTCCGCGTGCAGGCCCAGCAGCGAATCCAGCGGCCTGCGGAGCAGCACGCCATTGAGCAGCAGGTCCAGCGGCGTGGTGAGGCCCCGGGCCAGGCCGCGGAGCAGCCCGGGCCGGTGCTCCGCGCGCACCAGCTTCACGCCCGCCACCTGCCGCCAGAACGTCCGGCCCGTCACGCCGCCCACGGCGGAGGTGAGGAGCCACGTCAGGACCATGGACAGGAGCATCGATGCGGGCGTGCGGTCCAACTCCAGGGCTCGCAGCGCGGCCCACCCCACGAGGACGGACGTCCCCAGGTCCAAGACATCCGCCACCCACAGGTGCCACTGGTACCGCGACTCCGTGGCCACCTGGTCCGTCGAAAACAACGACCCGTCGCTCATCCACCCTCTTTTCGGCGCGCGGAGCATAGACCGGACGGGTGGCCGTGCGCCTCATGGCTCCGCCGGCTTCGACCGGGGGACACCCCGGGTGTCTCATTCCCGCAGTGGCGCGCTGGAGGAGCGCCTCGCATCTTCATCTCTGCGCGACGCGTCGGAGACCTCCGCCACCACCGGGGTCTCCTCGCCGGACGCGCAATGGCCAAGGCCATGAAGGAGCCGGGAGTGCGGTCCCCGGTTCCACAGGTGGTGGCGGACGCGGCGGCAGCGGCGGGGGGAAGTCGGGGGGTTGTATTGGGTGAGGAGGCCGGTCCCCCGCCGCTGTCGCCAAGACCGTTCACTGAACGTTCCACTCTGAGTGGATTGGCCCGCGTGTGGCCTCGCGGCCGTTTCTGCCGGACACTGCGGTCGACATGCGCACTCCGGGGCAACGGGCCCGCGCTTCGTGGCGGGGGTTCATCGGCTGGTTCTTCCTCGCGGGACTCGTCCTGGCGACGCCGGGCATGGCCTTGGACCCCCAACGCCGCGTCTCGCAGTACAGCCAGGACGTGTGGCGCAGCGACGAAGGGCTCCCGCAGAACAGCCTGCTGTCCATGGTGCAGACGCGCGACGGCTACCTCTGGGTGGGCACGTGGGAGGGGCTCGCGCGCTTCGACGGCGCGCGCTTCACCGTCTTCGACAAGCGCAACACGCCGGAGCTGCGCAACCACACCATCAAGGCGTTGGTGGAGGACGCGTCCGGCACGTTGTGGGTGGGCACGGACCAGGGGTTGGTGGCCTACCGTCAGGGCCGCTTCGAGCGTTCTCCCGGCGCCGCCGCGGCGCTGGAGGGCGCGCGGGTGGAGACGCTGGTGGCGGGCGATGGCGTGCTCTGGGTGGGCACGACCACTGGCCTCTGGCAGGTGCCACGGGGCGAGGGCGTGGCACGTCAGTACACCGTCGCGGATGGACTGCCGGCCGCTCGCATCACCGCGCTGACCCGGGGCGAGCGCACGGCGCTCTGGGTGGGGACGCCCGAGGGCCTGGTCCGGCTGGTGGACGGCAGCGTGGTGCCAGCGCCTTTTCCGTTTCCAGGCCCGGATCCCCGGCCGCACGTGACGGCGCTGCGCCGTGACGCGATGGGCGTGCTCTGGGTGGGCTCGCAAGAAGGGCTCTACGCCTGGAATGGCGTGGTGGCCCGGCGCTACACGCCCGACGAGGGCCTGCCGTCCCTCTCCGTCAACGCGCTGTACGCGGATGGCGACGGCAACCTCTGGGTGGGCACGCAGCGCGGGGGCCTGACGCGGCACAACGCGAAGGGCTTCAGCGAGCCCGTGCCCGGCATGAAGTGGATGGCCGAGTCGGCCGTGTTGTCGCTGCTGGAGGACCGGAACGGCCACCTCTGGGTGGGCACGTATTCGGGCCTGATGCGCCTTCGCGACGGACCCTTCGCCACGTACGGCATCCCGGAGGGCCTGGCCGACGAGATGGTGAGCGCGGTGCTGGAGGACCGGCACGGCACGTTGTGGCTGGGCACCACCAGCGGCCTGTTCCGGTACACGGGCGGCGCCTTCGTCCACGTGGGCGCCGAGCAGGGGCTCCCGGAGAGCGTCATCCCCGCGCTGCACGAGTCGCCCGACGGGACGCTGTGGGTGGGCACCCTGACGGGCGCTTACCGGTATGACGGCCAGCGCTTCACGCGGGTGTCGCGCGCGCAGGGACTGCCGCATGACGTGGTGACCGCCATTCTGGTCGACTCACGGGGCGACACGTGGCTGGGCACGCAGGCCGGGCTGGCGCGGCTGCGTGGGAGCGAGGTGACCGTCTACGGCGCGAAGCAGGGCTTCAGCGACCCCATCATCGTCATGGTGGAGGACGTCCAGGGCCGGGTGTGGTTCGGCTCGGACACGGGGCTGATGCGGTGGGACGGCGAGCAGAAGGGCTTCCAGCGCTTCACGCAGAAGGACGGCCTGCCCGGGGACCTGGTCCTGGCGCTGCTCGCGGATCCGGACGGCACGGTGTGGGTGGGCACGGAGACGGGCCTGGGCCGCTGGCGTGATGGCACCTGGGTGCGCTTCACCGTCGCCCAGGGCCTGTACGACGACGCGGTGTTCAGCCTGGTGCCGGATGGGGACGGCTCGCTGTGGATGAGCAGCAACAAGGGCGTGTCCCGCGTCGCCCGCAGGGATTTGGAGGCGGTGGCGGCGGGTGAGCGTCCGCGCCTGACGACGCTGGATTTCGACACGCGCGACGGCATGCGCAGCGCGGAGTGCAACGGCAACACGCAGCCTTCGGCGTGGCGAGGCCAGGACGGGCGGCTGTGGTTCACCAACCTCCGGGGCGCCATCGCGGTGGACCCGGTGCGCGTGCACGCGAGCCGTCAGCCGCCCGAGGTGCGGATTGAAGAGGTGCGCGTGCAGGGCAAGCCGGTGTCGGTGGAGGGCCCGGTGGAGCTGGAGCCCGGCGCGTCCCGGTTGGAGATTCGCTTCACGGCCTTCACGGCGGTGGACGCGGCGCGCCTGCCTTTCCGCTACCGGCTCGCGGGCCACGACGATACGTGGGTCCACGCGGAGGCCCGGCGCGCGCTGTACAACGGGCTGCGGCCAGGCAGTTACCGCTTCGAGGTCCAGGCGAAGGGCCGCGACGGCGGTTGGACGGAGCCCGTGTCGCTGGACGTCCTGCTGGAGCCGAAGCTGTGGCAGCGCACGGGCTTCTGGCTGCTGTGCGTGCTGGGTGTGAGCATGCTGGCCGTCAGCGTGTACCTGCTGCGCGTGGGGCAGTTGAAGGACCGGGAGCGGTGGCTCGCCGAGCGCGTGCAGGACCGCACGCAGGCGCTGGCGCGGGCCAACGCGGAGCTGGAGGCGAACATGCGCACGCTCCGGCAGGCCCAGGCGCAGCTTGTCCAGACGGGACGGCTGGCGGCGGTGGGCCAGTTGGCGGCGGGCGTGGGGCATGAAATCAACAACCCGCTGGCCTACATCGTGTCCAACCTGGAGCACGCGAGCGATGAGGCCGACGCGCTCGCGCGGGAGCTGTCGGGCACGCGGGATGTGGGCACGCGGTTGAAGGACGTGAACCAGGCGCTTCGCGAGGCGCTGCTCGGCGCGGAGCGGGTGCGGCGCATCGTGCAGGACCTGAAGATGTTCTCCCGGCCGGACGAGGAGCATCAGGGGCCGGTGGCGTTGCACGCGGTGCTGGACTCGGCGGTGAAGATCGCCATGGGCGAGCTGCGCCCGCGCGCGAAGCTGGTGCGGGACTATGGCGACGTGCCCCACGTGGAGGGGAACGAGGCCCGTCTGGCGCAGGTGTTCCTCAACCTGCTCATCAACGCGGCCCAGGCGCTGCCAGAGGGACAGGCGGAGGCGAACGAGGTGCGGCTCGTCACGCGCACCAACCCGGAGGGCCGCGTGGTGGCGGAGGTGCGGGACACCGGCAGCGGGATTGCGCCCGAGTTGCTCGGTCGCATCTTCGACCCCTTCTACACGACGAAGCCCGTGGGCGTGGGCACGGGCCTGGGCCTGTCGCTGTGCCACGCCTACCTGACGGCCATGGGCGGCACCATCGCGGTGGAGAGCGAGGCCGGGAAGGGCTCGGTGTTCCGCGTGACGCTGCGGGCCGCGTCCGTGGCAGCCGGTGCGCCGCTGTTGGAGGCGGGGCGGTCAGCGGTCGAGGTGGCGCGGGGACAGGATGTGTCCACGGCGGAGGCCGGTGTCGCGGCGGAGACTCGAGGTGACGCCGCGGACGCGAAGGCCGAGGCCCGGCACGTGTCCGATTCGGGGGCCGTCCCTGTTCCTGTCCGTGAAGCAGGCCACGGCGCTGACGCAGGCTCCCCTGCGCGAGAAGAGGTTTCAGGCGCCACGCACGACGCCGTTGCGGCTGCGGCCGTGTCGGCCGGTGCGCGAGGGCCTGGGACTGCCGCCTTCACGCCCGCGCATCCGGATGGGGCGCCTCGCGCCTCGGAGGCAGTGGCTCCGGGGGAGCGACGAGGAAACGGAGGTCATATGGCCGAGCGAGACTCCGGTACCGAGGACACGGCAGCGCGGTCACAGGAGGCACGGGGCGAGGACGTCCCTGTGAGTCGGGGCGGTTCGGCTTTGGGTTCAAGAGGGACGTCCACCGCCGAGGGTCACGCCACTTCGCCACCCGTTTCGAGCCACACGGGCTCGGGCTCGGACGCGCGGGGTGGCGCCGCTTCGGGACAGGGAACTCGTACGGAGTCTCCCTCCAGCGTGTCAGCCCAGGCGCCCGACGCGGAGTCCTCGCGCGCGGTGCGAGGCCGGGTGCTGGTGGTGGACGACGACGCGCTGGTGAGTGGCGCCATCCGCCGCACGCTGTCCCGGGAGAACGACGTAGAGGTGCTGGTGAGCGCGCGTCAGGCCCTGGAGAAGCTCACCGGGCCGGAGGCGCGCTACGACGTCGTGCTCTGCGATTTGATGATGCCGGAGATGACCGGCATGGACCTGTACGACGCGCTGTCGCAGGTGTCGCCGCGCGCCGCCGAGCGCATCGTCTTCATCACGGGTGGCGCCTTCACCTCCACCGCGCGGCTGTTCCTGGAGCGCGTCGGAAATCCGCGCGTGGAGAAGCCCTTCGACCCGGAGGCGCTGCGTCAGGTCATCCGGACCGAGGTGGCGCGTGCCCGCCGTGAGGCCTCGGGCCGGGCGGCGTGACGGAGCCTTCAGAGGTCCAGCACCAGCTTTTTGGACCGGGCGCGGGACACGCAGACGAGCATGCGCTGGTCTCCCGCGGGCTCCGCCTGGAAGAACGTGTCGCGGTGGTCGACCTGTCCATCGCAGACGCGCGTGACGCAGGTGCCGCAGGTGCCGGCCTCGCAGTCGCTGGGGATGCGCACCCCGTTGCGGCGCAGCACGTTGAGCACCGACTGGCCGGCGGGCACTTGCAGCACCTGGCCCGTGCTGCGGATGGTCACCTCGAAGCCCTGCTCCTCGCGGCCCGTGGCGGCGCTGGTGCCCTCGGCGGTGAAGGACTCGAAGTGCACCTTCTCCCGGGGCCAGCGGTGCAGGGTGGCGGCGTCACGCACGGCCTTCATCAGGCCCGCGGGGCCACAGCAATACAGGCGGGCACCCGGCAGCCGCGTGGCCAGCAGCTCCTTCACGTCGAGCCCCTTGCTGGGGTCGCCTCCGTCGAAGGAGAAGCGCACGCGCTCGGTGAAGGGGGCCTGGGACAGCAACTCCCGGTAGGCGGTGCGTCCGGGCTCGCGGGCGCAGTAGTGCAGGGAGTAGTTCGCGCCCGTGCGTTCGAGCATGCGCGCCATGGACAGCAGCGGGGTGATGCCAATGCCACCGGCCACGAGCATGTAGCTGCGCGCGAACAGCAGGGGGAAGTTGTTGCGAGGCGCGTGGACCTCCAACGCGTCGCCTTCCCTCACGCGTTCGTGCATCGCGGAGGAGCCGCCGCGTCCCTTGGCATCCCGTGAGACGGTGATGACGTAGCGGTGCGTCTCCTCCGGGTCGTTGCAGAGCGAATACGCGCGCAGGAAGTCACCTGGGCCCGGGACGCGGACCTCCAGATGGGCGCCGGCCTCGAAAGCAGGCAGGGCGCCTCCCTCCGCCGCGACCAGTTCGTACGACAGGATGTCCTCGGCCTCGCGTGTGATGCGCGCGACGCGGACACGCAGGATGTCATTGCCCATGGTGCTCCCCCTTCCCCAGTCCCATCAGCGGCGCACCCATCCATCCAGGGTACGGTGGACCGGACATTGGGCCGGGAAACGCCCCCGGGTGATTGCCCGGGAGTCCCGGAGGACGTCGTCCCCGCGTCGCGTGTGGCGCCTCCACGGCGCGTTGAATGGACGCGTCACCGGACACAGGGCCCGTGGCGAGGGCCTCCCGGTCGCCTGCTGGGCGTCCAGGGCACCGAGCCGTCCGCCGTCCGCCCCCGCATCCTCGCGTCACCATCCCCACCATCCACGACATGCCGCGCTGCGCCAGGAATGGACTGGCGCACGAAGCCGGGAACCCGTCGCGGCCCACGAACTCAGGGAGGCGAACCCATGGATGCCATTGCGTTGCTGAAGGCGGACCACAAGACGGTGGAGCAGTTGTTCCGGAAGTTCGAGAAGGCGGGCCCCAACGCGCACAAGCTGAAGCGCCGGCTGGTGGACCAGATGGTCACCGCGCTGTCCGTGCACGCCACCATCGAGGAGCAGGTCTTCTATCCGGCGGTGCGCTCGCGCTCGGAGGCGTTGGGTCCGGAGGTGCTGCGCTCGCTGGAGGAGCACCACGTGGTGAAGTGGGTGCTGGCGGAGCTGGACGGCATGTCGCCCGAGGCTGAGCGCTTCGACGCGAAGGTGCAGGTGCTGATGGAGAACGTGCGAGCCCACGTGCTCCAGGAAGAGAACGAGCTGTTTCCCGCGCTGAAGAAGGTCTTCCGTCCGCAGGAGCTCCGGACGATGGGCGACGTGCTGGAGATGTCGCGCAAGACGGCGCCCACGCGGCCGCATCCGATGGCGCCGGACACGCCGCCGGGCAACCTGGTTGCGGGCGCGGTGTCCGCGGTGATGGACATGGGCCGGGATGCGCTGCGCGCCGCGCGGCGCAAGGCCACCACCAAGGTCCGCTCCGTCGCGGCGCGGGGCCCCCGCCAGGTGATGCGCGACATGACGGGCGCCGAAGCCGCCAGTCCGTGACATTCCGGTGACACGGAAGGCCCGCGCTCCTTTCTCCTCCTGGGAGGAAGGGGCGTTTCGGGCGTGGGTTGGGGCGTGTGAATGTCCCCGGGCGCCATCCGTTCCATGGGGTAAGGACGTCGAAGTCCGACGCCAGCAATGGCTGACCCCCAAGGAGGCACCATGTTTCGAGCCCGCCCTGTTCGTTCCCTGCTGCTGACCGCGATGCTCTTCACGGGCGCGACGGCTTTCGCGCAGCCGCAGCCCGTCTCCACGCAGCAGCGAGCGCAGGCGCCCGCGGGCCTGCGGACGATTCGCGTGGAGGGCACCGGCGAGGTGAAGGCGCAGCCCGACGAGGCCTTCATCGACGTGGCGGTGGAGACGCTGGCGCCCAACGTGAAGGCCGCGGGTGAGCAGAACGCGAAGCGGATGGAGAAGGTGATTGCCGCGTTGACGTCCGCGGGCATCGCCCGGCGCGACATCCAGACGCGCAACTATTCGGTGTACCCGGACTACGCGCCGCCGCTGCCCAACCAGACGGAGCCGAAGCTGCGCGGCTACCGCGTGAGCAACCTGGTCAGCGTCCACGTGAAGGACCTGTCGCGCGTGGGCAGCCTGCTGGACCAGGCGCTGGCGGCGGGGGCCAACCGGGTGGACTCGGTGCGCTTCGGGCTCAGCCGCCAGGAGGCGGTGCAGGGCGAGGCGCTGCGGCAGGCGGTGGCGCGGGCCCGCAAGTCGGCGGAGGTGCTGGCCGCGTCGCTGAACGTGAAGCTGGGCGCGGTGCTCGACGCGAGCACGGTGACGGAGCCCCCGCAGTTCTACCCGGCGCGGCTCGCCATGGCGGAGGCGGCGGATGGCCGCGCGATGTCCACGCCCATCCAGCCCGAGGAGCAGACCGTGCAGGCGAAGGTGACGCTCGTCTTCGGCATCGAGTAGCCCGCCGCGGAAGGGATGCCCCTGCTCAGCCTCGTGTTTCGGGGCGGGCGGGGGCCTGTCGCGGCAGGCTCACGGTGAAGGTGGTGCCTTCTCCCCGCGAGGACCTCACGTCGATGTGTCCCTGGTGCGCGTCGACGATGGCCTTCACGATGAAGAGCCCGAGCCCCACGCTGCGGCTGGTGACGTCCACCGCGTCGGAGCCTCGCTGGAGGGGCTGAAAGAGGCCCTGAAGGCGCTCGGGGGGAATGGGGGGGCCTTCGTTGTGGACCCGCAGCGTCACCGGGTCGCCGTCGCCTTCAATCTCCACCAGGATGGGGGCTCCGGGCTGGCCGTACTTCACGGCATTCATCACCAGGTTCTGCAGCACCTGGGAGAGCCGGTCCGCGTCCCAGGCGCCCCGCCCATCTCCGCGCGTTGTCAGCTCCACGCGCGCGGCGGGGTTGGCCTCCTCCACTTCCTCCAAGGCGGTCCGGCCGAGCGCATGGAGGTCCATGGGCGCGCGCTCGATTCGGATGCCGCCGCCCAGGCGGGCTTGGGTGAAGTCGAGAAGCTCCCGTACCAGGCGCACCGCGCGGGCCGCCGACTCGAGGATTCGGTCCACGGTCCGGATGGCGCTGGGTGCCAGCGCCTCCTTGCGCTTCAGCCGCTCCGCCCCCAGGTGGATGGCGCCCAGGGGGTTGCGCAAATCGTGGCTCACGATGCCGATGAGCTGCTGTTCGAACTCCGCCTGCTCCTGGAGCCTTCGCGCGTGCAGCTCGCGCTCCTGCTCCAGCTTCCTTTCCACCGTGATGTCCTGGAGCAGCGCGACATAGCCCGCCCCGGGCTGCCCTGGCTCGCTGTGCGCGATGAAGGACACCTTCACGTCCCGTTTGCCGCCCAGCCGATAGGGGACGTCGTGTTGCTCGAAGGAGAGGCTCTCGCCCGCGAGCCCGCGCTTCACGAAGGGGCTCATCACGGCATAGGCCGCCTCGCCGATGACATCGCGAATCTTCTGGTCCCGAAGGCCGTCCTGCGAAATCCCGAACCACTCCTCGTAGGCCTTGTTGACGCGGCCATAGCGCTCGTCCGCGTTGACGAACGAGACGAGGACGGGAATCGCGTCGAGCAGCGTGGCCTGTTCCGCCTCACTGGCCCGCAGCCGCGCCGTGAGGGCTTCGTTGCGCTCGCGCACCTGGGTCTGCGCGGTGACGTCGCGGAAGATGAGCACGGCGCCGGAGATGTCGTGAGGGCTCGTGCGAATCGGCGCGATGCTGCCTTCGATGGGGACTTCCGTTCCGTCCTTGCGGAGGAGCAGCGTCGGCCCCGAGAACCCTTGCGCCTCATCGAAAGGGAGGGCGGGTACCCGGGGCACTCGCGTGGTGGCGTCGATGATGCGGCACACCTCCACCGCGGGGTGCTGCCATGCCTCCCGCGTCGTCCATCCGGTGAGCCGCTCGGCCGCGGGGTTGAGCAAGACGACGCGGCCGGCGCGGTCCGCGGTGATGACGGCGTCGCCGATGCTGGCGAGCGTCGTGAACAGGTACGCCTCGCGTTCCTTCAGCCGCTCGCTCTGCGCTCGGATGCGCTGGAGACTGGCCACGCGGGCGAGCAGCTCCGCGTCGTGGTAGGGCTTGGCGATGTGGTCGTTGGCTCCCGCCTGCAACCCTTCCGTGAAGTCAGCGACGGTGCCTGGGTGTGAGAGCACCAGGATGGGGAGGGAGACCTCGTCGTAGTGCTCGCGCACGGCGCGGCAGGCCGCCAGTCCCGAGATGCCCGGCAACTGCCAGTCCAGCAGGAGCACTTCGGGAGGCTGCCTCAGGGAGAGCCGCCCCAGCATCTGCTCTGCGTCGCGGAAGGTCTCGACCGCGTAGTGCCTCGAGAGCAACTCACGGGCGCGCGCCAGGTGTGTCGGGCTGTCATCGACCAGCCAGACGCTGGGCAACGGTGCGCTGTCCAGGGCTGGGCGAGAAGGACGAGTCATGGGGCTCCGCTTCCCTGGGTGAAAATAGGCAGGAACTGGGGGCTCCGCCGGGCTCTCCCGCCAAGGGGGGGCCGCTTGCTCGCATGCTCGGGTCCGCTCACTTCGCGTGCCTGGCCGCGAAGCCGCCTGGGCCGGAGAGGGGCCGGGCAGCACGGCCCTGGGTTGCTTGCTGGGGCATCTCAGGTGCTCGCTTCGCGCGGCCTGGGTTCTCGCCCGCCAGGGCCATCCTCATGTTGAAGAGGCGACACGATGCGCCGGGCTGCGGCCGGGCTGGCAGTGACTTCCACACGCGGAGGCACGTGACGATGAAGGCAACGCGCGGCTGGAAGTGGGTGGGCATCGCGCTGTGTGCGGCGTGGTTCAGTTGCGGCCAGCGGAGCGAGGACCGAAGCCCTCCTTCCGCGAATGAGCGAGAGGGCCGCTCCGACATCCTGCAGGGACTCATGTCCTCGCGTGAGCGTGCACCCGCTGGCGGCGTTGGCTCGGCCGTCCTGCCCACGGAGCCGTTGGGACAGGGAGGGGCAGGCCGGCCAGAGCCTTCGGGCCGGCTTCAGGGGCACGTGTCCTGGGTGGGAGACAACGAGCTGCTCATCAAGGATGCCGACGGCGTGGAGCACGACGTCGGCGTGGATGCCCAGACCCTGCTCTACATGCAGGGAGAACCCGCGAGCGGGCTGCGCGAGTTCCGCGAGGGCGACGAGGTTCGAGTCACGTACGGTGATGGTCCCGGCGGGCTGGTGGCACATCTGGTGGATGGGACGCCTGGGCCCGGCCCGCGCCAGGGCGATGCGCGCCCGGAGGCGTCCTCGTCCGATGGGGCGCGGTGAGCCTGTCAGAAGGCACTGCCGTTCGCGCGGCGCCCTGGGGAGGAGTTCCGCCCGGGCGACACGATGTGGTGATAGGTGAAGCCCGCGTTCGGCGTGAGGTCGGGCGACCGGTTGTAGGAGACGTTGTCGAGGGTCTCCCCATAGAGCATCGTGTCCGCGTACTCGCCACTGGGCGTGAGGAGGGAGACGATGTCGCTGTCGTTGTTGAGCCCCAATCCTCCCGAGGACGCCACCACGGTGTTGGGCGTGCCCGGCGGGAAGCCTCGGGGGCCGCCGTAGACGACGATGACACCACCGGGGCTGAGGGTCGTGCCGGACGCGAACACGTGCCTGACGGTGGCGGCGTCCGTCAGGCTCCAGCCGGACAGGTTCACCGCGGTGTTCCCCGCGTTGTACAGCTCGATGAACTCGTATTGGGTGTCCGGCAGCGTCTGCCCGGGGGGGATGGGCTCGTTGGGAAGGACCTCGTTGATGATGACGCGCGGCACGGGCTGCGGGTCGGTCTCTCCTCCCGAGCCACCCAGGGCATAGCGGCTGATGACGGGATAGTGGTCGCTGACGATGTTCCCGTAGTTGGGGAGCGGAATCGACAAATCCGGCCGCAGGATTTGGACCGAGCCGGACAGGTAGTCCACGGCCATCTCGTTGGACGCGAGCGTGTGGTCGATGACGTCACGGTACGAGACGGTGGTGCGCTCACCCGCGGATGACAGCGGCGCGGTGATGAAGGTGTAGCGCTGCGTGTCCTCGACGAACGCGGCGAAGGGGGTGGGCAGGTACGCGCCGTTGCCTCCGCGGGTGATGGACTGGTCGACGTCGTCGTTCCAATCCCCGATGACGAGCACGCGCTCGGTGGGGAGCTGGTTGTCGAGATAGTCCTTCAACGCCGCGCTCGAGCGTTGCCGCTGGCTGTAGGACGTCTCGTCCGCGAACGCCTTCATGTGGAGGACGATGACGACCAGCGGCGTGTTCACGCCGTGGATGCGCGTCGTGAAGTCCACGCGCAGCGGGGGGCGGCCTCCGAAGTCCGAGTCGTAGGCGGTGAGGATGAGCTGCACGTTCTGGAGGGTGAGGCTGCTGTCGTAGAGGATGCCGGGCTTCTGCTCGCCGTTGCTGTAGTAGGCCGTGCCGTTGGGCACGTAGGCCGTGTCATTGGCGAGAAAGCCGTCGTAGCCAGGGAGCTGGGCCTTGAGCGTGGCGAAGTCCGCCGCGTCCACCATCTCCACCAGTCCCCACACGTTGACGCCCGAGTCGCGGATGATGTCGCGGGCGTGGGCAATCTGGAGGTCGTCGGTCGCCCCGCCCGGCGACGTGGAGTCCGGCGGGCCCTGGTTGGGGGCTCCGAACCACTCGAGGTTCCAGTGGCCCACGGTGAAGGTGCCTCCGCCGCCGCGAATGGTGAGCGTCAGCTCGCGGTAGGACTCCTGCGCGTTGGCGTCCGTCACGACGGCGGTGAGGGCGACTTCCTGCGCGTTCGTGGTGGTGCCGCTGATGACGCCCGAGGTCGAGAGCGTGAGTCCCGGAGGGAGCACGGCCCCCAGGTTGCGCCAGGTCAGCGGCGCCTTGCCCCCGGTGGCCTGGAGCTGGGTGGAGTAGGGGACGTTGATTCGCGCTTCGGGGAGCGAGGTGGTGGTGATGGCCGGGCGTTCGTAGATGGTGAACGCGACCGTGCGCGAGTTTGTGCGGCCGTTCGCGTCGGTGACCACGACTTGCCCCGTGGTGTTCCCGGAGGCGGTGGGTGTGCCCGTCATCGACCCGGCCGGGAAGAGCCGCATTCCGGCGGGCAGCTCGCCGGTGAGCGTGAACGTGTAGGGCGGCTTGCCATCGGTGGCGGAGTACGTGGCGCTGAAGCCCTGGGCGACATAGCCGTCCAACTGCTGGGCGGGGCCCGTCACGGTGGGGGGCCGGTACACGACGATGCTGAGCGACCGCGTCGCGGTGCGAGCGTCGGCATCGGTGACGCGGATGGAGAAGGTGGACGTGCCCACCGAGGAAGGCGTGCCTTCGAGCACCCCGGCGGCGGTGAGGCGGACTCCAGAGGGCAGGGTCCCCGAGGCCATCGCCCATGCGAACGGCGCGCGTCCATTCAGCGCGGAGAGGCTCTGTCGGTAGGGGGTGGCGGTATAGGCATCCGGAGCGCTCTGCGGGCTGATGCCAAGGCCGCCCTCCACGGTGAGGCGGAAGGTCCCAGACGCGGCACGGCCGTTGGCGTCCTGGGCTTCGACCGTGAACGACGTGGTGCTCGCCGCGCTGGGCGTGCCGAGCACGGTGTCCGCTTCCAAGCGGAGCCCCGCGGGCAGGGAGCCCGAGGTGATGCGGAAGGTGAGCGGTGGCCGACCCCCGGTGGCGGTGAGCCTGGCGGAGTAGGCGGCGCTGCTGAGCGCGGGGTCGAGCGTACCGCCGGCGATGGAGGGCAGGGAGAATGCGGAGAGTTCGACGGTGCGCTGGTCCGTGAGGCCGTTGGCGTCCTGGACGCGCACGGTGAGGGAGAAGGTGCCGGAGGTGGTGGGGGTGCCCGAGACAGCGCCTTGAGAGTCGAGGCGCATGCCCGTGGGCAGGGTGCCCTCCACGAGGGTCCACGTCTGCGACCCCACGCCGCCGGAGGCGGGGATGTTCGCCGAGTACGTTTCGCCCAGGTACGCATCGGGGAGCGCTGACGCGGCGATTCGAAGCTCGGTGTGGCGGACCTCGAGCGCGAAGCTGTTGCGAGCGGTATTGCCGCGCGAGTCCCGGACCTCGGCCTCGAACGACGCGGTGCCCGCCGACTGCGGCGTTCCGGTGATTTCGCCCAACGTGGAGAGGCTGAGCCCGGAGGGGAGGGCGCCTTGGACGACCCGCCAGGAGTAGGCCGGCGTGCCACCCGAGGCCGCGAGGTCATTTCGGTATGCCTGCGCGACCGAGGCGAAGGGCAGCGAAGCGGTGGTGATGGCCAGCCTGGGGCCGGTGCCGTCGGAATCAGGAGGTGTGGAGCCAGGACACGCGGTCAGCAGCAGCGCGAGAAGCAGGGGCAGGGCGGGGTGAACGCGCATGAAGACTCCGGCCCGCCAAGGTGTCGGGCCCACGGATGAATTGGGCCGCACTGTAATGTCACTTGGGGTGAAGGCGTCCAGAGGGGGCGGGCGGGCCAATGAAAAGGGCCGCGGCTCCCAAGGAGCCGCGGCCCGGATGCTTCAGAGAGAACCGCTCAGACTACATCGGGTTGGGCACGCCCCACGACGGAGCGCCCACGGCCCAGTCCGCGGCCGTGTTGGTGTCCGTCGCGCTGATGCGGCGGACACTGGGGCTCGTCGCATTCGCACCATTGGAAATGCCCCCCCAGTTCGCGGAGATTTCGGAGGCAGTGGGCGACGAGGTCGCCGTGCAGGGGGCGCCACTGCAGTCCGCGGGGCTCCACTGGCCAGCGGCCTGGATGGCCTGCAGGTAGGTCGGGAACGCGGCCGGCGGCGTTCCCGTCGTCCGGAAAGGCACCGCATCCTGAATCGTCCCCGCGGCGTCCTGCACGAGGATGACGCGGCTGGAGTAGGTGATGTTGGGGGCGGCGGTGCCGTTGCCGGTGGCCTTGAAGTCCCACGCGGTGTCGTAGTGCGCCGCGTTGGTGGCTCGGGGCGCCTCGTCCTTGGACACGGTCTCGGTGATGAACGTGCCAGTCGTTTCGTCCGGATTGAAGTGCACGACGATGATGTCACCTTCCGCGACGTCCACATCCGGGAACCGGGTGAGGATGCCGTTGTTCGCGGTGGCTGAATCCTGAACCAGGATGAGACCCGCCGTGGTCCCGGCGGTGACGACCTGCAGTTCGACCAGGTCCCTCGAGCTGCCTGCGTTCGGCTGCACTTCAGTAAGACGGAGAACCGCACCCGTGCGGAAGCCGCGGAACGCCTGCGTGCTCGCCCCGGCGGCGATGGTGCCACCCGACAGGTCCGTCACCGTGTTCGCAACGGTGACCGAGTAGTTGGTGCCCGGGGTCTGCTCGCTCGTGGTCAGGAAGACCTGCCGGCCCTCAACGCGGGCCGAGGCGACAGTCAGTCCCTCGGTCAGCGTGAACTGCTCTTGCGCGTTGGTGATGCTCGCCGCCGAGATGTTGCGGCTGAAGTTCAGGACAACCTCCGTCAACGACGTCGCCGAAGCCGAGTTGAACGCGGGGGCCGCGCAGTTCGTCAGGGTGAGATCGGCAGCGGTGAACGCGGACGGCTGCGCGTTGCCCGTGAACCGCCAGATCGGGCCCGCGTTCAGCGTGAACGTGCAGCCCGGCTCGATGTCGAGCTCGGCCACGAGCGCCGCGGGGACGCGGAGCCGGAAGGTGGGCGCGCCAGCGGCGATACCCGCAGTGGTGATCTGGAAGCCGGTGTAGCCAGTGCCGATCCCGCCGCTCGTGCCGATCGTGCCCGTCAGGTACGTGAGTTCGGACTCCACGGCGTCGAGGCCGTCGACCAGCGTCGCGGAGGTGTCCGCCGAGCGGTCAACCGCCAGACCGGCCGGGGTCGCCGTCGACAGGTTCCGCACGGGGTGACCCTGGCTGATGACCGTGGTCCCCGTGACGGCGGACGCGATGCGCAGACCATCGGTGGTCGCCTTCGTGGACACGGAGAAGCTGACCCGGTCACCGACCGTCACGAGGCCCAGCGCGGTGGCGTCGGTCACGAAGAGGGCGGGACCCTGCGCCTCGGCCTGGACGAAGAAGCCGACCGGCTCGGAGCTGCCCGCGACAGTGGGCTTGATGAACGTGACGAAAGCACCTTCGATCGCGAGCGCGGGGTCGAGCGCGCCGTCCGCGGCATCCCGGACCGCCTGGATCTGCGTGCTGGTCGTCGCCACCGGCGTGACGAAGGCGGAAGGCTCGCAGGTGCTCGCCTCCACGTTGCAGGTCTCGGTCAGGCCGCAGGTCGCGTTGCTGGTGCAGCCCTCGGTGCCCGCGTCCGGGTCGGTGCCGGCATCCGTCTCCGGGTCGGTGCCAGCATCCGTCTCCGGGTCGGTGCCCGCATCATTGGGGGGCGGGGTGGTGAGGTCGCGCTGCTCGCACGTACCGGAGTTGCAGGTCCAATACTTGCCGGCGGGCGGGGCGCCCTTGTCGCTCCGGCAGTCGAACTGGTCAACGCACTCGTCGCCACATCCCGTGCCCATCGTGACCATCGCGGCCGTGAAGACCGCCGGGAGCCAAAATCGTTTCTGCATTGAGTTCCCCTCCATGGGAAGCAGGTTGCGTCCCCCCTTACACCTGAACTGGAGGGCAATCCATTGTCCAGCCTTGGTGACATCCGCATGTCACACAAGTTGGCACTGGATTTTCAGGGGTTCAGGGCTTGGCCCGAGGTTGCTTGGCGGAAGGCCCGGAATACAGGTCGATGACCTCGGAAATGGCGCTCTGGCACACCGCGCAAAAGGGCACGCGGTCCCGAGTGAACATCACGCAGTCGACCTGTGGCCGGTAGTAGCCCTTCGGCTCGTACATGGCGCCCTCGAAGGCGCCGACCCGGCCTGCATACTTCTGTGAGGAAAGGAACTTTTCCTCCCAGTCGCGCTGGGACATGAACAGGTTGTCCATCTCCGACTCAGGTTTACGCTGTGCACGGATCTGCCCTCGGCGCTTCTGCACATCATTGGAGTGCTTTTCGTAGCCGGGCTTGTCCCAGGGAGTGGGCAGTGGTGTCCCAGGGGAGACGAGATGCTTCCACTTCACGTGCTCAGGGGAGTGGAGGGCCGTGACGTTCTTCTCCCACGGCTCCTGTCGGTCCGCGGCGGGCGCGTAGACGGATTCGGACGTGTAGTACTCGTCGGCCAGTCCGGCGAAGTGGTGGCCGAACTCGTGGACGAAGACGTACGGCGCCCACAGGCTCTCCGCGGCCACCGTGCCGTAGAGGCCGAAGATGCCTCCTCCGCCGTACGTGTTGCCGTTGACCAGGATCTCCACGAACTCATACGGCGCGAACGCAGCCGTTTCACGGAAAGCCTTGTTGTCGAAGGTGAGGACGTAGCGCTCGCTGCCGAAGGCGTCATAGGTCGCGCCGATGGGCGAGCGCCGGTGGATGCCCGTCGAAGGACGGGAGATGCCGGACTGCGCCGCGGCGGGCACGAGACCCCACACATTGAAGTCCGACTTGCGCTCCTTGAAAGGAGCGTAGGTGAAGAGGATGTCCACCATGCGCCGGGCGTCCTTCTCGAACTTGGCGTGCTCGGCCTGGGTGTAGCCGTCACCGAGGATGAGCAGGTCCACCTTCTGTTCCGGAGGGCCGTTCTCCAGCAGCTTCAACAGGCGCCCAGGCGCGGGAGGTGACGAGGGGTCGACGAACATGCCCTTCGGATCCACGACCAGCGACCACACTTCTCGAAAGGCGTTCTGGGCATCCCGCTTCTTGAGGAGGACCTGAACCGGGCGGTCTGGAGTGGGGAACCGCAGTGATTCGTGGAAGGTGCGGTTGCTGCTGCGCGCCTCGTTCGTGACTTCCCACTCGCCATAGATGGAGGCGAAGCCGCGCGAGAAGAGGAGCCGGTTGTTGTCCCGGTCCCGGACCTCGAAGAGGTACTTGCCGAGGTTCGTCTCGTCGATGGCGCGTTCCGGGTGGCCGGGCCACGGCAGCGGTTCGATGACGACCTTGTCGAGACTGAAGCGCTCCTCGGTGGCGTTGCCGGTGTGGAAGTAGTCGACCCGAAGGGTTCGCGGCGACGCCGCGGAGGCGCTGGTGGCCAGCAGCAGGACGAAAAGGGCTCGCATCATGACCGGCACTCTACGCGCCCAATCGGGCGACGGCGCGCACTCCGCACGCGTCCTATTCAACGCCAGACGTGCGTGGCCACGGCATTCCCCGGATACGCGAACACCCGAGGAATGCCGCTCCCTTGGGGTGGCGGTTCCGTTCAGAACGCGCCCGAAAAGGAGGCCGCGGCGCCGTGGCTGTCAGCGGAGACGCCGACCGTCACGGGAGGCGCCGAACGTGAATCTGGTGACAGCAGATAGAGCACGGCGCCCGTGGCGACGGCCGCGCCGCCTCCAATGAGCAGGCCGTTGAGGATGTTGCTCTTCTGCATCAATGCATTCCTGAGTCCGAGCGCCTCCTTGTCCGTGGACAGAATCCGGCCGTTGTCGAGCCGCTTCTCCAGGGCATTCATGTCCTTCTGGGCCAGAAGCCGGACAATGCCCGCCCCTCCGAACGCCGCGACACCTGTTCCGAGCGCCACGTAAGACGCCATGCGGAGCCCTGAGTTCGAGCGCGGCCTGGAGTCTCCCTCCGAGAGCATGTTGGGAGCGCTGAGGTCCATTCCGCCCTGTTTCAATCCAGCGGGAGGATCCCAAGGCGCCTTGCCATTGGAGTTCATGACCACCAGGTTCGAGGGGGAGCGGCCGGTGGTGACGAAGTCGACGAGGGCGGCGAGGGCTTCGTTTGAAGTTTCCGGGTCCTGCGTCTTGAATCCGCCCTCGCGGAGTTTCTGTCCGCCTTCGACATTGAGCACGGTGGCCGCGAACCACTTCGGGCCACTGCTCGGTCGCTCAAGGCGGACAACGATGACTTCCTCGACACCCAGCGTGCCGCCCAGACGGACGGCGTGGCTGAGGGTTCGTTCGTCGTTGCCATCGGTAGCCGCAAGGCAGGGGAAGGGGCTGGCGGAAACAGAGCCTTCGTAGGCCACGTCGACGAGCAACGGTGTTTCAGTGCCTTGCACCTGGACGTTTCGCGGGAAGCTGGTGGTGTCGCCCTTGACGAGGGTGAGGTGATAGGTGCCTGGGACCGCATCGAGCGCGAGCGGCGTCTGGCCCAGCTTGAGGCCGTCCAGGTACACGTCGGCGGTGGGCAGCGTGGACTTCACGGACAGCTTCACCTTGCGCGTCTGGTCGAGTTCGCGACGGAGCTTGTCGAAGTTCTGCCGTACGGACGGGGCAAAGTAATCCGCGTCGAGTTCGTGCTTGGGCTGGAGCCGCAGCACGTTGCGGAACGCGGCATCGCTCTCTTTCGCCTTGCCCATGGCGCGGTAGTTGAGGCCATGGAGAAGCTGCGCATCGACGTAGAGTTTCCAGCGTGCATCACCCACGGGGAGCCGGGTGATTTGTTGCAGGGCTTCATCGACGGCTTGGAGGGTCCTGGCGTTGCGGCCCTCGTAGAACTGGTCCTGGGCAGCTTCGAGTTGACGCTGGAGGTCCTCGAAGCTCTTGGTCGGCTGGGGGAAGAGCCGCTCACTGAATTGCGCTGCGCTGAGCGTGTCCTGCTCTGGCCGGGAGGCGAGGGCGCTCAGGAATGCCTTGGCCTGCCCGCTCAGTTCCGCGTCCTTGCAGTCGCCACTGGCAACGACTGTGCGGAGAGGGGCTGAGTAAGCGTGGGTTGATAGACAAAACGCCAAGATGGCTGGTGCGATCCTCATCTTCAACTCTCTTTGATACGTAAGGTCGGCGGGACTAGGGTTGTTGATTTTTTCTGTATACGAGAATTTCGTCTTGATGGTCGTTGTGCCTCTCGGTCCAGGAGAGAACAATGTTTCCCTGAGCATCTGAGGCCATGCTGGAGTTGTGGAATTTGAAGTTCGTTTCGCGAAATGCGTCGTCTGAACTCCAGATTTTCTCCCATGTTTCGTTGGTGCGGTGGCTTAGTGTCAGAGAAGAAATACCTGCATTGTTTTCCACGAACGAGACAATTAGCGTTTCGTCAGGACTGCAGTAGGCTCCATGGACACTCCTGTCGTTCTCCGCTGAGAGTTTGGGTGGTGTGCCAAGCCAGACCCATTGGTTGTTGACCCAGTGGCTGGAAAAGAAATCGTTTGTTGTTGAGCCGGTGGTGGCTTGGCCTGACCAGGTTATTATGGGCTGGTTGTGCTGATTGAATGAGATGATTTGCTTGGGAAATGTGGATGAGGTGCCGCTGGGGTTGACTGTGTTGCCTAGTGATTCGAAGTCAGTCCCATTCCATCTTTGTGCGAAGAGTTTGGTTGACTCGCCTGAGTGGTAGAACGCGACGACAGGGCGATCGAGGAGATCAAGGGCGAGAGTCGGGGTGCTTGTCTCGGATGTAGGAGCGGCACGGACCGGAGAACCGAGTCTCGTCCAGTTGCTCCCCTGAAATTGGTATACATGGATGGTTCCACCCTCGATATCTTCCCAGTCCATGTTAATGGCAACTACAGGTTGCCCTTGACGGGTCAGTTGTAGCGAAACGCTCCGTGCGTGAGGCCGGTCGGGAATGATTCCTTGCTCTCCGCCAAGGCGTTTCCAGTCTTCCCCCGTCCATTGGGCGACATGCACATAGTTGTTGAACTCAGCGCCCATGTCTTCTTGCCATGCGACAATTGGATTTCCATCTGGCGACAGCTGGAGATTGGGGTGGTGGAGTTCATACTCGTCAGGGCTTGTTTTGAGGTTGGAGCCCAGTTGCTGCCACGCCTCACCTGTCCATCGACTGACGGACAGGTGGCCGCCTTGCGCATTCTCATAATGTGTCATGACGACGGGGTTCCCATTTGGGTCCAGTCTGACCTGAGCTCGCGCTGCACCACTCCATGGCCTACGGGGCACTGGGTGGAATGGATACGGCACGAACTCCGGAACCACCCACCCCCACGCCGCCCCCAGGTCGACAGCGGCGTTCCCAGCCAGGTCCGTGAGCGCCCCCGTGACACTCAACTCCACGGTGCTGGGCGCGGTCAGCGCCGTGACGGGTGTCACCGTCACGGTCCTCCCGTCCTCCGACAGGGACACCGTGTGGGCCACGGCGAGTTCGCCGACGCGGAGGTGTACGGACTCGGTGGTCACGGTGCTGCGCTTCATGGGTTCGGAGAACTCGGCGCGGATGGGGCTCTGGACCCAGACCTCCTGGGCACCCGGTTCCGGAACACGCGACACCACCTGCGGTGGCGTCCGGTCCACGACCACGTCGCGGCTCGCGCTCACGAACGCGGTGTCGCCCAGCACCGCGCGGGCCTCCAGCCGGTAGGTCCCCTCGGCTTCACCCGCCGTGTCCCACGTGTACACGTACGGCGGCGCCAGCTCCGCCAGGACCTCGCCGTTCTTCAGCAGCTCCACCCGCTCCGGCGCGTGGCCCGTGACAGCGAGCCGGAACTCCAGCACACCGTTCGTATAAGCCGTCTCCACGGGCGAGGTGATTCGCACCTCCGTTTCGGCGGACTCGATGGCCGGCACGTTGATGCACGCCGAGGCACACAGCAGGACGACAGCCGCCGTCCAAGGCGGCGGGAAGAAGCGTTCGGGAAGGTTCATGGCGCGGGTGCCGGGTGCAGGTTGCGTTCCGTTGCCTGCCCGACAGTCGCTCGCACATACCAAGCCGGTTCCGGTTCCTCCAACTCACCGTTCCCGCACGAAAACCCGAGCCATCTCCACCCTTTACCCGCGTGGGACCGAGTCTCCACCCGCCGTGCGGACACACCCCTCCGCGAACCGGCGCCCGTCCCGGCGCTGGACCCCCATCCCCGACGACGGCCTGCCTCCGCAGCCCGAGCCCTCGCCCCTCCGGCTGCCCTTCAGCCGAGTGTGCGATGACCCGGTGCGTCGCTGTGTGCAGTCGCCATCTTCGCGAGGGGGACGGGGTGCCGTGCGCCGAGGCACGCGAAGGAGACCGCGGACATGAAGCGAGCCTGGAAGAACCGAGTCGTCGTCGTCACCGGTGCGTCGAGCGGAATCGGCCGCGCCACCGCATTGGCCCTGGCGAAGAAGGGGGCCCACGTCGTCCTGGCTGCTCGCCGTGAGGAGCCCCTGGAGGACCTCGCTCGGGAGTGCGAGGCGCTCGGCGTCCGGGCCATCGTGGTCCCCACGGACGTGTCGGATGCCGCCGCCGTCCAACGACTCGCCGAGGAGGCACGCACCGCCTTCGGCCACTTCGATGCGTGGATCAACAACGCGGGTGTCTACCTCATGGGCCGCTTGGAGGAGACGCCCGACGACGCCTTCCGCCAGGTGATGGAGACGAATTTCTTCGGCACCGTCAGCGGCGCCCGCGCCGCCGTGGCGCAGTTCCGCCGGCAGGGCTACGGCACCCTGGTCAACGTCTCCTCGACCTTCGGTACGGTGGCCGCGCCCTATGTCAGCGCGTACGTGGCCTCCAAGCACGCGGTGCGCGGCTTCTCCGCCTCCGTCCGCCAGGAGCTGCTCGATACGGGCATCGACGTGTGCACCATCCTCCCCGCCGCCATCGACACGCCGCTGTGGCAGCACACGGCCAACTACACCGGCTGGCGCATCCGTCCCGTGGAGCCCGTGTACACCCCGGAGCGGGTCGCTCGGGCCATCCTCCGGGTGCTGCGCAGCCCCCGGCACGAAGTCTTCGTGGGACCCGTGGCCCGCAGCTTCGCGGCCCTGCATGGTCTGCTGCCGCGCACCTTCGAGCGCACCATGCACGGTGTCACCGAGGCCCAACACTTCGAGCAGGAGCGCCAGGGCCACACCTCCGGCACGCTGTTCCGGCCCATGGCCGAGGGGACCGGGACCTCGGGCGGCTACCATGCGGCGGGCAAGCAGTGGTTGCGCCGGCTGCTCCTGGCGGGAGGGGTGGCCACGGCGGCGTTCTCCCTGCGCCGGCGGCGGGAAACACGGGGGCTGAGGGCCCGTGTTGCTCAGGTACTCGGAGCGTGAAGTCATTTTTGCGTCACGCCGTGTCACGCGTTGCGACGCCATGACAGGGCCATGACAAAGCGTGGGGAGAGTCCCGCCCGCCATGAACGACATCGCCGTCCTCGTCAACCTGCGTGCACGCCGGGGCTCCGAAGGCATGGGAGGGCTGGTTCAGCGCTTCCTTCCGCGGGCTCGCGTGGCGCTCACCCGTTCGCTCGAGGAGGCCCGAGCGTGGATTTCGGACACGCTCCGGCCCAACCCGCCCGCCCTGCTGCTCGCGGGCGGTGGAGACGGGACGATTACGGGGCTGCTCAACGAGCTGCGGACCGCGGGCGTCGCCCTGCCGGCCATCGGCGTGCTCCCCATGGGCACGGGCAACGCCTGGGCCCGAGTCACCGGCGCGCCCCGGCCCGCCGTGGCCCTGAAGCAGATTGCCGCGGTGGGCGAGCGCCTGCCCCCCCTGCGTCCCTTCTCCCTGGTTCGCGTCGAGGGCAAGGTGGCCCCCTTCGCGGGCACCGGCTGGGACGCGGAGATGATTCAGGACTTCAAGAACCAGCTCGCCGCCTCCGGTCCCCTGCGCAGCACCCAGGCGGGCCTCCGCGGGTATCTGGGCGCCATGTTCACCCGGACGGTGCCGCGCCACGTCTTCGGCGAGGGCAACCCCATGGTGTCCGTCTACAACCTGGGGGAGCCCGCGCTCACGGTGGACGCGAGCGGTTCCGTGCAGCCCGTGCCCCACGGAGACAAGGGCGCGCTCCTGTACCGGGGCCCCGCGGGCGTCGCGGGCGCGGCGACCACGACCGAGTGGGGCTTCGGCTTCAAGGCGTTCCCCTTCGCACAAGCGGTGCCCCACCGGCTGTCCGTGCGCGTCTACGGCGGGGGTGTGCTGGAGGCCACCCGGAACATGTTCCGGCTCTGGCGGGGCGAGCACCCGATGCCCCACATGCATGACTGGTTCGTCCAGCGCCTGCGCATGGACTTCGATCGCGAGGTGCCGTTCCAGATGGGCGGGGACGTGATTGGCATGCGCCGCTCGCTGGAGTTCGACCTGGCCGAGGAGAGCGTCCAGCTCGTGGATTGGCGCCAGTTGTCGCGCATGGTCCACCTGTAGGCCGACCCGTCGCCCATGGCTTGACCCGGGTGTGTTCCGGACACTATGCGAGGAGCCCCCTCGCAGCCCGGAACGGATGGACCCGTGAGCTACACCTATGAGTACCCGAGGCCGGCGCTGACGGTGGACTGCGTCGTCTTCGGTCTGGATGACGACGACCTGAAGGTGTTGCTCATCCGCCGGGGCGTGGAGCCCTTCGCCGGCAGGTGGGCGCTGCCGGGTGGCTTCGTGCGGATGGAGGAGTCGCTCGACGACGCGGCCCGCCGTGAGCTGGAGGAGGAGTCCGGCGTCCGTCCCGGCCACCTGGAGCAGCTCTACACGTTCGGCACGCCGGGGAGAGACCCTCGGGGCCGCGTCGTCACCGTGGCGTACTTCGCGCTCGTGAAGCTCAGTGACCACGTGCCGCATGCCTCGACGGACGCGCGCGAGGCGGCGTGGTTCTCCGTCTGGGACACGCCGAAGCTGGCGTTCGACCACGCGGACGTGCTCGGCACCGCGCTGCAGCGGCTCAAGGGGAAGGTCCGCTATCAGCCCATCGGCTTCGAGCTGCTGCCGCCCAAGTTCACGCTGACGCAGTTGCAGCGGCTGTACGAGGTCGTCCTGGAGCGGGAGCTCGACAAGCGGAACTTCCGCAAGAAGATCCTCGCCATGGACCTGCTCGAGGAGCTGGATGAGGTGGAGCAGGACGTCTCCCACCGCGCCGCGCGCCTCTACCGGTTCGACCACAAGAAGTACAAGCAGTTGGAAAAGGCCGGCTTCAACTTCGAGCTCTGAGTCCTGAACAACGTCCCTCCCCTGGGACAGGGCCCCTCTGCGGATTGACATTGTGTCATTCGGACACTATGTTGGTGTCATTGAGACACGAACTTGGGTGGACCCAGGTTCGTGAGGGGCCGCTGCCCACGGGGTGTCCGTGGGGCTCGTCGTGCCGCCCAGTGACTGTCCGTCCCGCTGTACGTGCTCCGCCGGAGCCACGGGAGAGCCATGTCCGCGCTGCCATTCGACATCGCCGCTGCCTCGGTGCTGGGGCGGGAGCACGCCCGGGCGGGACGCAACAACCAGGATGCGCTGTGTGTCCGCGCCAGTGAGCACGGGCTGGTGGCCGTGGTGGCGGACGGGTGTGGCAGCCAGGCGTGCAGTGAGTTGGGAGCGCAGCTCGGTGTTCGTGGGTTGGTGAGGGCGGCGCTGGCTCGGCTCGCGGCGGGCGAGTCCGTGGACGCGCCCGACTTTCTTCCCGCGCTCCGGCAGGACGTGTTGCTGCTCCTGGCGCGGCTCCGCGAGGACCTGGGCCGGGAGGCGGTGAAGGACTTCCTCTTCACGGTGGTCGGCGCGGTCATGACGCCCGCCTCGACGCTGGTCTTCTCTGCGGGGGATGGCGTGTGGGCGCTCAATGGGGAGGTGCGTTCGCTCGGACCGTTTCCGGGGAACGCGCCGCCGTACCTCGCCTACGCGCTGGTGGGCGGAGATGACGTGCCATTGATTCAGCAAGCCTTGCTGCCCACCGAGGACGTCCACGCGCTGCTGTTGGGCACCGATGGGGTGGTGGACCTCGAGCAACTGGCCACCACGCGAATGCCGGAGCGTGAGGAGTGTGTCGGTCCGCTGTCCCGGCTCTGGACCGAGGACCGCTACTTCGCCAACCCGGACGCGCTGCGACGGCGGCTGGCCTTGCTCAACCGCGAATCCGTCCGCGCTGACTTCGCCACGCAGTGCGTGGTGCGCACGCCGGGCTTGCTGCCGGACGACACCACGCTGGTGGTGCTGCGCCGTCGCATGGGGAGGGCGTGAGGCCATGGACATCTGGCTCGAAGGAAAGCGGTTCCGGTTGAATCCCGCGAAGGCGCTGGGCAAGGGCGGCGAGGCGGATGTGTTCGACCTGGGGGATGGCCGTGCCCTCAAGGTGTTCAAGCCCCCTGAGCATCCCGATTACATGGGCCTGCCCACCGAGCAGGCCGCGGCCCGCGTCCGTTTGGACGAACACCAGCACAAGCTGCGCGCCTTTCCCGTGGGACTCCCTGGCCGGGTGGTGTCGCCCCAGGCCCTGGCGACGGACAAATCAGGGCGGGCGGTGCTGGGCTACGCCATGCGCAAGCTGGACGGCGTGGAGCCGCTGCGGCGCTTCAGTGAGCCATCATTCCGCAGGGCCGGCGCCACGGCGGGGCGTGTCGTCGAGGTGCTGAGCGGGCTCCACCGGACGCTGGGTGCGGTGCATGCCGCGGGTGTGGTGGTGGGGGACTTCAATGACCTGAACGTGCTGGTCGAGGGGACGTCGGATGCCTACGTCATCGACGCGGACAGCTTCCAGTTCGGCGCGTTCCTGTGTCCGGTGTTCACCGAGCGGTTCCTCGACCCGCTGCGGTTGGGGAAGAACGGTGCGCAGGGCCTGGTGCCCTCGCGGCCCGCGTCGCCTGAGAGTGATTGGTATGCCTATACCCTCGCGGTGATGCAGTCCCTGTTGTGCGTGGGGCCGCATGGCGGCGTCCACAAACCCAAGAGCCTCACGGCGCGGACCACGCCCGCGGGACGGCTGCTCCAACGCATCACCGTCTTCCACCCGGAGGTGCAGTACCCGAAGCCCGCGCTGCCCCTGGCGACATTGCCAGACACGGTGCTGCACCACCTGTACGGCGTCTTCGTGGAGGACCGGCGCGGTGCCTTTCCGCTTCCGTTGTTGGACTCGCTGCGCTTCGCGCCGTGCACGTCGTGTGGTGTCGAGCACGCCCGCGCGGCATGCCCCATGTGCCGCCCGCACGCGACGGCGGCCACGACGCCCGTATCGTCCGCTCGAGGGCAGGTGACGGCGACGCGCTTGTTCTCCACGCGAGGCGTGCTGGTGCACGCGAGCAACGAAGAGGGCGTCCTCCGTTGGCTGTACCACGCGGACGGGGCGTACCGGCGCGAGGATGGGCGGGTTGTCCTGAGAGGACTGCTGGACCCGTCGCTGCGTTGGGCCCTGCAAGGTGAGGTCACGCTGGTGGGGCGAGGGGGCGAGGTCGCGGTGCTGGCACCGGGCCGGCCACCCGAGCGCGTGGGGGTGGACGCGCCCGAGGGGACACCGGCCTTCGCCACCAATGCCCGGCATCGCTACTGGGCCGTGGGGGGCGGCCTGTGGCGGGACGGGCCGCATGGTCCGGAGCGCATCGGAGATGTGCTCGAAGGACAGACGCGGCTCTTCGTGGGGCCTCGCTTCGGGTTGGGCTTTCACCGGGCGGCTGGACTGCGCGGCGCTTTCGTCTTCGACGCGGAGCGCTTGGGGTTGAAGGACGGCCTCGTGTTGCCGTGGCCCTCGGGGAAGCTCGTGGATGCGGAGTGCGTCTTCGACGGTGACCAGGCCTGGTTGTTCCTGGTGGAGGAAGCCGGCGGACGCACGCTGAACCACTGCGTGGTGGTGGGCGCGGACGGTGGCGTGCGCGCGAGCGCGGTGGCGGTCGCCGGGGATGGCTCGTGGTTGGGCAACGTCCCTCGAGGACGGTGCGCGGTGGGGCATGCGTTGTTCTGTGCCACCGACACCGGGCTCGCGCGGGTGGAGTTGCGGCAGGGGCAGTTGGAGATGGTGCGCGAGTTCCCCGACACCGAGCCCTTCGTGGATTCGGGCAGCCCGCTCTTTCTCGTGGAGCAAGGGCTGGCGGTGGTGGGGCGGCAGGACATCACCGCGCTGCGGATGGCGTGAATGGATGTGTTTCGACCGCGTGGAGCAGGCGTCTCCACGCCAGACAGGAGGGTAGGACGATGAAGACGCAAGTGAAGTCGCTTCCGCTTCCGGGGTTCTACGATGCGGCCCATGCCGGGCAGTACGCGTATGGCCCCAATGCCGGGACGCTGCAGATGGAGGCCTGGCGCTGGCGCGCGGCGAACAACCTGACGGTGTCCGCGACGGACAGCTTCAACCTGCACCTGCTCCTCATCGACGTGCAGAAGGACTTCTGCTTCCCGGAGGGTTCGCTCTACGTCGCGGGGCGCAGCGGGCGCGGCGCCGTGGATGACAGCCGCCGCATCGCGGAGTTCATCTACCGGAACCTCGGCGCGCTGACGAACGTGACGACGACGCTGGACACCCACTTCGCGTACCAGATTTTCTTCCCGGCCTTCTGGGTGGACCAGGATGACCAGCCGCTGACGCCGTATCGCGAAGTCACGCGCGAGCAGATTGAGCGCGGGCAGGCGCGGCCCAATCCTGCGATGGCGAAGTGGCTGTGCGGCGGCAACTACCCCTGGCTGCTCAAGCAGGTGAAGCACTACTGCGAGGAACTGGAGCGGGCCGGGAAGTACACGTTGTACCTGTGGCCGCCGCACTGCTTGCTCGGCAGCGATGGGCACGCACTGGCCGGTGTGGTGCAGGAGGCGCGGCTGTTCCACGCGTTCGCTCGCGGCGTGCAGTCGTGGGCGGAGGTGAAGGGGGGCAATCCGCTGACGGAGAACTACTCGGTGCTGCGGCCGGAGGTGCTGGGTCGGCATGACGGCCAGCCGCTGGCACAGCGCAACACGCAGTTCCTCAAGACGCTGCTGACCGCCGACGCGGTGGTGATTGGTGGCCAGGCGGCGAGCCACTGCGTGAAGAGCTCCATCGATGACCTGCTCGGGGAGATTGTCGCGCAGGACGCGGCGCTGGCGCGCAAGGTGTACCTGCTGACGGACTGCATGTCGTCGGTGACGGTGCCGGATGGGAAGGGCGGTTTCGCGGCGGATTTCACGCCACAGGCGGATGCGGCGCTCCAGCGCTTCGCTGACGCGGGCATGCACCTGGTGAAGTCCACGGACCCGCTGGTGAGCTGGCCGGACCTGCGCATCGCCTGATTCTTCCGGCGCACGCAAAGACACTCATTCAATGACGGGCTTTGACAAGTCTCGCCAGCGCGGGATGGGCGGAGCCCTGCCCTCGGAAGAGGGAAAAGGAGCGTGGGACATGGGCAGCAAGGCGAATGGCACGGGCATCCAGAAGCTCTTCGATGACGCGCATGCGGAGGGCGTGCTGAGCCCGGCGGGGTTGCAGGCGCTGTCGGTGGTCGACCTGGGCGCGCAGATTCAGGCGGGCCTGGGCGTCAACGTGGACGACGTGCAGGCCAGTGAGGTGGTGCTGGTGACGGTGATGCCGGATGACTCGGGGAGCATCGACTACGCGGGGCACTCTAAGACGGTGTGTGATGGGCACAACCTGGTGCTCGACGCGCTGCTGGCGAGCAAGCAGAAGGATGGCGTCCTCTTCCACACGCGCTACCTCAATGGGTTCGTGCTGAACCCGTTCCGGCCCGTGGAAGACGTGGTGCGGATGCATGGCAAGAACTACCGGGCGGACCAGGGCACGCCCCTGTATGACCAAGCGGTGGTGCTGCTGGGCACGGTGCTGGCGAAGGCGCAGGAGTTCAGCGCCAACGGCGTTCCGGTGCGGACGGTGACGCTGCTGATTACGGACGGCGGCGACGCGCATTCGATGAACGCGAAGGCGCGGGACGTGGCGGCGGTGGTGAAGGACCTGAAGCGCGCGGAGAACCACATCGTCGCGGGCATGGGCATCAGCGATGGGAGCACGGACTTCCGCCGCGTGTTCCGGGACATGGGCATCGATGACAAGTGGATTCTCACGCCAGGGCAGAGCGCTCAGGAGATACGCGCGGCGTTCCAGGTGTTCAGCCAGTCCGCCGCGCGCGTGAGTCAGGGGGCCGCGAGCTTCAGCCGTACGGCGCTGGGGGGCTTCGGGCAGTGACGGTGGGTGGGAAGTGGCCTCCGTTGGGGCGGAGGCCACTGCTTCAAGTCGTACGGCGGCGGCGAGGCGGGCTCCGCTGAGCCGCCGGTGCGCGCCGTACACCCAGGTAGCCGGCCATCAGTGCACGCAGCTCACGCTCGAAGCGCGGGCTGTCGAGCAGCTCCGGCTGGAAGAGCAAGGCATGGTCGGTGAGCGCGTCGATCGAGGTGATCAGGATGTGCGCGGTGAGTGATGGGTCGGCGACGTCGAGCTCGTCGCGCCGAACCACCAGCCAGTCGGCCAGTGCGTCCGCGAGCCGTCGATTGACACGTGCGAAGAGTTCCAGTGTGCCCTGGCGAGGCAGTTCGATGAGCACTGCCCGGTAAAGCGGGGCGTCGCGCCGGGAGAGGTCGAGGGCCGCGCGCACGAACGTCGTGATGCCCTCGTCGACCGTCGCGTCGCCCAACGCCGTGCCCACCTCAATCAACCGCGCCGTCATCTCATCGGCGATTCGCTCGACCAGCGCGAGCAGCAGTGCCTCCTTGTTCGGGAAGTACTGGTACAGGCTGCCCACGCTC
This sequence comes from Myxococcus hansupus, assembly GCF_000280925.3. NCBI lineage: Bacteria > Pseudomonadati > Myxococcota > Myxococcia > Myxococcales > Myxococcaceae > Pseudomyxococcus > Pseudomyxococcus hansupus. The sequence goes on from NZ_CP012109.1 coordinate 9,038,464, forward strand.
ACGCCTGCCTCGCGGGCAATCTGATTGGTGGTCATCGCCTGCCAGCCATCTCGGAGCAAAACGCGAGCTGTCGTTTGAATCAGGGCATCGACCAGCGCTTTGCTGCGGACCTGCGAGGGCTGCTTGCGGGCGCCATCTCGCCTGGGGCTACGGGTTTTCGTGCGCATCGCCGCCATCCTGGGCAGGGGTTCTCGAACGCGAGTCCGCTGCGAGTATCGAACGCGAGCATTCATTCATAATTTTCAGTGCATGAGCCAGCGTTCTCGTCTTGCCCCTATCGATGTCCTGCGAGGCTTCTGCCTGCTCGGCATCCTCGTGATGAACATCCAGACCTTCTCGATGCCCTTCGCGGCCTATCTGAATCCCACGGTGTTCGGTTCGCTCGAAGGCGCGGACGGTCTTGCCTGGGCGCTCGGGCGTCTTCTCTTCGACTGCAAGTTCCTCAATCTGTTCGCCATGCTCTTCGGCGCGTCCCTGGTGCTGGGCGGCGATGAAGTCCGTCCCCGCAAACGGCTCGCGTGGCTGGTCGTCTTCGGGCTCGTGCATGCCTATGGCGTCTGGTACGGCGACATCCTGTTCACCTACGGCGTCGTCGGCATGCTGATTGTCGGTGCGCGCACCTGGTCTCCCGGGCGGCAGTTGCGTCTGGGGCTCGCGCTCGTTTCCGTCGGGCCCGCGCTCTCCCTGGCGGTTGCCCTGGGGTTCGAACACCTTCCGCCCTCGGTGGTCGGCGGGATCCGCGAGGTCCTTGGTGGAGGCTCGGTCCCGGGAGAACTCGCGGCCTTCGGTGGGGACTGGATGGCGCAGTTGCCCGTTCGGGCGAAGCTGGCCTTCTCGGCCCAGACCTTCCACCTCGTCTTTGAAACGGGCTGGAGGGCGGCGGGGTGCATGTTGCTCGGCATGGCGGGGCTTCAGTTCGGGGTGTTCGAAGGACGCTTCGTGTCACCCCGAGGCGCGTTGCTGCTCGGTGGGCTTGGCCTTGCGGTGACCTCCGCGGGTCTGGCGGTGCAGATTGTCTGGGGCTTCGCACCGCGTGCCTGGTTGGTCGCCCAGGCGCTGCACGAGTTGGGCGCGGTCCCGCTGGCCATCGCGATTGGCGTCACGGTGGTGGGGCTGGCCCGGCGCTTCGCGGAGGCTTCGCCCACGCGTGCCATCGCGTCCCTCGGCAAGGTCGCGTTCACCGCCTACCTGATGCAGTCCATCGTCGGAACGCTGGTGTTCGGAGGTCACGGCCTGGGCGCCTTTGGAACGTGGAGCCGTTTGGCGCTCCTGCTGGCTCCGTTCGTCTTCTGGGGACTGCAGGTGATGCTCGCGAACGTCTGGTTGCGGCACTTCGGGCGCGGCCCGCTCGAGGCGCTCTGGCGAGGTCTCACGCGCAAGGACTTCTCGCTCCGCCCCCGCGTGCCACAGGCCAGGCAGCCGGTCGTGTGATTCAGGTTGCGCGTGGAGCGGGCTCGCGACGGAGGTAGGGTGCACGGGCCATGTCCGACAGCCCGCGTGTCCTCCTCCTCGCTGAACGCTTCCCGCCCGATATCGGAGGCCTGGCTCGCAGTGGGGCGCGCACGGCGGGCTCGCTGGTGAAGCTGGGCGCCAAGGTGGACGTGCTGGCGTGGACACGCACCGCCGCGCCGGGTGCGTTGCAGACCGTGGACGACGCGGGAGACATCTCCCCGTTCGCTCGCGGCGTGACGCTCCACCGGCTGGGGCTCTTCGGCAGCACGGACCTGTCCATGCAGCACACGCTCGACGTGCTCGGCTACCTGCACGCGAAGCAGCGGTATGACCTCGTGTGGGGGCACTACCTGTTCCCGCCCGGGTTCCTCGCCGTCGCCTTCGCCGAGTCCGTGGGCATCGCCTCCGTCGTCAGCGCCCGGGGCAATGACGTGGACCAGCTCATGTTCCCTCCGGGCGACTTCGCGCGCCTGCTGTGGACCCTGCAGCGGGCCCGTATTCTCACGGCTGCGTCCGCGGACCTCGGCCGGAAGATGTGCATGCTCCTGGGCCGAGAAGAGACGGTCGAGGTCGTCCCCAACGCCGTGGACACCGCCATTTTCTCGCCCGGTCCGGCGGACCCCGCGCTCCGGGAGCGGCTGGGCATCGCTCCCGATGAAGCCGTGCTCGGCTTCTCCGGCGAGCTTCGTCACAAGAAGGGCCTGCCCTTCCTGCTCTCCGCCCTCACCGAGGTGCGCCGCGTACGGCCCGCGTGCCTGCTCGTCATCGGTGAGGTGCGGCCGCGCGACGCCGAGCACCTGGTCGCCTTCCGCGCCGAGCATCCCGAGGACGCCGCGCGCATCCTCATCTCCGGGCCGCTCGACACACCGGAGTCCATCGCCGCGCACCTGCGCCTGTGTGACGTGTACCTCCAGCCGTCCCTGTGGGAAGGCATGCCCAACGCCCTGCTGGAGGCCATGGCCTGCGCCCGGCCCGTCGTCGCCAGTGACGCGGGCGGCATCCCCGAGGCCGTGGACGCGGGCCGCAATGGCTTCATCGTCCCCAAGGCCTTGCTCAATCACCTGGGGCAGGCGTGTCTCGACGTGCTCTCCCTGCCTCCCGAGCAGCGCGCCGCGCTCGGCGTCGCGGCCCGTCAGCGCATCGAAGCGCGCTTTCAGGCCGAGGCCGAAGCCGAGGTGCTCCGGCGCATCCTGGCCCGCGCCATCCCGAGCCGCTCTTCGTAGACGCGCACCAGCGCCTCCCCCGCGCGGCTCCAAGGGAAGTCCCGTTCCACCCGCGCCCGGGCCTTGGCGCTCAGCGCGGGGCCCAGGGTCGGGTCCGCGAGCAAGGCCTTCACCGCCTCGGCGATGGCCTTCGCGGAGCCCGGCCGTATCAACATCACCTCGTCGGGCTCGGCCAAGGTGCGCACCACGGGGAGGTTGCTCGCCACCACCGGTGTCCCCGTGGCCATCGCCTCCAACAGCTTCAGCGGACAGCAGCCCTGCACGCAGTTGCGGTCATTCACGGGCAGGGGCACCAGCACCACGTCACACGCGTGGTGCAGCGCCGCCAGCTCTACCTGGGGCAGGGGCTCCAGCAGCTCCACCGCGCCCTCCAGCAGCAGGTCGCCGCACCGGTCCAACAGCGCCCGCTTCGCGTGCCTGCGCAGCGGCCCCACCAGCGTCAGCACCGTGGGCACCTCCCGCCGCAGCAGCCGGCACGCCTCGATGGCGTGATGCACGCCCTGCCACGACGTCATGGTGCCGCTGTACAGCAGCCGCACGGGACGCCCCGGCTCGGGAGCGCGCGGGGGCGCGTAGCGGAACACCTCCAGGTCGGCGCCATTCGGAATCACCTTCACCCGTGAGGCCTCCACGCCTCGCGCCGTCACGAGGTACTCCGCCGTCACCTCGCTCGGTGTCAGCAGCAGGTCCGCGCGCGACAGGCACACGTCCTCCTGGGCCACCAGCTTGCGCAGCAGCTCCGCGTCGTCCGCGACGTCCGGGTAGTGGTACTTCAGCTCGATGGAAGGCAGCCCGTTCACCTCGAAGACGAGCGCCTCCGTGAGGGCCTCCTTGCGGCAGGCGACGGGGTAGCCCTCGAAGATGGAGCGCACGTGCACCACGGCGGCGCGCGGACGTCCTCGCCACCACTCCGCCAGGTGCGAGCGGAATGACAGCGCCTGCGCCACCAGGTCTTTCCCCCGGGATTCCAGCGGGTGATACGTCACGCCCTCCGTGAGGGCGAGCGGGCCGGTGGGCGATGTGCTGCTGTCCCGGAGCGCGACCAGGTCCACGTGGCCAAACGCCGCGCCCAGGGCCTCGACGAAGGCGCGGATGTGCACCGCCGCGCCCTTGGGCGAAGGGAAGCGGTCGAACGACGCGTAGACAATGCCGGTGTCGGGAATGGGAGACACATCGGCGTTGCTATCGCGCATTGGCCGGTCCAGCAAACACGAGGGTTTGACCCTGCTGGAGGGGACCCGTACGCTCCGAATACTTCCGAGACGCCGAGGGGGCGAAACTCACCGTGGCTTTCAACATCGACCGGTTCCGCAAGGAGCAAGTCTACAGATGCGCCGGCCCCATCGCCGAGCTGCGGGCCGACCTCGAGCAGCTTGGCCTCTTCGACACGGATGTGGAGCGGTTGAGGAAGGCGTGGGGGCAGGCGACCCTGCTGTGTCTGGCCGCCGCCTTCGTGGCCTTCATCACCTGGGTGATGACGGTGGCGGGGCCGGAGGAGGACCCCCTGGGAATGCTCACCCTGGGCGCGTTGGGGTTGCTGCTCGTGGGCACGGTGGGCTGCCTCGTGCGATACCTCGGCTACCGCCGTCTCGACCTGGACAACCGCCGCTACACGCTGGCCGGCCAGGTGATTCACCGGCTGCGCCGGGACATTGGCCCCACCGCGCCCGTGACGCTGTCGATGGACTTCCGCCGGGTGGACCTGCCGGAGAAGAAGCTGGGCAATCGCGTCACGCCGAGCGGCTGGAAGGCCGAGGACTTCGCTGACCCCTGGCTGACGCTCCAGACGCGGCTGCTGGATGGAACGCACCTGAGCATCGGCATGGTGCAGCGCCTCCAGAAGCGCTCGCGCACGCGTCGCAGCATCAGCGGCAAGTACAAGACGAAGTTCCGCAAGAAGGGCTGGGTCGTCATCCAGATTCAGCTTCGCGTGAAGGCGGAGCGGTATCCGGACCTCGCGCTGCTGGAGCCGGAGGCCCGGAAGTACCTGAAGTTGCCAGAGGGGGTCTCCGTCGCGCGGCTCCAACTGAGCGAGGACCGGCTGCTCCTGAGCGCGCGGCTGGACGAGAACTGGACGGCGGGCACGCTCGCCCAGGATGCCGCCCCGGACGCGTCGAAGGCGGTGGTGATGATGTTGCTGAGCCTCTACCAGGTACTCAACTACTCCAAGCACCTGCACAAGCAGGCGAAGGCTTCGTGATGATGGGCATGGGCCGTTTGTTCCTCATGGGTTCGCTCGTGGTGCTCACGGGTGCCACCGCGTGCACGCGCCAGGGCGAGGCCGAGGCGCCGCGAGAAGCCGCTGCGAAGGCGGGCCCTGGCTCGGCCTCGGCCGCGGTGGGGCTCCAAGGCACGGTCAAGTTCAAGGAGGACGGTGGCCGCGAGCGCTTCTCCCTCAAGCCCAAGGAGGATGGCGCCAAGCTGGTGGACGCGGACGACCGTGAAATCGCGCGCCTCAAGTGGAAGGGCGCGGCGCTGAAGGTCTCCGGCCCGGATGACGTGGCGTTGGGCTACGTCGTGGGGTCCGCGGGCGGGGCGCTCACCGTGCGGGATGGCGAGCAGCAGCAGGTGCTCTTCACGCTCGCCCGGCAGGGCGCGGGCTGGCGGCTCAACGACATGAAGGGCCAGCTCCTGTATTCGATGTGGCCGGAGGATGAAGGCGCTCGCATCCAGGACGGCGCGGGCGCGGAGGTGGGGCGCGTGAAGATTCGCGAGGGCAAGGTGTCGCTGCGCGACGCCGAGGGCCGTACGCAGCTCTCCACCAAGTCGCTGCTGGACGCCGAGGCGGTCGCGTGTCTCGCGTTCGAGGCGATGGACCTGCCCCTGCGCGTGGCGTTGCTCTTCCACCTCCAGGCTCCGCGTTCGACGGAGCCGTCCTCCCCATGAGCGCCTTCGTCTGTCAGGAGAACGTGGGCTTCTTGTTCTCCCATGCCTGTGGGGGCGACGCGGCCATGGCGTGCATGCGGTGCGCGAAGCCGCTGTGTGATGCGCACCTGACGTCCGTGGGCGGGGAGTCGCTCTGCGCCCAGTGCGCCCGGGAGCATGAGGACTCCACGGAGGACTCGCACGCCGCCGACGAGGACGACCCGAGCTACTACTACAACAACTACGGGTACTACGGCGCCGCCTCGGCCGGCTCCTCGTGGGGCCGGGGTTCGTCTCACGACGCCAACGATTTCACCGAAGCCGACGGTGAGAGCCTCCGCCGTGAGGACGACGCCTCCTTCGAGGAGGACATGGGCGGGAGCTGATGGTGGGCCGCTGGCTCATCTACGCGCTGGGAGGCGGCATGGGGCACCTCACCCGTGCTTCCGCGCTCGCGCGTGCGGCGGCCCGAAGGGGCCACGGCGTGGTCCTGCTCATCAACACGCCCTTCGCGCCCGGGCTGCCCTTGGAGGACGTGCTGGGGCCGCGCGTCCAGGTGCTTCGCCTGAGTCCCGCGTTGGGCAAGGCGGGCGTGGGCGAAGTGGTGGCGCGGTGTCTCGAGGACGTGCGCCCGGACCTGTTCGTCGTGGACACCTTCCCCCGAGGGCTCGGCGGTGAGCTGGTGCCGCTGCTGGCCCGGATGCGCGCGCGCAAGGTGCTGGTCCACCGCGACGTGAACCCCGTGTACGTGAAGAAGTACGGCCTGGCGCGGGCGGTGGACGCGTTCGACCTGCTGCTCGTCCCGGGCGAGGACGCGCCCTTCGGCAGACATCCCCGCGCCGTGCGGACCGCGCCCTGGCTGCTGCTGCGCGCCGGGGAGCTGCTGTCCCGAGGCGCCGCGCGGGCCCGGCTGGACGTGCGGGCCGGTGACGCGCGCCCCCTGGTGGCGGTGATGGGGTGTGGCACGCCGGAGGAGGTGGAGGAGGCGGGGGGCATCGCGTCGCGGCTGGAGGCGACGCTGGGCGCTCACGCGGTGGTGCGGTGGCTGGTGCCTCCCGGCTTGGACGTGGACTTGGAGGGAGCGCCTGGGTCGAGCCGCGCCGAGAGGGCCGTCGTGTGGCCCGCGCTGGCGGTGCTCCCGGGCGTGGACGTGCTGGTGGGGGCGGGCGGCTACAACACCGTGCAGGAGGCGCGCGCCACGGGAACGCCTTTCGTGGCGCTGGCGCGGTCTCGGCTCTACGACAGGCAGGCCGTGCGGCTGCGTCCCGAGGAGCTGGCGGGCTCCGTGGACGAACTGGTGGCCCGGGCCGCGGAGCTCGCGTCCAGCCGTCCCGTCAGAGGTCCGTGCCTCTACCTCAGCGGGACGGAAGACGCGGTGACGCTCATCGAGCGCACCGTGCTCAGTGCTTGAGGTCCTTGTGGCCCGGCGCCGGGTCGATGCCGTGCGCCATGATGAAGTGGTAGAGCGCCTGCGGGTCTTCCTTCGGTCCGCCCATGAGCTCGACCAGGAAGTGGCCCTGGGTGCCGGTGTCCGGGTCGGGGGCGACGTTCACCTCGGTCACCTCGCGGCCGGGGATGATGAGCTCGCCCACCAGCACCTTGCCCTTGAGGACCTGGACGATGTGCTGACGCTCCTCCTCCAGGAGGGCCCAGTGGAAGTCGTCGTGGTCGTACAGCATGGCGTCGACGGAGCCGCACCGCAGGATGCAGTGCGTGTGCTCCTGGAGCCAGCGCCAGAAGCCATCGAATTTCAGGGTGCGTACCGGCTGGGAGATGATGTCCATGGAGCCCTCTCGCTCGTCTACCGCCCCTCCCTAGCATGGCTGGCGGTGCCGGGGGCGGTCCCCTTTTCCGGGACTCCCGGGCCCATGCCCGCCTGCTGTCGGGTCCGCGAATCCCGCGGGCACCAGGCGTGTTCCTCCTCTCAGAAATCGGGGCGCTTCTCGCGTCCCGGAATGCCGGTGGGGGCGCATTGAAGGTTCCTTTTGGACAGGCGGGCTCCATGAGCCTGCGGGCATGGTTGGGCGCGACCATGGGCATCCTGGCCCTGTTGACGCTGTCCGCCGCCGCCTTGCTCGTCATCCTGACGGCCGTGTTGGACCGCTCCGCCGCGACCTTGGGCGACGCCGTGGAAGGCATCCGCTTGTCCGAGGAGCTGGAGGTCGGGCTGCTGGCGCACGACCGGATGGTGCGCGAGGGCCCGACGAAGGTACCGCGTGGCCCCGGTGGACTCACTCGCATCGAGCTCGAGGCCTCGCTGTATCAACAAATCGGGTCGCTGCGCCGCATCGCTGCGACCGAGGAGGAGCGCGGGCAGCTCGACGCGGTTCGTGGGGACGTGGACGTCTACTTCTCCTCGCAGTGGGACCCGGCGCGGGCGGAGAAGGACGCGGGGCCGGCGCTGGACGCCGCGTTGGGCGGGCTGGAGCATGTCATCGCCATCAACGTGGAAGGCGCGCGCGTGGCCCGGCTCCAGGCGGAGCGGTGGAACACCATGGCGGACTCCGCAGGGGTGGTGCTCTGCGTGTTGCTGCTGGTGGGCGTGCTCGTCGTGAGCCTGTTGCTCCGGCGCGTGGCGCTCCAGCCCTTGCGAGACATCAGCCAGTCCATGCGCCGCTTCGGCGCGGGCAGCAAGCGCACCCGCGCGCCCGAGGCGGGGCCCACCGAGCTGCGCGACATGGCCCGGACGTTCAACGAGATGGCCAACAGCCTGACGCACCAGCAGGAGCAGCAACTGGCCTTCCTCGCGGGCGTGGCCCACGAGCTGCGCAACCCGCTGTCCGCCCTCAAGTTGTCCACGGCCCTGACGGACCGGAGCCGCGCCCAGCTCACCCCCGAGCGCATGGACCGCACCCTGGCCCTGGTGGGCCGGCAGGTGGAGCGGTTGGACCGGATGGTGGGGGACCTGCTCGACGCCACCCGCATCGAGGCGGGCCGGCTGGAGCTGCGGCCGGAGGTTCGGGACGCGTGTGAGCTGGCGCGCGAGGTGGTGGAGCTCTACCGCTCCGGCGACACCGGCCATGTCCTCCGCCTGTCCCTGCCGGACGCGCCCGTGCTGGTGCGGGCCGACGCGGCCCGGCTGGAGCAGGTGCTGCACAACCTCATCAGCAACGCGCTGAAGTACTCACCGGGGGGCAGCAGCGTGGAGGTGCTCGTCCGCCGGGAGCAGGGGGAGGCCGTCCTGTGCGTGACGGACCAGGGCATTGGCATCTCCGACGACGAGAAGCGCCTGCTCTTCGCGCCCTTCCAGCGCGCGGGCAACGCGCGTCAGCGCGCGCCGGGGGTGGGCCTGGGACTGTCGGTGGCCCGGCGCATCGTCGAGGCCCATGGTGGCAGCATCGACGTGGTGAGCGAGCCGGGCCATGGCTCCGTCTTCTCCGTGCGGCTGGCCCTGGCCTCCGAGGCGCCGCGGCATCCGGAAGAGGGCGGGGGGCTGACGCCTCCCCAGGACGCCTTGCACTGAGGCACCCCTGGGTGGGGCGAAGCGTCGCATGCCGCGCGTCCCCGCGCAGAGGGCGGATGCGTTCCGGCAAGGCCCGACGTACCTTCGGGGCCCAACCATCAGGAGTCGCCTGCCCTTATGAAAAACCTGCGCCGAGCCGCGCCGCTTGCCGCCCTCCTGGCCCTGGGAGGGCTGGGGGCGTGTGCCTCCCGTCAGCAGGCGCCGGCCGCCGCGAAGCCCGAGTCCTCCGAGCCTGTCGTCCAGTCCACGGAAGGGGGCTTCTCCGTCGCGATTCCCAGGCCGGTGAGCGAGGAGCGCCGTTCGCAGGAGACGGATGTCGGCGCGGTGACACTCCACACCTTCATCTCCGTCCGTCCGGACGTGGACACCGCGTACTACGTCTCCTACACGGACTTCCCGCCCGCCGCCGTGGCCCAGGCCGACCCGCGCGACGTGGTGGCCCGCGCCAGCAACGGGGCGCTGGAGGCGCTGGGCGCCACCGGGCTGTCCTCGCGTCCGCTGATGCTGAGCGGCTTCCCGGGTTGGGAGATTGAAGGCATCTCCGGCCCGCGTCACCTGCGCGGGCGCTTCTTCCTGGTGGGGCCGCGCCTCTATCAGCAGTTGCTGCTGCACCCCGAGGGCAAGCCCCCGCAGGACGCGGAGCGCTTCTTCGAATCGTTCCAGTTGGATCCGCAGGTGGCCGCGATGCTGACGGGCGAGCGGCGCTCCTGAGCACCCGGCGCGGCGCTCACGGCTTCGCGCCGCCCCGGGCCTTGCGCAGCTTGCCGGTGAGCTGCGTCATCGTGTCCTGACGGCAGGTCAGCGTGTGCTCGAGTGGGCTGAATCCCCGGCGCGTGAGCTTCACCGCCACGGGGGTGCCCGCCAGACAGTCCAGCGTCACCGTCAGCGGGGTGGCGCCCTCGCTTCGGCCGTTCACGAACAGGGTCGCTCCCGGCGGGAGGGTGTCGACCATGAGCACGCTGACGCCTTCCATGAACGCGTGCTGCGCATGGACCTCGCCCTCGCGGACCTCGACGGGGGTGTCGAGTTGCGGCGCGAGCGTCGTCTCGGGGCGGGCCGTGGCCAGCTCCTCGCGCGTGGGCGGCGCCTCGCCTGCTTTCTGGAGCGCGGGCAGCGCGAAGATGCCCGCGGCCACCACGGCGGCGGCGGCGCCGCACAGCCGGAGTGCCGCGGCCAGCGCGCTGGGCGGCGGAGGCGGTGGCGGGACGTTGACGAGCTTGCGCCGGGGCGCCGCGTTCCCCTCCACGGGCAGGTGCCGTCCCGGCGCGGTGGCCGCGTCGTCGTCGGACGCGGCCGTCTGGGCCTGCTGCGCCTGGAGGTGGGCCAGCTCCTCGGTGCGCCCCATCAGGGACTGAGACCAGGTGTCGGGCTCGGAGGACGCGTTGTGCGTGGGGCGGCCGTGGCTGGGCGTGGGAGAGGTGCTCATGTCGGGGTGCTCCCTCGGAATGCGTTCATCCGCCCACCACCCGGAAGACTTCCCGCAGGGACGTGGTGCCGTCGCGCGCGCGTTCGACGCCCGCGGCGAGCAGGGTGACCATGCCCTCCTGGACGGCGATCTCCTGGACGCGGGAGCTGGGCACCTTGGCGTTGATGGCGTCGCGGATGTTCTGGGAGATGACGAGCATCTCGTAGATGGCGGTGCGGCCCAGGTAGCCGCTGCCCTCGCAGCGCTCGCAGCCCACGGGCCCGAAGAAGTTGCCACGGGGCAGGCCCGCGGCGTCCAACCGCACCGCCTCTTCCGGCGTGAGCGGCTGGGGCGCCCGGCAGTGGGGGCACAGGCTTCGCACCAGCCGCTGGGACAGCGTGGCGGCGGTCGCGGAGGCGAGCAGGAAGGGCTCGACGCCCATGTCGATGAGGCGGTTGAAGGCGCCCGCGGCCGAGTTCGCGTGGATGGTGCTCAGCAGCAGGTGACCGCTGAGGCCCGCCTGGATGGCCGTGCGGGCCGTCTCCGAGTCGCGAATCTCGCCCACCATGATGACGTTGGGGTCCTGCCGGAGCACCGCGCGCAGGCCCTGCGCGAAGGTGAAGCCCTGCGCGGCGTTGACCTGCGTCTGGGCGAAGAGCGGGACGTCGAACTCGATGGGGTCTTCGATGGTGGCGATGCGCGTGAGCTCGCCGCGCGACTGCTGGATGTGGCCCAGCGAGGCATACAGCGACGTCGTCTTGCCGCTGCCGGTGGCGCCCGCCACCAGGATGAGGCCCTGGGGAAGCGCGAGCCGCTCCTGGAACTTGGAGAGCAGGGCCTCGGGGAAGCCGAGCGCCGACAGTTGGGGCAGCCGCACGCCGGTGCGCGCGATGCGCAGGGCCACCGCCGCGCCGTGGTTGGTGGGGAGGATGGAGACGCGGATGTCCGCGGGGCCCTCGTCCGTGGACAAGGGAAAGTGCCCGTCCAGCGGCTTGTCGAGGTCGTAGAGCGGCAGCTTGGCGAGCACCTTGACGCGGTTGATGAGCCGCGAATGGTGCTCACGCGGGAAGGTGAGCACTTCCTCCAGGACGCCGTGCATGCGGAAGGCGATGCGCGTTCCCGCCTCCAGCGGATGGATGTGGACGTCGCTGGCGCCCAGCCGGATGGCGCCGTCCATCAACTGGCCCATGAAGCCGATGATGTCCGGATCGGGCTTCGCGGCGATGCGGCGCAGTCGCTGGCCCAGCTCCGTCAGCAGGGTCCTGACGGCGGTGGCCGTGTCATGGGTGAGCACCTCCAGCGGAGACAGGCTCGGTCCCTTGGCCAGCGGCTTGGGCTTGGGCTCCCGGTGCCGCGCGCGGCGGGCCGCCACACCCGAGGCGTAGCTGAAGCCGAAGGCCAGGGCCACGCTCGCGGCGAAGAGCGGTGACATCACATCGCGCAGGTAGTGGCCGCCGGCCTCGAGGGCGGGGCCCGTTCCCAGCGAGGCGTGCCGGTACACCCACACGCCGGTACCTCCCACCACGGCGAGGACCGCCAGGGTCCACAGCAGGTTGGCGGCTCGATTCATCAGCGGGGTCATGTGAGGTCAAAGACTATCACCCTGGCCGAGCTCCCTCCAACGCGGCCAGAGACAGGGGGGCAGGTGCGGTGGGCGCATCCTGACCCCCTGGAAACCCCTGAGTCCGGCTCAGCTCTCGACTTCGGTCGAGGCCTTGTCGGCGTTCTGCTGCGTGTCACACGCCTTCTGGGCGTCGTCGGACGACGTCTGCGAATCCGCGGACGCCCGCGGGTCGGCCTTCGCGCAGTTGCCGACGCACGGCATGCCCGCCGAACCGCACCGGGAGCGCTCACCCATGTCCTGGCACGGCGTGTTGCAAGCCGACGTGCACGTGCAGACGTCTGCACAGGACTGCGCCTGGACGCCAGGGGCGAAGGTGAGCGCGAAGATGAAGGAGGCACCCGCGAAGAACTTCGTCAGCATGGTCATGATGATTCCTGTGAGGAACAGCCACGTCGCGGCCCTTCATGAGCCGCGACGTTGGGTGTACCGGCCACAGGGTGATGAAAGCGTGACGGGCTCAGCGCTCCTCGAACATCGCCTGGATGACGCGCCAGGCGAGGTCCACCTCCCGCCCCGAGCGCAGGGACAGGAAGTCGCAGATTTCCGCCACGGCGTTGGAGCGCTCGCGCTCGAAGCCCTGGAAGAGCGTCTTCAAGGAGACGTCGAGCCCCTTGGAGAGCTTGCCGAGCGTGTCGAGGGAGGGAGAAAAGGAACCCCGCTCGATCCGCCGGATGGCATCGACAGACAAGTCGCTGCGTTCGGCCAGTGACTCCTGGGTGAGTTCCCGGGCCGTCCGGAGCTTGCGCACGTGGTCGCCGAACCGGCGATGCAAGCGCGTCCAGTTGGCGACCCTGTTGTTCCGTTTCTCCATAAGAGGGAACGGATAATTTGGGGCATCCCGGTCCCAAGTGAAGGGAGGATGTTCGGGGCTTGACCCTGCATTTGCGCCGGGCCGTTTCTCCCGCAACTTCCAATGACTCAGAGGCACCACTTCACGGGGGCCAGGAACGCGGAGTGCGAGCCCCGGGCCCGCCCCTCCAGCAGGCGGGGAGACGGCGGCCGGGAACATGCGCGGCCAGGGGCTTTCGTCTACGCTGCTGCCTACATGACGCATCTGGAAGTCGGGCGGGGCGGCCGGCGGACCTGGTTCCCGGTCCTGCTCGGTGGGCTGCTGACCGCCTGTGACATCGGGTCCCCGCCTCGCGCCGCCACCCCCCCGGCCCCCGCAGTGGAGAGTCCCGCCCCGAAACCGGCCCCCGAGCCCGTGTTCCGCCGGGTGATGCCCGTTCGGCCCGATCGCATCGGGGTGGTGCAGGCCCAGGCCGAGAAGCTGGGCGCACCCGGCGCCCGGGTCGAGGACCCGTGTGTGACGCCCTCGGGCGGTGGCTGCGCGCGCACGGCGCTGGCGCCCTTCTTCACCGCGCTGGACGCGCTGGCCGCTGGGACGGCTTCGGGCCCGGTCGTCATCGAGGCGTTCGGGAACTCGTTGATCGCCGGCGATCGCATCGTGGACGTGCTGCGGGATGACCTGTCCACGGCCTACGGGAGCGCGGGGCGGGGGGTGTTGCTGGTGGACCGCATGGCGCCCTACGGCGGGCGGGGCCGCACCAGCGCGAGCAGCAGCGGATGGCAGCCGCGCACGCTGGGGGAGCTGCGCGCGCCGCCCCATGCCTTCGGCATCAGCGGCGTGTATCACGTGGCCACCCGCGCGAAGGCGCGCAGCCGCTTCAAGCTGGAGGGCGAGGCGCGCGGCACGTTGTGGTGGCTGGATGTGCCCGGCGGCGGGGCGCTCACGGTGATGAGCGAGGGCCAGGTGCTCGCGCGGACCGAGCCCACGGGTGACGGCGCGTCGCGCGCCACGGCCTTCGTGTTGCCCGAAGGCGGACGGACGCTGGACGTGGTGGCCGAGGGCCAGGGCGCGGTGGTGCAGGGCGTCGTGTTGCAGCACGCGCGGCCCGGCATCGTCCTGGACACGCTGGGCGTGCCGTCCTCGGACGCGGGGCTCTACGCGCGCATCGACGGCGCGGCGCTCACGTCCCAGCTCGCCGAGCGCGCCCCCAAGCTGCTGGTCTTCTTCCTGGGCGGCAATGAGTCCAAGCGCATCGAGTGGAAGCGCCTGGACATGGAGAAGCTGCGCGCGGACCTGAGCGCGTTGCTCCGCCGCACGCGGGCCGCCGCGCCCCAGAGCGCCTGCCTGTTGGTGGGGCCCATGGACGCGGTGCGCGGGCCCGACGCGAAGGCCCAGTCGCTGACGCAGCGGCCCTCGCTGGAGGCCGTCAACGCGGCGGAGCGGGAGGTCGCGCTCGCTGAAGGGTGCGCCTTCTTCGACTTCTACGCCGCCATGGGCGGAAAGGGGGCCCTGGTGCGTTTCCATGAGGCGGGCTTCATGCACGAGGACCTGGTGCACCCGCGTGGCGCGGGGCTGGACGTGCTGGGGCACCTCGTCACCGACGCGCTACTGCGCGCCTATGTGGAGACGCCGCCGTTCGCGCCGGGCGTCGCGGTCGCCTCCCCGAACGAGACCAGCGTGGAGGTCACGCCATGAGTGGAGGGTGGGTGAAGTTCAGCGCCGTGGCGCTGCTGGTGTTCTCGAGCCCCTCGGCCTGGGCCGCCGCGCCTCGCGCCGCGCTGGAGATGACGTGTGAGCCCGGTCCCGGCGACGACGAGGCCTCGCCGCGCGCGTTTCCCGAGGAGGTGCGCACCGCGCTGGACTCGATTGTCCGCGCCGAGTTGTCGCAAGGGCCCGTCGCGGGCCTGTCCGTGGGCGTCACGCGGGGGGCGTACCGCTGGGTGTGCGCCTACGGCCATCGGGATGTGGCCCGCCGCCTCCCCGCGACGCCGCGCACCACGTACCGCATGGCGTCCGTCACCAAGTCCTTCACCGCGGTGGCGGTGCTCCAGTTGGTGGAGCAGGGGAAGCTGGACCTGGACGCCAACGTCACCACGCTGGTGCCGGCATATCCGGGCAAGCAGTGGCCCGTCACCGTGAGGGATTTGCTGGGGCACCTGAGCGGTGTGCCCACGTACGACGGGCCCGCCGCCACCCGCAATTTGAAGGCGATGAACTCCGCGGAGGCCATCGCCGTCTTCGCGAGCAAGCCGCTCGTCTTCGAGCCGCGCACCCGCTACCTGTACACGACGTGGGGCTTCAACCTGCTGGGCGGGGTGGTGGAGACCGCCTCCGGCCAGTCCTACCGGGACTACGTGCGCGAGCACCTCTTCAAGCCCGCGGACATGCCGTTCGCGGACCTGGACATCCTGGCCACGCGGGATGAGCACCATGCCAAGGGCTACCGGGTGGTGGGCGGGAAGCTGAAGCCCTCGCGCTTGCTCGACGTGACCAGCCGCTTCGCGGGCGGTGGGACGCGGGCCACGGTGGGGGACATGCTGGGCTTCGGCCGGGCCGTGCTGGCGCACACGTTGGTGTCCCGCGAGACCATGGGCCGGATGCAGACCTCCATGGCCACCACCGACGGGCGCCTGACCGACTACGGCATGGGCTTCGCCACCTATCCGGTGCGAGGCCACTACGTGGTGGCGCACGCGGGAGGGCAGCCCGAAACGAGCACGATGTTGATGATGCTCCCCGCCGAGGACACGGTCATCGCGCTGGCCACCAACGTGGAGGGCGAAGCCCGGCGCATGCGCCGGCTCACCAACCGGTTGATGGAGCAGTTGGTCGATGACGCCCTCACGCGCCGCGACGCCTATGTCTCGGACCCGGTGGACGCGGTGGTGAACGAAGGGCTGAACCGCGTCGCCAGCTATGGACTGTCCTACTACCAGTGGGCCACGCGCGGTCCAGGCTCGCTGCCCGAGGTGGCGGACCTGCCAGGGGCCTTCGCGAGTGTCTCCGCGATGCTGAGCCGGAAGGAGATTGGCCGGGATACGCGCGTGGCGCTGGAGCGCGTCCGCGGTGGTCACGAGCCCCGTTCGGGCGCGGCCTTCATCCACGTGGGCGCGCACATGGCGCGCACGTTGGAGAAGCTCCACGGCGCGGAGCGCCTGAGCGCGTATTCCGCCGAGGGGCCGCTGGCCTTCTTCGCGGACTACCTGGCCGCGTGTGGCGCGGAGAAGGTGCCCAGCGCGGAGTGCTTCGGTGAGCCGCTGCGGGGAGATGTGCTCCGGCTCTCCACGGTGTGGAGGCGCGCGCAGGTGGCTTCACTGGACCGCGTGCGCCTGGACGAGGAGAAGAGCCCGGAGTCGCACTGGGCCGCGCTGCGCAAGTCCGTGGCGGCCTCGCCGGGCTTCCATCCGGACTACTCGGATGAGCTGCTGCGCATCGCGGACGGCTTCGCCTGGCGCAAGCAGCAGGTGCTCCGCCGGCGCTGGTTGGAGCGCGCCGTGGAGCTTCAGCCCCGGGGCTTGGATGCGCGCTGGGCGCTGTCCGAGGCGCTGCTGACGGCGAACCCGGAGGACGCGGTGCTGCCGCACCTTCGCGAGGCGGTGACGACGCCGCAGGGCGCCCTGGCGCTCGCGCCGAGGAACTTCCTGAAGCGCCTGGCGAACGTGGAGTCCGCCGCCGTGGCCGCGGGACTGCTGCGCGCGGGGGTGCTGCTGCATCCGGATGCGCCAGAGCTCTGGGATGCCCTGGCGCGGCGGGAGAAGTCGCTCGGGAGGAAGGCCGCGGCCACGACGGCGCAGCGCGAGGCCGAGCGCGCGCGGAAGGCGCCCAAGCCGGCGGTGGTGCCCGTCGCGCCCGTCAGCGACACGCCGGGCGGCGGAGCGGTGCCGGACGACCACGGCGTGGTGCCCGCCGGGAAGTGACCGGGGGCGCCGTCTCCGCTCAGTTCTGCGGACGCGGCGTCAGCTTTCCCGACACAGTGCAGATGACCGCGTTGGGCTCGCCTTTGTACATGGCGGGCTTGAAGCGCCACTGCTTGATGCGCTCGCGGTTCTTGGCGTCCAGGCCCAGCGATGGCTCGTACATCAAGCAGCGCGTGGCCTTCCCGTCGAGCTTGAACGTGCACCTCAGTTGGTAGGTGGTCTGGTCCTCGTCGAGGCGCGCGAGTTGAGCGGGGGCGAAATCGAGGTCCTCGCCGCTGATGCGCTCGGGGCGCATCGGTGGTTGACCACAGGGGATGGGGAAGGTGCGGTCCCTGTTCTTCTCGATCGTCTCCATCGTGCGCTGGATGTCGGCTTCGAGGGCGGCCTTGTCCTGGGCCTGGGCGGCTGGCTCGGCGGCCAGGACAGGCGCGGACAGCAGGAGGACGGAGGCGAGGGCGGTCAGGTTCATGGTCTGTCCTTGTAAGCGGCCCTGGGGGCGCGCGAAAACGAAAGGGAGACTCCGGCCTCACCGGGAGGACTCATGCGAGGATGGCGGCACGTATGAGCATTCC
This sequence comes from Myxococcus hansupus, assembly GCF_000280925.3. Classification (NCBI taxonomy): domain Bacteria; kingdom Pseudomonadati; phylum Myxococcota; class Myxococcia; order Myxococcales; family Myxococcaceae; genus Pseudomyxococcus; species Pseudomyxococcus hansupus. The sequence goes on from NZ_CP012109.1 coordinate 9,055,775, forward strand.
GTGTCCCCGCTGTCAGGCCCTCGTCGTCCCCGGTGTGGAGCGCTGTGCCTGGTGCGGCAACTCACTCGTGATGGAGGCCACGCCCGGCTCCTCCGACCCGGTGTGCGCAGTCCACCCGGAGCTGCGCAGCCTGCACGCGTGCGCCCGGTGCGGCAGCTTCGCGTGCGCGAAGTGCTTGCGGAAGGGGTATCGGGACGAGCCCCTCTGCGCTTCGTGCCATGAGCGCGTGCCCGAGGATGCCCTGCCTTGGGACCAGCGCGCCGAGCTGGGGACGCTGAAGGCGTTCTGGCAGACGTGTCTGGCGGTGCTGTTTCGCCCGTCGGCCACCCTGGAGCGCGCGCGGCCGGACGGCTCGGTGGGCAGCTCGCTGGGGTTCGCGGCGCTGAGCTACTTCGTGGGCTACTTCACCACGATTCTCCTCTACATGACCCTCGTGTTCGCCATCCCTCGGGAGCTGGCGGAGAGCGACAACATCAATCCAGACGCGATGCGTTTGATGTGGCTGGGGTTGATGTGCGTGGGCCTCGTGATGGCGCCCGTCATGGGCGTCGCGACCACCATCGTGAACTCGGGCCTGGACCACCTGGTGTTCCGGCTGCAGGGCACCGGGCAGCCCTTCTCCGTCACGCTGAGGGCCAACGCGCTGTCCCTGTCTCCGTTCCTGGTGGGCTTGATTCCCCTCTGTGGCGCGTACGTCTCGCCCCTCTGGTCCCTGGGCCTGCGCATCTACGCGTACCGGGCCCTGCACCGCACGAACTGGGGAACCGCGGCGCTGGGCGCGCTGGCGGTGCCGCTCTTGTCCTGCGGCCTCGTCTTCGGCCTCTACGCGGTGCTGCTCCTGGTGGGCCTGAGCATGGGCGGCGGCCGGTAGCGCGCCACCCCGGGGGCTACGGCGCCGTCACCGCGCTGGCGGGCACCGCGGCGGTGACGGTGCGCTGCCGCGGCCAGAAGCTCGCGCCGCGGACGCTCTCCAGCGCGGCGAGGCGCTTCTTCGTCTTCGCGTCATAGACGCGGGCGGACTGCTCCGCCGAGACGAGCAGCAGGTGGTCGCGCATCCGCAGCTCCACGCTGGAGGTGGGGGCCAGCGCGAGCTGCTCCGGCTCCACCAGCTTGTCATTCACTTCCCAGCGGAGCGGAAGCATGAGCGTGGGCAGCTCGCTCGCGGCTTCCCAGGCGTAGAGCGGACCCTGGTGGGTCTCCATGGAAATCCACATGCCGTAGGCCGTGTGGCCCCGGTCCTTCACCACCGCGTCGAGCCGGGCCGCGTCTTCGCTGCCTTCCACCAGCTCGGACTCCACGAGCCGGTCGGGGTCTCGCATGAAGGTGGAGGACGTCAGCCGGCTCGCCGTGGCCAGGGCGTTGGTGCCCGCGGCGCCATCCATTTCGAAGAGGCTGACCACCGTCTCCAGGTGCTTCCACTGGCCCGCGTCATGGCGGTACGCGTGGGCCAGGCCCGGGGTGCCGTCGGCGTCCGGGACGAGGTAGCGCTTGCCTTCGTGCAGGAGGTACTCGCGGCCGCTGTCCATCTTCCGCGGCAAGTCGTCCAACTGCGACACCAGCGCGACGACGTGGCCTTCCTCGTCGAAGCCCAGCGTGTCCGTGTGGCCGGACTCGGGGAGGAGGAGCCGGTTCGTCTGGGCGGATTCGAAGTCCACCTGCCACGCGCGGGGCGGCAGCTCGCCGTTGCCCCGGTCCACCATCAGCCCCTGCCGACCCCGGGGGCCCCAGGCGAGCTTGAGCCGCTCACACACCGCATCCACGGTGGCGAGCGGCTTGCGTGTGCCTGTCGATTCATGGCGCGTCCAGGTACAGCCCGAGGGGGACGCGGCTTCGAGGAAGGACAGCGTGTAGCTGGGGGCGGGCTCCGTGGGCGCCGGAGGCTTGGGGGCGGGCGCCTCGGGGGCGGGGTCCTCTGACTTCTTGCAGGCGCTGCCCAGGAGCAGTGCCGAGCCAAGGATGAGTGCGGGGCCGAGACGGCGATCCATGTTGCGCTCCAGCGGAGAAACGGCCCTCCACCATGGCAGATGCTTGGCCCTCAGAGGAAGTCACCCCAGGAGTACCTGGGAGGCGGCACCGGGGTGGTTCGGACCTCCTCGCTTGCTGTCCTTCATGGCAGCGCGTGCGCCGCGTCTCACGGCGCCGCGGACCACAGCTCCACTTCATGCTCGCGGGCCCGTGCCAGCGCGCGTCCCAGCGTCACGGGATAGGGCGGGCGCGCGGGGGCCAGCGCGCGGAGCTCGGGTGGAAGCCGTGACACTTCGCGTCGCGCGTGCGCCTGGATGTCCGCGAGCGTGGGTGTGGCGCCAGGCAGGCGTTGACCCGCGCGCATCACGGGTTGAAGCAGCGGCCTTCCGGGCGCCACGTCGTCCCGGTTGGTGAGCACGTCGCCGCGCGCCACGCCGTCCACGTCGTGCCGGTAGATTTGCTTCGCGCCCGGCAGCAGCACCTTGCCCGAGGACAGCTTCACCCGGGGACGGCCCGCGTACGCCACCAGCTTGTAGGCCATGTCCAACGCGGGCGCGTCCGCCGACACGCCCATCGCCGTGCCCACGCCGAAGCTGTCGATGGGCGCGCCGTGTGTCACCAGCCGCGCCACCGTGTCCTCGTCGAGTCCACCGCTCGCGTACACCCGCACCTGCGGGAGGCCCGCCTCGTCGAGCATCTCGCGCGCGGCGATGGACAACGAGAGCAGGTCGCCAGAGTCCAGCCGGATGGAGCGCACCTGGAAGTCCTCGCCCAGCTCGCGCGCGAGCCGGATGACGTGCTGCACGCCGCGCAGCGTGTCGTAGGTGTCCACCAGCAGCGTGGCGCTGGGGTAGACGCGCACGAAGGCGCGGAACGCCTCCAGTTCGTCGTCGTGCGCCTGCACGTAGCTGTGCGCCATGGTGCCCGCGAGCGGAATCCCGTACCGCTTTCCCGCCAGCACGTTGGAGGTGGAGCCCACGCCCGCGAGGTACGCGGCGCGCGCGACCTTCAGGCCCGCGTCCGTCCCGTGGTAGCGCCGCAGGCCGAACTCCATGACGTCGCGCCCCGCGGCGGCTTCCACCACCCGCCGGGCCTTCGAGGCCACCGCCGTCTGGAAGTGCACCTGGTTGAGGAGGTACGTCTCCACGAGCTGCGCCTCGGGCAGGGGCGCGCGGACCTCCAGCAGGGGCTCCTCGGCGAACACGGGCGTGCCTTCCGGCACCGCGTCCACGTCACCGCTGAAGCGGAAGCGTTCGAGCCACCCGAGCAGCCGGTCCGAGAAGCGTCCCTGGGATGCCAGCCAGTCCAGCGTCTCCGCGTCGAAGCGCAGTTGCTCCAGGTAGGTCAGCGCATCGTCGAGCCCCGCCGCCAGCAAGTAGTTGCGCCGGGCCGGGAGCTTGCGCGCGAAGAGGCTGAAGACGGCCTCGTCCCACATTCCTTCCTCGAGATAGGCCTCCGTCATCGTGAGTTCGTAGAGGTCCGTCAGCAGCGCGGTGTCGTCCGGACGATTCATGTCGGGGGCTCCGCTCGAAGGGGGCTGGTGCCTGCGATTCAAGCTAGGCCCTGGACCGCGCGCGCGCTCACGCGGCCCGCCTTCGCCGCGCCCTCCAGTCCGCTGCCTGGCGAGCAGGCATCCGCCCACCGCGCAGGTTTTGCCGCCCCCACCCTCGCTGCGCATCTTTTGCACGGCTGTCGAGGACCGATGTCTTTGGGGGGCCGCATGGAGCAGGCCTTGCACTGAAGCGGGCCATACCGGGCCGGAGGGGCCCGCCGAGCAGGGGAGCAGGCGATGCGGGTGGCCGTCTTCGATACACACCGATACGACCGGGACGCGTTGGAGGCGGCGAACGTCCGTTTCGGACACGCGCTCACCTACTTCGAGCCCCGGCTGACCTTGCAGACGGCGCCCCTGGCGGAGGGGTTCCCCGCCGTGTGCTCCTTCGTCAACGACACGGTGGACGCGGCCACGCTGGAGGTGCTGCACGCGGGTGGGGTGCGGCTCGTGGCGGCGCGCTCCGCGGGCTACAACCACGTGGACCTGGAGGCCGCGCGGCGGTGGGACCTGCGCGTCACGCGCGTGCCGGAGTACTCACCGCACGCGGTGGCCGAGCACGCGGTGGCGCTGGTGCTGTCCCTCAACCGCCACATCCCGCGTGCCTTCTCCCGCGTGCGGGATTGGAACTTCTCGCTCGACGGGTTGGTGGGTTTCGACCTCGCCGGCAAGACGGTGGGCGTGGTGGGCACGGGCCGCATCGGCCGCGTGGCGGCGCGCATCTTCAAGGGCTTTGGCTGCGACGTCCTCTGCTACGACGTGGCGCCGGATGCGGCGTTCGAGCGTGAGCTGGGGGTGCGCTACGTCGCGCTCGACGCCTTGTTTTCTCAGGCCGACATCATCTCCTTTCACATCCCGCTCACGCCGGACACGCGGCACCTGGTGGACGCGGCGGCGCTGGCGCGGATGAAGCGGGGCGTGATGCTCATCAACACGGGACGCGGCGCGCTCATCGACAGCAAGGCGCTGGTCGCCGCGCTCAAGTCCGGCCACGTCGGCGGTGCCGGCTTGGATGTGTATGAAGAAGAGGAGGGGGTCTTCTTCCAGGACCTCTCCGGGCAGGTGCTCCAGGACGATGTGCTGGCGCGGCTGCTCACCTTTCCAAACGTGCTCGTCACGTCGCATCAGGCCTTCCTCACCCACGAGGCGCTCGCCAACATCGCGGAGACGACGCTGGCGGGCATCCAGGCCTTCGAGCGTGGCGAGCCCTTGCTGAACGAGGTTCGCGCCGAGCAGGTGCTTCGCGCGCGTTGAGTGGATTCGAGGATTCAAGCCCCACCCTTACCTGGAGCTGCCATGTCCATTGTCTGCGCCACCAACTTCTCCGACGACGCGCGGCGGGCCTCCACGCTTGCCGCGGAGCTCGCTCGCAAGGCCGGTACGCCCTTGTGGCTGGTTCATGTGCTCAACCCCGACTCCGTGCGTGCCTTCGGCAAGGCGCTGATAGGCTCCGCCGAGGCGGTGCTGAGTGACGAGCAGAAGCGCTTGGAGAAGCTGGGCGCGAAGGTGGAGCCCGTGCTGCTCACCGGCGAGCCCGCGGTGAGGGTGGAGGAGTTCTGCCGCGAGCGGGGGGCCTCGCTGGTGGTGGCGTCCCGGCCTCCCGACGAATCCCAGTTCGGTGGCGAGGGCGGCACGGTGGACCGGATGGCGCAGTCGTTGACGGTGCCGCTGCTCGTCGTGAGGGACCCCGCGCCGCTGGAGGCCTGGGCTCGCGGCGAGCGCCCGTTGAAGGTGCTGCTGGGCGTGGACCGCTCGCTGCCCTTCGAGGCCGCGCGGGATTGGGTGCTGGCGCTGGGCAAAGGCGGCCCGCTGGACGTGGTGGGCGGGCGCGTCTACTGGCCCGAGGAAGAGGCCCGCCGGCTGGGGCTGAACCAGCGCATGGACTACGGCGAGGCCTCGCCGGAGCTGCGGCAGGCGCTGGAGCGCGAGAGCGCGGACCTGGTGGCGCCGCTGGCCCAAGCGGGCGGGAGGTCCGTGCGCCTCCGCGTGGAGCCGGGTGTGGGGCGCATCGCCGACCATCTGGTGGAGCTGGCCGACCAGGAGCATGTGGACCTCCTGGTGGTGGGCACGCACCACCGCAAGGCGCTGGGGCGGTTGTGGAGCGTGTCGCGGCATGCGCTGCGGCTGGCGCGGATGTCGGTGGTGTGCGTGCCCACGCAGGCGCTGTCGGTGGGCGCGGAGACGCCGCTGCCGGAGTACCGGGAGGTGATGGTGACCACGGACTTCTCGGAGACGGGCAACCGCGCGGTGGCGCATGCCTTCGCCCTGGCGGCGCCGGGGGGCACCGTGCACCTGGTGCATGCCACCGAGTCGAAGCCGTCGCTGGAGGAGGAGGCGCGGCTTCGCGAGCAGCTCTCCACGCTGGTGCCCAAGGCCGCGCGGGACCGGAACGTGCGACTGGAGATTGTCCCGGGCGGCAAGGACGTGGTGGCAACGCTGGCGCAGACGGCCGAGCGGCTGGGCGTGGGCGCCATCGTCATGGGCACCCATGGCCGGTCGGGCTGGAAGCGCGCGGTGCTCGGCTCGGTGACGCAGTCCATGCTCGTGCACACGGACCGGCCGGTGCTGCTGGTGCGCGCTCCGGGGGCGTGAGCGTGGGCCGCGGTGGACGCCTTGCTAGTGGGCGTCCACATCCACGTAGGCGCGCCGGGCCAGCACGGACACGAGGCGGCCCTCCGGCATCACGTAGGCGGTGAGCTTGCCGCCGTACACGCAGCCGGAGTCCAACCCCACGGCGTGCGGATGGCGCTGGATGCCCCGCATGGCGTCGTGGCCGAAGATGACCAGCTCGGGGCCGGTCCAGAGGCTGGCCCAGGGCGCGCCCGCGTCCACGCGCTTCGAGGGCGTTCCGTCCGGCAGGATGCTGCGCAGGTTGAGCAGCTCGTCCTCCTTCTGGGCTTCCAACGGCACGCCCGGCACCAGGCCGCCGTGGACCGCCACCACGTTCAGCTCCGGGAAGCAGCGGTAGAGCGGCTGGGCTTCCAGCCACGCCCAATCCTCGGGCGTCAGGGTGTCCAGCACCTGCTGATGCTCGGGCTTCAGCTTCTTGCCGCGCGGCGCCCGGCCCGCGTGCCAGCGCAGCACGTGGGCGTCATGGTTGCCCCTCACCGCGAGAAAGCCGCGCTCCCGCGCGCGACGCACCACGCCAGCGGAGTCCGGGCCCTTCGCCACCAGGTCGCCCACCAGCACCACGCGGTCGCCAGGCTGCCAGTCGCACCGGGCCAGCAGCGCGTCCAGTTCCTCCGCGCACCCGTGCACGTCCCCGATGAAGAGCGTTCGCATCCACTCTTCCTTTAATGCGCTTTGCCCGCGTCCGGAAACCCTCTGTCGGCTGTCTGGCGCTCCAGGCGCTGGCGCGGCGGGGATGTGTGCGGGCCTGGGCAGGCCGGTCCGCCCAAGCCGCCGTCCGCCTGCTTCAGACGCGGGCGGGTGTGGCGTGCCGGCCGCGCCTGGCGCATGGCCCGCGCATTGCTGGTATGGCTGGGGACCGTGGCGGAGGTGAATGTGGAGTCGATTGGCAGTGGCCCTGGAGACGCGGTCCATTCCTCGTGGCTGGAGGTGAGCGCGTCCGCGTTGCGGCACAACGTCGCCGTGTTCCGGGCCCTGGAGGGGCAGCAGGGCGCCACGCCGCGCGCGCTGGGTGTGGTTCTGAAGGGCAACGCCTACGGGCACGGGCTCGCGCAGGTGCTGCCCGCGGTCCACGGCGCGGTGGACCTCCTCTATGTGATTGCGCCGCAGGACGCCCTGAAGGTGCGCGAGTACGAGCGGGCCCAGGGGCTTTCGCCCCGGCAGGTGCTCGTCCTGGGGGCGGTGGCGCCCGAGGAAGCGGTGGTGCTGGCGCGCGAGGGCGTGGACGTGGTGGTGGCGGACCGTGGCTGGGCGGACGCGGTGCCGGTGTTGCGCGCGGCGAAGCTGGAGCGCCCCCTGCGGGCCCACGTCCACATCGACACGGGCCTGGGGCGCGAGGGGTTCACGCTGGAAGGGCTGCCCACCGAGTCCCGCTTCCTGGTGGAGGCGCGCGACGTGCTGGAGGTGGTGGGCGCGCTCAGTCACTTCGCCAACACGGAGGACGTGACGGAGCAGGGCTACGCGCTGGCGCAGGTGGAGGCCTTCGAGAAGGGCCTGGCCTTCCTGGCCTCTCAACTGGAGCCGGCCCAGCCTCTGCAACGCCACATCGCCGCGAGCGCCGCTACATTGGTGCTGCCGCGCGCGCGCTACGAGGCGTTGCGCGTGGGCATCTCGCTGTACGGCCTGTGGCCCTCCGCGGAGACGCGGCTGTCGGCGCGGCTGGTGCTGGGCGAGGTGCCAGTGCTCAAGCCGGCGTTGTCGTGGCGGTGCCGCAGCCAGGTGGTGAAGTGGCTGCCCGCGGGCAGCTACGTGGGCTACGGCTGTACGTACCGCTGCCCGGAGCCCACGCGCATCGCGGTGCTGCCGGTGGGGTACTACGACGGATATCCCCGGCTCGCGTCGGGGCAGGCGCACGTGCTGGTGAATGGCCGCCGGTGTCCGGTGCTGGGACGGGTGATGATGAATCACCTCATCGTGGACGTGACGCGCGCCACGTCCGACGAGCGCCCGGTGACGGCCACGCTGCTGGGCCGTGACGGCGAGGAGGCCGTGCCCGCCGAGTCATTGGCCGGCTGGGCCCAGACGATTCACTACGAGGTCGTCACCCGGCTGGGGGCGCATCTGAAGCGGGTGGTGGTGGCGTAGTCCCCGCGGGCAGGGCGGCCTCCGACGGAGGCTGCACCTTCCAGCGGCGGTGCAGCCACATCCACTGGTCCGGGTGCTTGCGGATGCAGCGCTCCAGCGCGGCCGTCACGCGCGCGGTGTGCTCCGTCATCGGGTCGGCGCACTCCCCCGGCGTGGGCGGGAGGATGGGGCCTTCCACTTCCATCCGGAAGCGCGCGCCGCCTCGGCCGTTGCGCACGGCCATCACCACGAACACCGGCGCCTTGGTCCGCGCCGCCGCCACCGCCATGGCGGGTGTCGTGGAGGCCAGCTTGCCGAAGAAGGGGACGAAGGCCGCGCTCTTCGCGGGCAGCGCCTGGTCCAGCAGCATGAGGGGCGACTCGCCGCGCTTCACGGCTTCGATGATTTCCTGGATGGCGCCACGTGGGTAGATGAGGCCGGCGCCCATGCGCACGCGGTTCTCCGCGATGCGCGTGTTGAGCGCGCCCTTCAGCGGGCGCACCAGCCCGTCCATGGGAACTCCGCGGCGGATGAGCATCTCCCCCAGCAGTTCCCAATTGCCGAAGTGCGCCGTCACCAGCAGCGCGCCTTTGCCCGTGTCCACGCGTGCCTTCAGGGCCCGCCACGCCTCTTCGCCCTCGAGGCCCTGCTCGGCCCAGTCCTTGGGCAACCGGTCGCCCGACGGCAGTGACTCCAGCACCACGCGTGTCATGTTGATGTAGGCGCCGCGCGCGATGTCGCGCCGCTCCGCGTCACTCTTCTCCGGCATCGCCATGGCCAGGTTTTCCAGCGCTACGCGACGACGGATGCCCAGGCTGTAGGCCAGGTTGCCAAAGAAGCGGGCGAGCGCGTCACGCGACTCCGGAGACAGCCAGGTCAAGAAAGCCCAGACGAAGCGCGTCAGGAATCCCACCACCCGTCCGGGCGGCGTCCCGACGACGCGGAGCAGGTGCGCCGAGGAAGGCTTCAGCGTCACGGGAAGTGCGTCAGGGGGCGGGGAGGCAGGCTCGGTCACGGACACGGGGGCGCACTCCATCGTGAAGTGGAGATGACAGCAAGGCCACACGTGCTGGTTGCGCGCTACCTTGCCCGCCCGGCATGGGACACACTGCGCGCCATGCCCAACCTGCTCCGTCCAGCGGCACTGGCCGCTGTCGCCCTCCTCAGTGCGTGCGGTGCCCGGCAGAATCCTCCCGCCACCGCCGAGCCGCCGCCTTCCTCACAAGCCGTCACCGCCACACCGCAGTCGCCGAAGCTGCGGCTCCCCACCGAGATGCGGCCCACGGGCTACACGGTGGAGCTCACCCTGGACCCGAAGGTGGCCACGTTCCAGGGCGTGGTGGACATCGACCTGGACGTCACGAAGTCCGTGTCCGTCGTGTGGTTGCACGCCAAGGGCCTGACGGTGAAGAAGGCCACGCTCACGCAAGGCGCGTCCTCCTTCGACGTGACGGCGGTGCCGGGCGAAGAGGACTTCCTCGGCTTCCCGTTGGCGAAGGCGCTGGCCACCGGCCCCGCGAAGCTGCGCGTCGTCTATGACGGCCTCGCGTCGGAGAAGGAGACGAACGGTGCGTTCCGCGTCAACGAAGGCGACGACTGGTACATCTACACCCAGTTCGAGCCGGTGGCCGCGCGCCGCGTGTTCCCCTCGTTCGACGAGCCCGGCTTCAAGGTGCCGTGGCAGCTCACCTTCCACGTGCCCGCGGGCACGGTGGCCGTCACCAACACGCCGCAGGAGTCCGAGGAGGCCCGCCCGGACGGTGGCCGCACCTTCCGCTTCGCGCGCACGCAGCCGCTGCCCAGCTACCTCATCGCCTTTGGCGTGGGCCCCTTCGACTTCCTCCCCGCCGCCGACGCGGGCCAGAAGAAGGTGAAGACGCGCATCATCACCCCGCGCGGTCGCACCGAAGAGGGCGTCTACGCCGCGCAGGTGACGCCGGAAATCCTCGCCGCGCTGGAGGACTACTTCGGCATGCCGTACCCGTACGAGAAGCTGGACGTGCTGGCGGTGCCGCTGCTCGGCGGCGCCATGGAGCACCCCGGCCTGGTGACGTTCAACTCGCGCTTCATGCTGTCCAAGCCGGCGGAGGACTCGCTGGGCCGCCAGCGCGCCTTCTCCGAGACGCAGGTGCATGAGCTGGCGCACCAGTGGTTCGGCAACCTGGTCACCATGCAGTGGTGGGACGACCTGTGGCTCAACGAGGCCTTCGCCTCGTGGATGACCCCGCGCATCGTGGAGACCTGGCGCCCGGGCTGGGACGCGCCCGTCGAGCGCGTGCATGACCGCGCCCGGGCCCTGGACTCGGACAGCTTGCTGTCCGCGCGCCGCATCCGCCAGCCCATCGAGAGCGCCAACGACATCCACAACGCCTTCGACGGCATCACCTACGGCAAGGGCTCCGCGGTGCTGAGCATGACGGAGGAGTGGCTGGGCCGGGACGTCTTCCGCCGCGGCATCCAGCGCTACTTCCGCAAGCACGCGGGCGGCAACGCCACCGCGAAGGACTTCCTGGACGCCGTGTCCGCCGAGTCTGGCAAGGACGTGACGGGCATGCTGGGGACCTTCCTGGACCAGAGCGGCGCGCCGCTCGTCACCGCGTCGCTCGCGTGCGGCGCGGACGGGGCGAAGGTGGTGCTCACGCAGAAGCGCTACCTGCGTCTGGGCACGCAGTCGCCGGGCGCACAGACGTGGAAGGTGCCGGTGTGCGTGAAGTACGCGAACGGCGCGAAGGAGGCCCGGACCTGCACCCTGCTGGAGGGCGAGCGCACCGAGGTGGCCCTGCGCGAGGCGAAGACGTGCCCCGCCTGGGTGTTCCCCAACGCCGAGGGCGCGGGCTACTTCCGGGTTCAACTGGACGCCGACGCGGCGGCGAAGCTGGCGAAGGCGGGCATGCAGAAGCTGTCGCGCACGGAGCGGGTGACGTTCCTGACGGACGTGCGCGCGTTGGCGCTGGCCGGGTCGATTCCCGCCGCCGACGCCCTGTCGCTGGCGCGCCGCATGTCGAACGACCCGGACCGCGTTGTCACCCTGGCCTCGCTGGACCTGCTGGAGCTGGTCAGCTCGCGGCTGCTCCCGGACGAGAAGCTGAAGGACCGGGCCCGCTTCCTGCGTGACACGTATGGCCCCCGGGCGCGGCAGCTCGGCTTCACCCCGCGCAAGGGCGAGAACGAGGACACCCGCCTGCTCCGCCCCCGGCTGGTGCGGCTGGCGGGCCGTGACGGCAGGGACCCGAAGCTGCTCGCGGAGGCGCGCACCCTCGCGGACACGTGGCTGAAGGACAAGAGCGCGGTGGCGCCGGAGATGGTGGACGTGGTGCTCGCCATCGCCGCCACGGAGGGCGACGCGGCCTTCCGGGAGAAGCTCGCCGCCGCGGTGCGGGGTGAGAAGGACCGGCGCACGCGCCAGTACCTCATCGGCGCGCTGAGCAACTTCACGGACCCGGAGCTGGTGAAGAAGAACCTGGCCCTCGTCTTCGAGAAGGGCCTGGACCCGCGCGAGACGGTGTGGATGGCGTTCGCGGCGTCGCAGGGCCTGCGCACGCAGGACGTGGCCTTCGACTTCGTGACGACGAACTACGACCGGCTCGTGGGCGATTCTCCCGAGGCGCTGTTGCCCGAGGAGGCCGCCGGGCGCATGGCCTACGTCGGCAGCAACTTCTGCGACGCGGGCAAGCGCCAGCAGATGGCGGACTTCTTCACCGAGCGCAGCGCGAAGGCGAAGGGCGGCCCGCGGACGCTGGCGCAGGTGCTGGAAATCGTGGACCAGTGCATCGCGCTGAAGCAGGCGCAGGGGGCCAGCGTCGAGTCCTTCCTCGCGCAGGGCGCCACGCCGCGTCCGCCGCAGGCTCCGGCCGTGCGGTAGTCCGGGGTGCCATCCGGGCCCGGCGCGTGTCCTCGCGTCCGGGCCCGGTGTCCCGCCGGGGTGCTACTTCCGGCCGCGGGACATGAACGACATGAAGGCTTCCTGCGCCTCGGTGGACTGGAGGCGCTGGATGAACTCGGCGCCCTCGCGGGCCAGCGTCTCGCGAATCTGGGCGCGCAGCGGCTCGCGGACCAGCCGCTTCGTCACGCGCACCGCCTCCGCGGGGCGCGAGGCCAGGGTGGCGGCGCGCTCGGCGGCCACCTGCTGGAGGCTGCCTTCCGGCACCACCTTGTTGATGATGCCCGCGCGCAGCGCCGTGGCCGCGTCGAAGGGCTCGCCGAAGAGCAGCAGCTCGCTGGCCAGCGCGAGGCCCGCCGTCCTGGGGATGAGCAGGCTGCTGGCGCCCTCCGCGCACAGCCCCAGTTGGACGAAGGGCATGTGGAAGCGCGCGCGCTCCGTGGCCACCACGTAGTCACAGTGGAGCAGCAGCGTGGTGCCAATGCCCACCGCGGGGCCGTCCACCGCGGCCAGGATGGGCTTGTCGGCGTCCACCAGCGCGCGCAGGAAGCGGAACACGGCGCTGTCCTCGCCCGCGGGCGGGTGCTCCATGAAGTCGCCAATGTCGTTGCCGGCGGTGAAGACGCTGCCCGCGCCGGTGAGCAGCACCACGCGGACGTCCGCGTTGCCTTCCGCGTCCTTCAACGCGGCGGTGGCCGCCTCGTACATGGCATGCGTGAAGGCGTTCTTCTTCTCGGGCCGGTTGAAGGTGAGGGTGAGGACCCCCGAATCGAGCTTCGTGAGCAGCGTGTCGGACATGGCGCCGGAGCCTAACCGACTCCGTGTGTCAGGGCGGGAGAATGCCGCTTCGCGAGCGGCGCCCCTCGGTGGCTTACCCGGCCCCCGGCGCCCGAGGTCAGGGCCGCAGCGCCCGGGCCACCAGCGGCGCCAGCGTCACCACCTGGTGGTGGAAGGGCAGGCCCTGGACGGGCTCCACGCTGTCGGTGCTGACCAGGCGGGTCAGCGGCAGGTTGCGCAGCCGCTCCACCGCGGTGCCCACCAGCAGGGCGTGCGTCGTCACGACCGTGAAGTCCTCCGTGCAGCCCGCGTCGCGCAGGGTGCCCGCCGCCGCGGCCAGGGTGCCGCCCGTGGACACCATGTCATCCACCAGGATGGGACGACGGCCGCGCACCTCGCCCATGAGGCCGCTGGCGTGGACCTCGTCGCCGCTCAGGCGCACCTTGTGGATGACGGCCCACGGCCGGTTCAGCAGCCGGGCCAGCGCCTCCGCGCGCTTCACCGCGCCCAGGTCCGGGGCCACGACGACGGACGTGTCGGTGACGGACTCGCGCAGCGCGTCCGCCAGCAGGGGCAGCGCGGTGAGGTGCTCCAGGGGCGCGCCGAAGCAGCCCTCCAGCGCGGGGCTGTGCAGGTCCACCACCTGGACCTTCGCGAAGCGGCCCTGGGTGAGCAGGTCGGCAATCAACCGCCCGCCCAAAGGCTCGCCGGGCTTGGCGCGTCGGTCCTGCCGCGCGTAGCCGAGGTAGGGGACCACCGCCTCCAGCCGCGCGGCGCCCATGCGCCAGCACGCGTCCGCCATCAGCAGCAGCTCCAGCAGGTGCTCGCCCGCGGGCGGCGTCGTGGACTGCACCAGCACCACGGTGCGGCCACGGACGCGCTCGGGCACCTCGACGTGCATCTCCCCGTCCGGGAAGCGCTCGAAGTGGCAGTCCGCGGGCGCCACGCCCAGGGCTTGCCCGAGCGCGCGTCCGAGGTGAGGGCTCGCCGTGCCAACAAGGAGGACAGGGTCCATGGGCCGCACCCTAGCGCGCCTGCCAGGCGGACGGCGCATTCAGCGAGGTCCCCCCGCGAGCATCCCGGCGGGACGGCCCCTGCCTGCCCCTTCGCCGCCAGTCGGGGGCCCCGTGACTTCCTTGTGTGAAGTGGAGGATGGACGCGATGCGGTTCAGGGACCGAGCAGATGCGGGTCGCCGGCTGGCGACTCGGCTGTTGCCTTACCGGGGGGATGCGGTGCGCGTGCTGGGGTTGGCCCGGGGCGGGCTCCGCGTGGCGTACGAGGTGGCACATGCGCTGGAGGCGCCGCTGGACGTGTGGGTGTCGAGACGCATCGACGTGCCGGGCCGGATGACGGTGCTGGGCGCGGTGTCGGAAGGCGGCGGCATCTACCTGGACCACGACGCGCTCCGGAGCCTGGGCCTGCCGGAGGTGGAGGCCCGGAGCCTGGCGCGCGCCGAGGCTTCGGAAGTGGACAATCAGGTCCAGCGGCTGCGTGGGACGCCGGAGCCCGCCCTGGGCGGGTGCACGGTGCTGCTGGTGGATGACGGCCTGGTGTCGGGCGCCACGGCGCTGGCCGCGCTCCAGACGCTGCGCAAGCAACGCCCGGCCCGGCTGGTGCTGGGCATCCCCGTGGGCACGCCCCATGGCCTGGCGCGCGTGCGGTCCGCGGCGGACTCCGTGCAGTGCGTGGAGGTGCTGCCCGCGATGCGCACCGTGGGCGAGGCGTACGACGACTTCCGGCCGTTGCCGGACGTGGAGCTGCGGCAGTTGCTCGCGCGAGCCCGCGAGCCCGTTCAGCCGCGCGAGGTCCTCGAGTCCACGGACCTGAGTGGCTTCTGGATGTGAGCCAAGACAGGGAGGCAACGCGACATGCGGCAGGAAATCAGCATGGACCCGGACGTCCGGGAGGTGAGCGTTCAGGCCGGTGGGGTGACGCTGGGCGGCAGTCTGGGTGTTCCCACGGGAGCCCGCGGCCTGGTCATCTTCGCCCATGGCAGCGGCAGCAGCCGCTTCAGTCCACGCAACCGCGCCGTGGCCCGGGTGCTGCGCGCGTACGGACTGGCCACGCTGTTGTTCGACCTGCTCGATGAGGCGGAGGAGGTGGAGGACGCGGGCTCGGGGGAGCTGCGCTTCGACATCCCCTTCCTCGCGCGGCGTCTGGCGGCGGTGACGGACTGGGCGCGGATGGAGCCGGAGCTGGCGTCGCTGCGCCTGGGCTACTTCGGCTCCAGCACCGGGGCCGCGGCGGCGCTCGTCGCGGCGGCGCTGCACCCGGACCTCATCCACGCCGTCGTGTCGCGCGGCGGACGCCCGGACCTGGCCGGCCCGGTGCTGCACCGGGTGCAGGCGCCCACGCTGCTGCTGGTGGGAGGCCAGGACGTGGGCGTGCTGGAGCTGAATGAGTCGTCGCTGGCGCGCCTGGAGGGATTGAAGGGCATCCAAATCATCCCGGGGGCCACGCACCTCTTCGAGGAGCCCGGCGCGCTGGAAGAGGTGGCGCGACTGGCGGGGGCGTGGTTCCGGCGCTTCCTGGGCCGCGCGGAGCTGGAGGCACGCGCGTGAGCCTGGAGCCCGGACAGTCCAACGAAGGCGCGGGGCCCGCGGCGACACCGGGCACGCCCGCGTGCTGGGAGCACGTGACGCGCGGCTCGGAGCGGCTGGTGCGGGGGCGGGGCCGCTCGCTGGAGGTGGCCTTCGAGCAGGCCGCGGTGGCGCTGTGCGCGCTGGTGGAGGACCCCTCGACGGTGGAGGTTCGTGAGGAGGTGGAGTTGGTGTGCGAGTCGCCGGAGCTGGACCGGCTGCTGGCGGACTGGCTGCGCGCCGTCGTCCATAAAATGGCGTCGCGTCATCTGGCCTTCCGCTGCTTCGCGGTGCGCATGGATGGCACGCGCCTCTTCGGCCACGCCTTCGGAGAGCCCCTGGACCGGGAGCAGCACCCCTTCGCGGGGGACGTGCGCGGCGTGTCGCTGGTGGACGCCCACGTCTGGCAGGGCGCGGACGGGCTCTGGACGGCCGAGTGTGAAGTGGAGCTGTGAGCATGGGCACGCGGGACGTGACGCTGCGGGGCGCGGAGGGCGAGGTGGCGACGGCGCGGTTGGACCTGCCGCCAGGGCGCGCCGTGGCCAGCGCCGTGCTGGTGGGCTGCTTCGCCTGCTTGGGGCCTTCCCCCGGGCCTTCGCGATTGGCCCACGCGCTGGTGGCGCGCGGCTTCGCGGTGCTGACGCTGGACTTCACCTCACCCCCTTCCACGGGGGCGAGCAATCGGCCGGACACGGTGCCCTCGGTGGACGCGGTGGTGGCCGCCGCGGCGTGGCTGCGCGAGCGTCATCCTCCAGCCCGGCTCCTGGTGGGCCACAGCCTGGGCGGCACGGCGGCGGCGGCGGCGTTGCCCCGGCTGCCGGAGGTGGCGGCGTTGGCGCTCGTCAATGCGCCGGTGGGCGGCGCGCCCGTGCGCGAGCGGCTGCCCTCACCGGCGCGCGAGGCGGGCGAGGGGGACGTGGACTTCGGGCCCGGGCGGCTGCGCCTCACGCACGGCTTCATGCGGGACATCGACGAGGCGCGGTTGCGGCAGGCCCTGGGAGCCTTCCCTGGCGCGGTGCTGGCGATGCAGGCCCCGGAGGACCGGTACGTGTCGCTGGAGCACGCCCGGCGGTGGATGGCGATGGCGCGCCGCTCCGCGAGCCTGATGCTCCTGGAGGGCGCGGACCACTTCCTGTCGCATGACGCGGACGCGGGCTTCGCCTCGGACATCCTGGGCGCCTGGGCCACGCGGCAGGTGGCGCCGGTGCGGGAGCGCGAGGCGCCGCTGCCGCCAGGGGTGGTGGAGGTCCACGAGGCAAGGGAGGGCCGCTTCGCGCAGGACATCCGCGTGGGCGCGCACCGGCTGCGCTCGGACGAGCCGATGTCCGTGGGGGGCGAGGACACCGGTCCCACGCCCTTCGGCCTGCTGACCGCCGCGCTGGGCGCGTGCACCGCGATGACGCTGCGCCTCTATGCCGCGCGCAAGGGCTGGCCGCTGGAGCACGTCCACGTGCGGCTGAGCCACCAGAAGGTGCACGTGAAGGCCTGCGAGGAGTGCGAGGAGAAGGACGGGAAGATGGACCAGCTCCGGCGCACGGTGAAGCTGGAGGGGCCGCTGACGGAGGAGCAGCGCGCGCGGCTGGTGGCCATCGCGGACCGTTGCCCGGTGCACCGGACGCTCGCCTCGGAGGTGAGCGTCCGCACGGACGAGGAGCAATGAACGCCCCCCGCTCACTCGGGGACTGCTAGGGTCCGCCGCATGAGTTCGCGTGAGCAGCGCCTGGTCTGGCTGGACCTGGAGATGACCGGGCTGGACCCGGAGACGTGTTCCATCATCGAGGTTGGCGTCATCATCACGGGCCCGGACCTGCGGCCCCTCGCGGAGTTCGAGCGGGTCATCTGGCAGCCGGAGGAGTCGCTGCTGCGCATGGAGCCCGTCGTCCGGGAGATGCACACCCGCAACGGGCTGCTGGAGAAGGTGCGCGCCTCCACGACCTCGCTGCGCGTGGCGGAGCGGGAAGTGACGGCGCTCGTCGCGGAACACTGCGCCCTGGGCGAGGGCATCCTCGCCGGCAACTCCATCCACACCGACCGGCGCTTCCTGATTCGCTACATGCCCCTGCTGGAGCGCTACCTGCACTACCGCATGGTGGATGTGACGAGCCTCAAGGTGCTGACGCGCGCCTGGTACCCGAACCTGGTGGAGCCTCGCAAGGCGCCCAGCGGGCACACGGCGCTGGCGGACCTGCGCGCCAGCATCTCCGAGCTCCAGTACTACCGCGACACGCTCTTCCGCCCGACGCCGGCCTAGGCGTTGGGCTGGGGCTCGACGAGCAGCTCGGCGATGGTGTCGAGCAGCACGTCCAGCTCGAAGGGCTTGGCGAGGAAGCGCGCGCTGGAGCGGCGCTCCTCGTCGGAGATGCGGCCCGCGCTCATCACCACCACGGGGATGCCCTGCAGCCCGGCGTCCTCGCGCATGCGGCGCAGCATCTCCCGGCCGTCCATGACGGGCATCATCAAGTCGAGCAGCACCAGGTCCGGCCTCGCGTCCGCCATGCGGTGCAGGCCCTCGGCGCCGTTGAAGGCGGTGACGATGTCGTAGCCCTCCACGGACAGGATGTCCTGGAGCGCCTCGACGATGGCCAGCTCGTCGTCCACGATGAGAAGCCGCTTCATTCTCCGCGTCCCCCGCGCCGGGGCGGCTTGCCTCGCCGCGCCGGTTTCGCCCCTGTCTTCGATTTCGACCTCCGCGCCGGCTTCGCCCGGGCGGGTGCGCGCCCGCTGAAGATGGCCTCGGCGCTCTCGCTGTCCTTCGCCACGTCGATGCCCCGGGCCGTCATCGTGAACTGCCGCCAGGCGGCATCATGCCCGCTCTCCCGGGCCTTCGGCACGGAGATGACATGGAAGCGCCGCGAGCGCAGGTCCACCTGGCGGAGCTCGAGGATGGTGTCGACGAGCACCTCCACCCCCTGGGGCAGCACATCCCCCGAGGGGGCGATGAGCGGGCGGGTCTGCTGGATGGCCAGCGGGGTGACTCCCAGGGAAAGCAGTTCGTGCATGAGCGCGGCGAGAAAGCGGGGTGTGCGTTCCGGGTCCGTGAGCTCCTGGCAGAAGGACGCCAGCCCGTCCAGTACGAGGCGCTGGGTGCCGTGTTGTTTCACATGGCGGAACAGCTCCTCGGCCATCGCATCCGGCAGGGACTCCGCCGCCGCGCGGGTGCGCAGGTGGATTCGCCCCGCCTCCACGTGCTCCCGCAGGCCCAGGCCCATCCGCTCCGCCTTGTCGATGAGCCGGGGCGGCGTCTCCACGAAGCCGAAGAACAGCCCGGGCTCGCCCTGGCGCGCGCCCTCCGCCAGGAAGTGCAGGCCCAGCAGCGTCTTCCCGCTGCCCGCGGAGCCTGCGACGAGCGTGGACGACTCGCGCACCAGGCCGCCCGTGAGCATCCCATCCAGCGCGGGGATGCCGAAGGCGAGCCGTTCATCCAGCGAGGGCACCCGGAGGGGTTGCGGGATGTGGAGTGTCTCGATGCGGGGATGGACGCACACGCCATCGTTGGTGATTTCGAAGCTGTGCCGGCCGGAGAGCTGCTCGCCGCCGCGGAACTTCGACACCTCGATGGAGCGCACCGCCTTCACGCCGAACTGCTCCTGCGTCACGCCAATGATGCCGTCCACCATGGTGTAGCGCGGGTCGGCCGGGTCATTGTGCTGCCCGGTGAGCATCAGCGTGGTGCAGCCCGCGAGCGCGTTGTGGACGCACAAACCGTGGAGGAACTCCCGCAGGCCGGGCGCGTTCTCCGACCGCTCCTCCAGGGCCATCAGCCCGTCCACCACCAGCACCGTGGCGCCGTGCTCGCGCACCGCGCGGAAGATGAGCCGGCTGAGTCCTCCCAGCCCCTCGGACTTGAGGGCCGCGGAGCCGCTCTCGTAGTTCAGCGCGCGGCCAACGTCCTCCTGGCGGAAGAAGCGCTGGCTCTTGAGGTGCAGCATCATCCGCGAGTGGGATTCGCCCATCACCGTGAGGTAGATGGCCCGTCCTCCGCGCGCGACGGTGGTGAAGCAGAACTGGTTGCCCAGAATCGTCTTCCCCGTCCCCGGCGCGCCCGTGACGATGTACGTGCCCCCGCGAAGAAAGCCGCCGCGCAGGAGCGCGTCCAGCCCTGGCACGCCGCTGGGAACCCGCGCGTCGGGTTCGGCCGGCCGCTCAGAGGTGTCCGTCACACGATGCTCCTTCCATCTTGGGGCGCGAACCTAGGCCAGCACGGAGCGCGTGCCACGCATTTGCACAGCGTGTGTTCGGAACCGGGCGCTGGCGGCGGCGCTCACCGCGCGCCGGGCGTCCCGGCTGTCGACAGCGAGGCGCGGAGCAGGTGCTTCTGGACCTTGCCCAGCGCATTGCGCGGCAGCGCGTCCGTGAAGACGACCTGACGGGGCTTCTTGAAGCTGGCGAGCCGGTCCTTGCACCAGTCCACCAGGGCCTGTGGCTCCGGCGCGGAGGTGCCCGCGTGGGGCACCACCACGGCCACCACCTGCTCCCCCAGGTCCGCGTCTGGCAGGCCCAGCACGGCCACCTCGGCGACGGCGGGGTGCATGGCGAGCACCTCCTCCACCTCGCGCGGGTACACGTTGAAGCCGCCGCTGATGATGAGCTCGCGCGCGCGTCCGGTGATGCGCAGGTAGCCTTGCGCGTCGAACTCCCCCAGGTCGCCCGTGCGGAACCAGCCGTCGGCGTCGAAGGACTCGGCGGTGGCGTCCTGACGGCGCCAGTAGCCCGCGAAGACGTGAGGCCCCCGCACTTCGATTTCCCCCGTCTCACCGGCGGGCAGGAGCTGACGCGAGCGCACGTCCACCACGCGCGCCTCCTGGCCCGGGTAGGGGACGCCCACCGTGCCCGGCCGGCGCTCGCCGTCGTAGGGGTTGGTGGTGTTCATGATGGTCTCCGTCATCCCGTAGCGCTCCAGGATGCGGGCGCCCAGCTCCGCCTCGATGTCCGTGAAGAGCTGGGGGCTGAGCGGCGCCGACCCGGACACCCACAGGCGCAGCGCGCGCGGCTTCACGCGGGACGCGCGGGCCTCCTCCAGCAGGCGGCTGTACATGGTGGGCACGCCGAAGAACATCGTGAGGGAGGCGTCGTCGCGCAGCGTGGCCAGCACCTCCGGCGCGGTGAAGCGACGGCGCAGGTCCACGCTGGCGCCGGTGAACAGCGTGCCATGCAAGCCCACCATGAGCCCGTGGGTGTGGAAGAGCGGCAGGGCGAGCAGGAGCCGGTCCTTTTGCGTCCACCGCCACGCCTCGGTGACGGCCCGCACGTTGGCCAGCAGGTTGCGGTGCAGCAGCATGGCGCCCTTGGAGCGGCCCGTGGTGCCGGACGTGTAGCCCAGCACCGCCAGGTCCTCCGGACGCGGCAGCGCCAGCGGCGCGGTGGACGCCGTGCCCTCCGCCAGCAGCGTGTCGAAGGGGACCATGGCCAGGGACTCCGGCAGCGCGGCGGTGGGCGGCTCCACCGTGACGAGCCACTGGAGCGAGGGGAGCTGCGGCCGCAGCGGGGCCAGCTCGGCGGCGCCCGCGGCACCGGTGACGCAGACGCACACCTCCGCGTCGGACAGGATGTGCGCCAGCTCCACCTGCCGGTAGGCGGTGTTCACCAGCACCACCACGCCGCCCGCGGACTGCACGCCCAGGTAGGCGATGGCGAAGCGGGCGCTGTTCTCCAGGAACAGGGCCACCCGCTCTCCGGGCTGGAGCCCGCGCTGCTTCAGGCCTCGCGCGAAGGCCGTGACGTGCGTGGCGAGCTGTCCGTACGTGAAGGACTCCCGCTCGAACGTCAGCAGGGGCTGTCCGGGGGCTCGGTGCGCGTGGTCCAGGAACACTTCGAGAAGGGAGGACGACATGGGCGCGCACCTTAACGCCGCCGCACCCCAGGGCTTCCACCCCTTGAGGGGGCTGTCCGCTTCTGGGACGAAGCTTTTCGCAAGCGGGCACGGCCTCCCCGGGAGGTCCTCGGGTCCTGAATGGTTTCAGGGGGTTGGGTGACGAAAAGGCCTTGGCACGCGCCTCGCTCTAGGGAGGCCCCGTGGACATTCCCAAAGCCAAGAAGCCACGTCGCAAGCCCTGGATTCTCGCCATCGGTGGCGCCTGCGCGCTCCTGGCGGTGACGGTCGGGCTGTCGCGGCTGCGCCCCGCCGCGCCCTCCGTGGAGCGTGCCTCGGTGTGGCTGGACACGGTGAAGCGCGGGCCCATGGTGCGTCAGGTGAAGGGCGCGGGCACGCTGGTGCCGGAGTACATCCGCTGGCTCACCGCGGACACGGCGGGCCGGGTGGAGCGCATCCATGTGCGCGCGGGCGCCACGGTGACGGCGGACACGCTCCTCATCGAGCTGTCGAACCCGGACGTGCAGCTCCAGGCCCTGGAGGCGGAGCGGCAGCTCGCCAGCGTGGAGGCGGACCTCATCCAGGTGCGCATGGAGCTGGAGACGCAGCGGTTGGCGCAGGAGGCCACCGTGGCGACGCTGGTGAACGAGTCCGCCGAGGCCGGGCGTCGCGCGGAGGCGAACGAGGCCCTCCTCGGGAAGGAGCTCATCGGCGACCTGGAGGCGCGGCAGACGCGCGACAAGGCGGCCGAGCTGCGCCGCCGGCTGACCTTGGAGGAGAAGAAGCTCGTCGTCGTGGCCTCCAGCATGAAGGAGCAGCTCGCCGCGCAGCAGGGGCAGGTGGACCGCCTGAAGGCGGTGGCCCGCTTCCGCCGCGCGCAGGTGGAGTCCATGAAGGTGCTGGCGGGCGAGGACGGCGTGCTCCAGGACCTGCCGCTGGAGCTGGGGCAGTGGGTGACGCCCGGCGTGCTGTTGGCGAAGGTCGTCAAGCCGGATCGGCTGAAGGCGGAGCTGCGCATCGCGGAGACGCAGGCGCGCGACATCTTGCCGGGGCTGAAGGCGTTGGTGGACACGCGCAACGGCGTGGTGGAGGGCGAGGTGGCGCGGGTGGCGCCCGCCGCGAGCCAGGGCACCGTGCGCGTGGAGGTGTCGCTGCCCGCGGAGCTGCCCCGGGGCGCCCGGCCCGACCTGACGGTGGAGGGCACGGTGGAGCTGGAGCGGCTGGGCAACGTGCTGTCGGTGGGGCGCCCGGCCGGCGCGCAGCCCAATGCCACCATGGCCCTCTTCCGGTTGATGCCGGGCAGTGATGAAGCCGTCCGCGTGCCCGTGCAGCTCGGCCGGGGTTCGGTGAACGCCATGGAGGTGCTCCAGGGCCTCCAGGAAGGCGACCAGGTGGTGCTGTCGGACATGGCCGCGTGGGACGCGGTGGAGCGGGTGAGGCTGCGATGACGACCCTGGACACGTTGCGGCAGGACCTCCGCTACACGCTGCGCGCGTTGAAGAAGAGCCCGGGCTTCGCCGTGGTCGCGGTGCTGGCGCTGGCGCTGGGGATTGGCGCGAACAGCGCGGTCTTCAGCGTGGTGAACGGCGTGCTGCTCACGCCGCCCCCGTATGCCGAGCCCGACCGGTTGGCGCACCTGGGCGGGAACATGGCGGCGCTGGACCTGCTGAACATCTCCGTGTCCGTGCCGGAGTACCAGGACCTGCGCTCGCGGCCTCACGTCTTCGAGTCGGTGGCGGCCTACCACCCGGCCAGCGCGACGTTGACGGGAGGGGAGACGCCCCAGCGACTGGGCGCGGCCGTGGCCACGGCGTCCTTCTTCTCCACGCTGGGGGTGAAGCCCGCGCTGGGACGCGGCTTCACCGAGGAGGAGGAGGTTCCGGGCCGTCATCACGTGGTGGTGCTCACCGACACGGCGTGGCGCGTGCACTTCGCCAGGGATCCGAACGTGCTGGGCCGTGACCTTCAGCTCAGTGGTGAATCCCATACGGTGGTGGGCGTGTTGCCGCCGGGCGTGGCCTATCCCTCCTGGGCGGAGGTGTACCTGCCCTTTGCGCCCACCGACGAGCAGCGCGAGGAGCGCCGCCGCGGCGCCCGGTTCTTGTCGGTGCTCGCGCGGCTGAAGCCCGGGGTGACGTTGGACGGTGTGCGGCAGGACCTGGCGCGCGTGACGCGGGACCTGGAAGCAGACCACCCGGAGCGCTACCGGAAGGTGGGGTGGTCCTTCTCGGTGCTGTCGCTGGAGGAGGAGGTCGTCGGCGGTGTGCGAGGCACCCTGTGGCTGCTGCTGGGCGCGGTGGGGTTCGTGCTGCTGGTGGCGTGCAGCAGCGTGGCCAACCTGCTGCTGGCGCGGGCGGCGGCGCGGGGGCGCGAGGTCTCCATTCGCGCCGCGTTGGGCGCAGGCCGTGGCCGGCTGGCGGCCCAGTTCCTCACCGAGAGCCTGGTGTTGTCCGTGGCGGGCGGCGTGTTGGGCCTCTTGCTGGCGCTGTGGGGCACGGACGCGTTGCTGGCCCTGGTGGGGGACGCCCTGCCGCGTGCGAGTGAGGTGCGGCTGGATGCGCGTCCGCTGCTGTTCACCGCCGGGGTGAGCCTGCTGACGGGCCTGCTCTTCGGCCTGGGGCCGGCGGTGCAGGGCAGCCGGGCCGACTTGCGCGCCGCGATGCACGAGGGCGCGCGAGGCTCGGACGGGCGCGGCTCCGGCAGGCTGCGCGGGGGACTGGTGGTGGGCCAGGTCGCCCTGGCGCTGGTGCTGCTGGTGGGCGCGGGCCTCTTGTCGAAGAGCTTCCTCGCGCTGCGCTCGGTGGACGCGGGCTTCACGCCGGAAGGTGTCCTGACTGGCAACCTGGCCCTGCCCGAGTCGGCCTATCCCGACGCGGCGCGGAAGCAGGCCTTCCAGCGCGAGCTGCTGGCGCGTCTCGAGTCCCTGCCGGGGGTGGAGTCCGCGGGCTTCACCACGCTGCTGCCGCTGGGCGGCCGGTCGGACCAGAGCTTTGAAATCGAAGGCCGCCCGAAAGAGCCCGACGCGCAGTGGCCCGCGGTGGAGTTTCGCGCCGTCAGCGCCGGTTACCTGCGCGCGCTGAAGGCCACCTTGCGCCAGGGCCAGCTCCCGGAAGGCGTGGAGGGACCGGAGTCCCCCTGGCAGGTGGTCATCAACAAGACCTTCGCGAACACGTATTGGCCTCAAGGGGACGCGCTGGGCCAGCGGCTGAAGCCGCACGGAGCGACGGCGCAGTGGACCACGGTGGTGGGCATCATCGATGACGTGCGCGAGTGGGGGCTGGACACGCCGTCGCGTCCCACCGCGTATTACTCGGTGGCGCAGTATCCCTCCGCGTACCTGGGGTTGGCGGTGCGCGCGAAGCGCGGGGACCCGGAGGCGCTGCGTCCCAGCATCGAGGCGGAGCTGCGCGCGGTGGACGCGAGCCTGCCGTTGTTCGGCGTGGCGCCGCTGACGTCCATCGTGGATGGGTCCATCGCCTCGCGTCAGTTGGCGGCGCTGCTGATGGGGTTGTTCGCGGGCACGGCGCTGCTGCTGGCGGCGCTCGGCATCGCGGGCGTCATCGGTTACTCGGTCACGCAGCGCACGCGGGAGATGGGCATCCGCATGGCGCTGGGGGCCACGCGCACGAGCGTGCTGACGCTGGTGTTGAAGCAGGGCCTTCGGCTGACGGGACTGGGCGTGGCGGTGGGCCTGGCCTTGTCGCTGGGCCTCGCACGGCTCCTGGACGCAATGCTGTACGGGGTGGCGGCGTATGACGTGTGGACCTTCGCGGGCGTGGCGGCGCTGCTGAGCACGGTGGCGCTGGTGGCCACGTGGCTGCCAGCTCGCAGGGCCACACGCGTGGACCCCATCATCGCGTTGCGCGCGGAGTAGCCAGGTGGCGTTTTCGAATTCAGACAGGGCCGCGGGGAACGCGGTGGAGCGGGTGAGGCAGCCATGATGACGAACGAGACGAAGACAGACGCTTCCCCCGAGAGCTCGGCGGTGCATGGCGGCGTGGGTGCGGAGCCGGGCAAGCCGCTCATCCATCTGGACGGGCTGACCAAGGTCTTCGAGACCGAGGACGTGGAGACGCACGCGCTCTCCAACATCCACCTCAACGTGCACAAGGGCGAGTGGGTGGCGATTGTCGGCCCCTCGGGCTCCGGCAAGTCCACGTTGCTCGCGGTGCTGGGCCTCCTGGACACGGCGACGCGCGGGGCCTACCTGCTGGACGGCCGCAGCGTATTGGACCTGTCCGCGGCGGACCGGGCCTTGGTTCGCAACCGGCACATCGGCTTCATCTTCCAGAGCTTCAACCTCATCGGCGACCTGACGGTGTTCGAGAACGTGGAGCTGCCGCTCACGTACCGGGGCATGCCCGCCGCCGAGCGCAAGCAGCGGGTGGAGCGCGCGCTGGAGAAGGTGGGCATGGCGCACCGCGCGCGGCACATGCCGGGGCAGCTCTCCGGCGGTCAGCAGCAGCGCGTGGCGGTGGCGCGCGCCGTGGCGGGAGACCCCCTCATCCTCCTGGCGGACGAGCCCACCGGTAACCTCGACTCGAAGAACGGCGAGGCGGTGATGCAGCTCCTGACCGAGCTGCACAAGGCCGGGGCCACCATCTGCATGGTGACGCACGACCCCGCGCACGCGCGCGTCGCCACGCGCACGGTGAGCCTCTTCGACGGCCGCATCGTCCAGGACGAGCAGCGCCGCTGACCGGCCGATAGGAACCTCATGGACCCCCTCCTGCAGGATGTCCGCTACGCCCTGCGCTCGCTGCGCAAGAGCCCGGGCTTCGCCGTGGTCGCGGTGCTCGCGCTGGCGCTGGGGATTGGCGCCAACAGCGCCGTCTTCAGCGTGGTGAGTGGGGTGCTCCTCACGCCACCGCCGCTGTCCGAGCCGGACCGGCTGGTGGACCTGTCGAACACCTTCGCGAAGGCGGGCCGCAAGGGCCTCACCTCGTCGGTGGCGGAGTACCGCGACTACCGCGAGCTGCCGCGCGTCTTCGCGTCCGTGGCGGCCTTCACGGACGGGGACATGACGCTCACCGGCCTGGACACGCCGCAGCACCTGCGCGTCGTGGAGGCCACCGCGTCCTTCCTGCCGACGCTGGGCGTGACACCGGCGCTGGGCCGTGGCTTCACCGAGGACGAGGAGACGCCCGGACAGCACCAGGTGGTGGTGCTCTCGCACGCGATGTGGCGGACCCACTTCTCCGAGGACCCGGGCGTGCTCGGGCGCACGCTCCAACTCGACGGCGAGCCCTACACGGTGGTGGGCGTGCTGCCCCGGGGCGTGGTGTTCCCGGCGGACTCCGACCTCTACCGGCCCTTCGCGCCCTCGCCGGAGCTGGCCTCCGAGGAGAAGCGGGAGACGCGCTTCCTGGAGGTGCTCGCGCGCTTGAAGCCCGGGGTGACGTTGGAGGCGGCGCGAAAGGACCTGGCGCGCGTGTCGTTGGCGCTGGCGGAGGCGCATCCCAAGTACGGGCTGGCGGAGCGCTCCATCGGCATGGACTCGCTGGAGGACACGTTGGTGGGCGAGGTGCGCGGCCCCTTGTGGCTGTTGCTGGGCGCGGTGGGCTTCGTGCTGCTGGTGGCGTGCAGCAGCGTGGCCAACCTGCTGCTGGCGCGGGCTGCGGCGCGGGGGCGCGAGGTCTCCATTCGCGCCGCGTTGGGCGCGGGCCGTGGCCGGCTGCTCGCGCAGTTCCTCACCGAGAGCCTGGTGCTCTCCGTGGCGGGCGGCGTGCTGGGGCTCTTGCTGGCGCTGTGGGGGACGGACGCGCTGCTGGCCCTGGTGGGCGACGGGCTGCCGCGCGCGGCCGAGGTCCGGCTGGACGGGCGCTCGCTGCTCTTCACCACGGGGGTGAGCCTGCTGGCGGGCCTGCTCTTCGGCATGGCACCGGCGCTCCAGGCGAGCCGCGCGGACCTGGGCGCGGCGATGCGCGAGGGGGCGCGAGGAACGGCGGGGGGCAGGTCGAGCCGGGTGCGCTCGGCGCTGGTGGTGGCGCAGGTGGCGCTGGCGTTGGTGTTGCTGGTGGGCGCGGGGTTGATTGGCAAGAGCCTGGTCGCGTTGCTGTCGGTGGACACCGGCTTCACGCCGGAGGGACTGCTCACCGGCCAGTTCTCGCTCCCGGACACGGCCTATGCCGAGCCGGAGCGGAAGGTGGCGTTCCAGCGGGAGTTGCTGCGGCGGCTCCAAGGCGTTCCGGGAGTGGAGTCCGTGGGGCTCACCAACGCGCTGCCCCTGGGGCGCTCCATCACCTTCGGCTTCGCCATCGACGGCCGGACGCGGGAGCCCGGTGAGGTGTGGCCCGCGGTGCAGTTCCGCACCGTCAGCGCGGACTACCACCGGACGTTGCGCGTGCGGCTGCGGGAGGGCCGCCTGCTGGAGGCGACGGATGGGCCCCAGGCGCCCTGGGCGGTGGTCATCAACAAGACCTTCGCGGACACGTACTGGCCCCAGGGCGACGCGCTGGGGCAGCGGCTGAAGCTCAACCGCCCCGACGCGGAGTGGACCACGGTGGTGGGCATCGTGGAGGACGTGCGCGAGTGGGCGTTGGACCGGCCCACGCCGCCCATGGCGTACTACGCCGTCGACCAGCTCCCCAACAGCGGCCTGGCGCTCGTGGTTCGCGCCCGGGCTGGCAATCCGGAGTCACTGCGTCCCGGCATCGAGGCGGAGCTGCGCGCCGTGGACCGGAACGTGCCGCTCCACGGTGTGGCGCCCATGGTCCGGCTGGTGGATGCGTCCATCGGGTTCCGGCGGCTGTCGGCGCTGCTGATGGGGCTGTTCGCGGGGACGGCGCTGCTGCTGGCGGCGCTCGGCATCTCCGGCGTCATCGGTTACTCGGTGGCGCAGCGCACGCGGGAGATGGGCATCCGCATGGCGCTGGGGGCCACGCGCACGAGCGTGCTGGCGCTGGTGCTGAAGCAGGGCCTGCGGCTGACGGGCCTGGGCGTGGCCGTGGGCCTGGCCCTATCGCTGGCCTTGGCGCGGTTTCTGGATGCAATGCTTTACGGGGTGGCCGCGTATGACGCGGGGACCTTCGCGGGCGTGGCGGCGGTGCTGGCCCTGGTCGCCCTGGTGGCCACGTGGCTGCCAGCACGCAGGGCCACCCGTGTGGACCCCATCATCGCCCTGCGGGCGGACTGACCCTTCGAGACGACTCCCATGACATCACCGCTCATCTCCCTGAGGAACGTCGAGAAGTCCTACCCCCTGGCGGGAGGCCGGGCCTGGGTGCTGCGCCGCATCGACCTGGACATCCAGCCGGGCGAGTTCGTCACGCTCATGGGCCCCTCCGGCGCGGGCAAGTCCACGCTGCTGTCCATCCTGGGCATGCTGGACGTGGACTGGACGGGCGAGTACCTGCTGGACGGTCAGGCCGTCCACGCCATGAAGCCCAAGGCGCGCGGCGAGCTCTCCCGAAGCACCATCGGCTTCGTGTTCCAGCAGTACCACCTGTTGGACAACCTGACGGTGGCGGAGAACCTGGAGGTGCCGCTGTCCTACCGCGACCTCAAGCGCGGCGAGCGCGAAGCCCTGGTGGGCGACATGCTGGACCGCTTCCAGCTCGTGGGGAAGAAGGACCTGTTCCCCTCGCAGCTCTCTGGCGGGCAGCAGCAGCTCGTGGGCATCGCCCGGGCGCTCATCGCCAGCCCCAAGGTGCTGCTGGCGGACGAGCCCACGGGCAACCTCCACTCGCAGCAGGCGAAGCACATCATGGAGGTCTTCCAGCGGCTCAACCAGGAGGGCACCACCATCATCCAGGTGACGCACTCGGACGCCAACGCCGCCTACGGCCACCGCGTCATCCAGCTCACGGACGGCTGGTTGCAGAAAGCGTGAATCCTCACTGACGCCCATGGCCCGGCTCCCTCAATGGGCGAGCGGGCCATCGGCGCGTGGTTGTCCCCAAGTCCTTCTGGCACATTCCACCCCCGGTACCCCCGTGTCCGAACCCGCCCTGTCCCTCCCGAATCCCCCCGGCGCCGTCGCGCGCCCTCCCTGTGTCCTCATCGCCGATGACCAGGCCGATGTCCTGGAAGCCCTGCGGCTGCTCCTCAAGCGGGACGGCCTCACCGTCGTCACCGCGCAGTCGCCCGCGGGCGCGCTCGCCACGCTCGAGGCCGAGGACGTGGACCTGGTCTTGATGGACCTGAACTACGCGCGTGACACAACGTCCGGGCAGGAGGGCATCGACCTGCTCGGCCGCATCCGTGCCCAGGACGCCTCCTTGCCCGTGGTGGTGATGACGGCGTGGGGCAGCGTGGAGGGCGCGGTGGAGGCCATGCGCGCCGGTGCCCGCGACTACGTGCAGAAGCCCTGGGACAACACGCGCCTGCTGGCGACGCTGCGCACCCAGTTGGAGCTGCGCCGCGCGCTGAAGCGCAGCCGCCGGCTGGAGGAGGAGAACCAGCGCCTGCGCCAGGGCCAAGGAGGCCTGCCCTCCATGGTGTCCGAGTCCCGCGCCATGGTGCCGGTGCGGCGCCTCATCGAGCGCGTCGCGCCGTCGGGCGCCAACGTGCTGGTGACGGGCGAACACGGCACGGGCAAGGAGGTGGTGGCGCGGCTGCTCCACGCGGCCTCCACGCGTTCGGAGCGGGCCTTCGTCGCGGTGAACTCGGGTGGCCTGTCCGAGGGCGTCTTCGAGAGCGAGCTCTTCGGCCACGTGAAGGGCGCCTTCACCGACGCCAAGGCGGACCGCATCGGTTGCTTCGAGCTGGCGGACGGCGGCACGCTGTTCCTGGATGAGATTGGCAACATGCCGCTGTCGCAGCAGGCGAAGCTGCTGCGGGTGCTCCAGACGGGCGAGCTGCACCCCGTGGGCTCGTCGAAGACGCGCCGGGTGGACGTGCGCGTGGTGAGCGCCACCAACGTGGACCTGGCGAAAGCGGTGTCGGAAGGGCGCTTCCGGGAGGACCTGCTCTACCGCCTGAACACGGTGGAGGTGCAGTTGCCGTCCCTGCGCGAGCGGCGCGAGGACATCCCGCTGCTCGCCGCGCACTTCCTGGCCGAACAGGGCCGCCGCTACGGCAGGCCCGGCGTCCGGCTGTCCCCGGAGGCGCTGGAGGCCCTGCTGACCTATTCGTGGCCGGGCAACGTGCGCGAGCTGGAGCACGCGGTGGAGCGCGCGATGCTGATGTCCTCGGGGGATGAGGTGACGCAGGAGGACCTGCTGCTCAAGCGCGCCGGACGGGAAGGCATGGCGCGGCTGGAGGAGATGACGCTGGAAGAGGTGGAGCGCTACCTTATCGAGCGCGCGCTGGCGCGGCACGAAGGCAACGTGAGCGAGGCGGCCAAGGGCCTGGGCCTGTCCCGCAGTGCGCTGTACCGGCGGCTCCAGTACTACGGCATCAAGGGCGCTCGGTGAAAGAGCGGCGGCCGCCACCACCGCATGACTTGCAGGTGCTGGGGCTCGCGTGGCTCGCGGGCCTGCCGGGCTCGGTGGCCGCGCTCGTGCTGGTGTGGCTGGGGGACTTCTCCACCAAGGTGCAGTGGACGCTGACCTCGCTGGTGGTGGGCACCTTCCTGGGCGTGGGTCTGCTGGTGCGCGAACGGGTGATGCGGCCGTTGCACGCGGTGGCGAATCTATTGTCCGCGCTGCGGGAAGGGGACTACTCCGTGCGAGGCCGGGGCGCGCGCGCGGGCGACGCCCTGGGCGAGGTGCTGCTGGAGGTGAACGCGCTGGGCGACACCTTGCGCGAGCAGCGGCTGGGCGCGCTGGAGGCGGACGCGCTCCTGGAACAGGTGATGGAGGAGATTGACGTCGGGGTGCTCGCCTTCGATGTGGCGGGCACGCTGCGCCTGGTGAACCGCGCGGGTGAGCGGCTCCTGGGGCTGTCCCGCTTGCAGTTGATGGGCAAGGGCGCCGGAGCCCTGGGCCTGTTGGACCTGCTGGAAGGCCCCGTGCCCCGGCGGTTGACGCGCACCTTCGCGGAGGAGGGCGGGCCCTACGAGCTGCGGCGCGGCAGCTTCCGGCAAGGCGGGCTGCCCCACCAACTGGTGGTGCTCGCGGACCTGCGGCTGGCGCTGCGCGAGCAGGAGCGCGAGGCCTGGCGACGGCTGGTGCGGGTGCTGAGCCACGAAATCAACAACTCGCTGGCGCCCATCGGCTCCATCGCGGAGGCGCTGCGGGACACGCTGCTGCTCCAGCCGCGCCCGTCCGACTGGGAAGACGACGCGAAGAGCGGCCTGGGCATCGTCGCGCGGCGCTCCCAGTCCCTGGCGCGCTTCATGTCCGCGTACGCGAACCTGGCGAAGCTGCCGCCGCCCACGCTAGGCCAGGTGGAGGTGGACGCCTGGGTGCGCCGGGTGGCCGCGCTGGAGAAGCGCCGGAGCGTGGGCGTGCGCGCGGGGCCCGGGCTGGTGGTGCGCGCCGACTCGGACCAGTTGGAGCAACTGCTCATCAACCTGGTGCGCAACGCCGTGGATGCGGTGCTGTCGGAGCCGGGGACCCCGGGCGAGGTCTGGGTGTCCTGGGCCGTGTTGTCACCCGGCGCGGTGGAGGTCTGGGTGGAGGACGAAGGCCCGGGGATGACGGACTCCGGCAACCTCTTCGTCCCCTTCTTCACCACCAAGCCGCAAGGCAGCGGCATTGGCCTGGCGCTCAGCCGTCAAATCGCCGAGGCCCACGGAGGCAGCCTCCGTCTGGAGAACCGCCCCGAGGGCAAGGGCTGCCGCGCGCGCCTCAAGCTGCCACAAGGCGCATGAGGCTTCGCGAGGACTTCAGGCCACCTGCGCGTGCGCGCGGCTGGTGGCGGGAGGCGCGTCGTAGTCCGGCGTGAGGTCCACCACGTCGATGGTCAGCAGGTGGTAGACGATGCAGTTGCTCACCCAGAAGAAGAGCGCGCTGTAGTGCACGTAGACGAGCGGCGACGTGGGCCACACCTGGAGCGGGTGGTTGAAGACGTTGGCGGCGATGTACCCGCCAATCCACTCGCCCACCCAGCAGACCACGGCGCCAATGGCCAGCCGGGGCCAGACCTTGACGCGGCGCGGGTAGAACCAGAAGTAGTGCAGGCTCCACAGCAGCGCCACGCAGCCGGCCCACAGGATGAGGCTCCCGAAGGAGAACCAGTGGTACGGGGACTTGGGATACATCCAGCCCCATTCACCGTTCATCCACCGCCAGGCCACGTTCTGCGCCAGCTCCATGAACCAGAAGAGCGGCGCGACGTAGAGCACCTGGGTCAGCAGGATGCGGAGGAAGGGTCCGGAGTTCTTCCAGGTCAGCCTCGCGGGCCGGGCGAGTGAAGTCATGGTGTCCCCTGCGGCGGCAATGGGTCGTCCGGTGCCGCGTCAAAGTCAGTACGCGATGAGTCCCATTTCTTGAGCGGAAGATGGCGACAGGTGCTTACGCGGAGGCGCCAGAATCCAGTAGTGACGGCCGCTTGAAACGGCCATTCCTGGAAATGACAGGGAGAAAGGTGGTTTCACACCCGTTGGTTTGAGGCGGGAAGGGCCCCAGAATCCGCCGGATGATTCCCACCCCCCGCCTGTCTCATCACCTCGGCCGGCCGCCCGTGCTGCTCGTCGCGCTCCTCTGCGCGGTGTCCACGGGCGCCCGCGCGGAAGTCCCCATCCAGCGCTCCTTCCTGCGCATGCCGTCCTCCAACGGCCATGGCGCGGTGATGCTGGACGTGGAGCAGCGCAAGGTGACGCACTTCCGCGAGCACCTCTTCGCCACCGAGGAGCCCGTGATTGACGCGGCGGGCAATGACGTCTTCTCGCATGGCCATCCCCAGGTGATTCATTCGCGGGACCTGCTCTACGACGCCTTCTTTGGCCTGCGCTCCGGCGGCACGCAGCGCTGGCTCAGCACGCTGGAGGCGGACCGGGACGCCAGCAACTACGCGGCCTGGACGACGGAGAAGACGGGCGGCACGAGCGTGGCGTCGCTGGTGCAGCGGGTGGGCACGCTGGAGGCGACGACGTACGTGTTCGCGCCCCAGGGGTTGCCGCACGCGTCCTTCGTGATGGCGCTGCGCGTGCGCAACACCGGCGCGGCGGCGGTGACGGGCGTGAGCGCCTTCTCGCTCCACAACTTCCACCTGGGCTTTGGCCGTCCGGGCGTGATGGCGGACCTGGAGGAGAATGGCGAGACGGTGGAGCTCAGCGGCAACGACTTCGTGGAGAAGGGCTTCGCGGGCGTGGTCGTGGCCCATCCGCTGGGCGCGGTGGCGCGCAAGTCGGCGTGGCTGTCCAGCACCACGGGTTCGCAGAACGCGTACACGGTGGTGAACGGGGGCGGCGGACAGGACCTGCAGGAGTTCACCGCGCAGCCCTCGCCCGGCACGGGTTGGGCGACGGCGTACCAGTTCAACCTGGGCGACATCCCGGCGGGCGCGGAGCGGTGGGTGGGCGTGGCCTTCGCGCACCACGGCAATCCCGAGGCGGCGACCACCGCGCGGCAGTGGCTGACGGAGTACGCGGGCGCGTCCGGCGCGAAGGCCCTGGTGGACGCGGAGGTCGCGCGGTGGGCCGCGTTCCAGACGGACACGGTGAAGGTGCCCGCGGGCATGTCGGCGGACGAGGAGTCGCTGCTGCGGCACTCGGCGGTGGTGTTGCACATGGCGCAGGTGCGTTCGCGTGACGCGTTCCTGCGCGAGTCGCTGTCCCGGGATGGGGAGCCGCGCCGCACGCGCTTCCGGGCGCCGGACGGCTCACCCGCGACGTTGCCGGGGATGGTGCGGCACGCGGGGTATGGCGCGGTGCTGGCGAGCCTGCCGCCCGGGCAGTGGACGTATGCCTGGATTCGCGACGGCGCCTACGCGGTGGCGGGCATGGCCACGCTGGGCATGCGGAGCGAGGCCCGCGACGCGCTGGCCTACTACCTCAACGCGGACAGCGGCCGGTTCCAGAACTGGCGTGAACTGGAGCCGTACTCGATGCCGCCGTACATCATCACGCTCACGCGCTACCACGGCTTCGGCGTGGAGGAGACGGACTTCAACGAGGCGGGGCCGAACATCGAGTTCGACGGCTTCGGTCTCTTCCTCTGGGCGCTGCGGCACTACGAGCGCACGACGGGCGACACCACGCTGGTGGACGAGACGTGGCCCACGGTGTCCACGAAGGTGGGCGACGCGCTGGTGGCGCTCATCGACCCGGCGACGGGGCTCATCCGGCCGGACTCGTCCATCTGGGAGACGCACTGGAACGGGCGTCAGCGCGCGTGGACGTACACCAGCCTCACGGCGGCGCGTGGTCTGTGTGACGCGGCGGAGCTGGCGCAGCGGGTGGGGGACACGGAGCGCGCCACGCGTTACCGGCAGGCGGGTGAGTCCATTCGCCGGGCGATGGCGGAGAAGCTGACGGACGGCAACTTCGCGCTGGCCTCCAACCTGGAGGAGCTGACGGTGGGCCGGGGGTATTGGGACGCGGCGGTGTTCGACGCGTTCGCCTTCGAGCTGTTCGACCCGGCGGGGAAGATTGCCCAGGCCACCTACCGGGGGCTGGACCTGCGGCTGTCTTCACCGGCGGGCGCGGGCTGGCAGCGCAACGATGACCGGTATGACCACCCGGGCAGCACGGACCTGAGTCCCTGGGGCGGTGAGTACGACAGCGCGGAGTGGGTCATCGTCAGCCTGCGCGGCGCGGTGGCCAAGCGCATGGGCGGTGACGCGGCGCGCGCCGACCGCGTGCTGAAGTGGGTGACGGACCAGTCGATGAAGAACTACCTGGCCATCGCGGAGACGTACGACGAGACGAACGGTACGTACAAGTACAACACGCCCATGGCCGGCTTCGGCGCGGGGGCGTACGCGCTGGCGCTGGACCACCGCGCGACGGGCGAGAACGACCCGGCGTGTGGCGCGTACTTCGACGAGAGCACGCTGACGAAGCAGCCGGACGCGGGCACGGGCACGCCGGACGCGGGGCCGCAGACGCCAGATGCCGGGCCGCAGACGCCGGACGCGGGCACGCCGCCGGATGACAGCGGCGTCGGCGGTGGTGGCGGCTGCAACGCCACGGGGCCGGGCGCCGTGGCGCTGTGGATGGTGTTGGCCTTCGCCGGACTGGCCGTGGCGTTGCGCCGTCGCGGCGTCTGACCGAGGTCTCGTGGGGAGCAGGGCCCGCGGTGGATGGAGCACCGCGGTGAGACAGGTGGGCACGGCGCGCGGTGGAGGAAGCACCGCGTGCCGGTTCCACGGCTACAGCGCGCCGGCGAACTTCGCGGCGATGGGCGCGGCGACACGGCCGCCCACGCCGCCCCCTTCGACCAGGACCGCGAAGCCAATGCCCTTGCGGAAGCCGATGAACCACGCGTGCGTCGGCAGCGGCGGGACGGTGCCGAACTCAGCGGTGCCCGTCTTCCCTCCGAGCCCGGAGACCTGCCGGCCCGCCTTACCGGAGCCCTCCATCACCACGGCGCGCATGAGGACGGAAAGGGGCTTGCGGACGCCGTCCGCGAGTTCGCTGCTTGGTCCATCCTCCAGTCCCTCCACGAGATAGGGCGCGCGCCACTCGCCGGACTCCGCTGCCGCCGCGACCGAGGCCATGTGCAGCGGCGTCGCCAGCACACGCCCCTGGCCGATGGCTGCGGCTGCCAGCTCGATGTCATCGACGGGCGTGGGGAACGACGAGGCCGCCGAGGTGAGCCCGGGGAAGTAGGGCACATCGAAGCCGAAGCGGCGGGCCGCCGCGCCGAGCGCCTCCTTCCCGAGCTGCGTCGCCATCGTCACGAACGCGGTGTTGCACGAGTGCGCGAAGACCTGCCGCAGCGTGGTGGTGCCCATGGACTCGCCTTCAAAGTTCCGGAAGGGCTTGGTGCGGACCATCGTCACGGGAGGACAGTCGACCGGTGAATCCGTGCGCATGCCCCGCGCGAGCAAGGCCTCCGTGGTGACGACCTTGAAGGTCGACCCCGGGGGATATCGTCCGGTGAGCGCGCGGTGCAGCGGCTGCGACAGGGGCCTGCTCGCGACGGCGAGGACGGCACCCGTCGCGCTGTCCACGGCGACGAGGGCCGCGGGCTGCGTCACACTTTCGAGCGCGGCCTCGGCGGCTGCCTGGACTTCGCGGCGAATCGTGGTGGTCAGCGGCGCGCCCGGCTCACCATCGAAGTGGAAGAGCACGCGGGTTTCGCCCGAGGGCCGCGTGAGGATGACATCGCCAGAAGGGCTCCCCGCGAGCTGGACCTCATAGGCCCGTTCCAGTCCGGAGAGGCCCACGAGGTCGCCGGGCAGGTAGGTGACTCCAAGTTGGGGGAGCAGTTCGGCGGTCACCTCGCCCACGCGGCCCAACGTATGGGACGCGAAGCCATCCACCGGTGTCCGCGCGCTCTTGCGGCGGAAGAAGATGCCGGGCACGGGCGCCAGGGTGGGGCGCACCTGCTGGTAGCGCTCCTGGGGGATGTCGATGATGGGCACGAAGCGACTGGTCACCGGGCCCGCTGCGTTCAGTGCTGCATCCAAATGCGCCGGGGGCACCCCCAAATGCGCCTGGAGCACCGAGGCCACGTCCGCGCGGTTCCGGATGCGGGTGGGGTCGACACCAATGGCGATGACCTCGCCTTGAAGGGTGAGGAGGGCTCCCCTGGCGTCGAGGATGTCCGCCCGCTCCGGCGTCGTGCGGGTGCGAGAGAACCGGTCCCCATCGCGCACATCGGGATGGAGCACCGCGGGGGTCCACCGGACACGCCATGGCCCTTGCTGCCGGACGAAGTGCAGCGTGCCTTCCAGCGCCCACTCCCCGAGCCCTCGCAACTGATGCACGGCGTGGTAGGTGACGCGCGCCGAGTCGCCGTCACTCTGAACATCGCCGAGTTCAAACTCGGATGCAGTGATGCGCAGCCCATCGCGGAACGCCTGGTGCAGCGCCTCGAAACGCGCGGGCGGCTCGGCCACGGCGCGACGCATGGCGGCGAGGTCTCCGGCGGCCCAGGCGCGCAGATAGGCCTCGGCCTCGGCATCCGGCCCGGGTGCCCGGACAGGACTCGGGGCCGTGGGGCTTGGACTCGGGCGTACGGGGGGCTGCACCTGCTGGGATGCGCAGGCCGTCAGGAGCACGGCCGCCAACGCAAGGACTCCGACCTTCCACGCTCGCCAGGACACGGAGGCACTCTGTTGCGCACGGAGACGAGGCGGGCAAGAAATCCACCGCGAGGGGCACTCCGCGTCCCTCCTCGGTGCGGCTGTC
The DNA here is from genome assembly GCF_000280925.3 of Myxococcus hansupus. NCBI lineage: Bacteria > Pseudomonadati > Myxococcota > Myxococcia > Myxococcales > Myxococcaceae > Pseudomyxococcus > Pseudomyxococcus hansupus. The sequence continues at coordinate 9,093,156 of NZ_CP012109.1, forward strand.
AACGGACCGGGAGACCGAGGACGGGGGCGGACACGCAGCGCCTCCGGGAGATTCCACGGGGTTCGGTGCGTGCTGCTACGGTGAAGTCTTCTCCGTGAAGGTGTGCGTGGTGGTACGGGTGCGGCATGGCCTCCCGGGTGAAGGCTCGGCCCACGGTCGAGCGCGTGGCTCGATGGGCGCTGTGCACGCCGGTCGCGGAACGGAGGGAGTGAGCCCCATGACGGAAGCAGCCCTGGAGGAGTTGGCGCGGCAGGCGCTGGAGCGGTGTCGCGCGGCGGTGGTGCGGCTGGCGCTGGTGGAGGCCTGCACGGGCGGGCTGCTCTGCGAGAAGCTGACGGCGGTGTCCGGGGCCTCGGCGGTGGTGGAGCGTGGCTTCATTCCCTACTCGTACGAGTCGAAGGTGGAGCAGCTCGGTGTGTCGCTGGCGTTGCTCCAGGCGCACGGCTCCGTCAGCGCGGAGGCGGTGGAGGCCCTTGCGCAGGGCGCCCTGGCGCGCTCCACGGCGGACTGGGTGGTGGCGGAGACGGGCATCGCCGGGCCTGGCGGTGGCACGCCGCAGAAGCCCGTGGGGCTGGCCTTCGTGGCGGTGCTCCAGCGAGGTGGGCAATCCACGGTGGAGCGCCACGTCTTCACCGGAGACCGGGCCGAGGTCCGCCGCGCCATCGCGGGCCGGGTGTTGTCGCTGCTGTTGGAGCGGCTGGACGCGCCGGCCTCTTCCTGACGGGGCACCCCTGGGGGTGCTTGTTCCCGCGAGAGGCATTCGTCAGACTCCTGAAGATCCTGTTTGGAACACCGGGAGGTCCGCGTGGCGAACACCGTGGGAGTCAACAAGATGTCCGTGGTGACGAAGGCCACGAACGGCGTCACCGTCGCCTTTCCGGATGTGTGCAAGACGCCCAGCCCCGCAGGTCCCGTCCCCATTCCCTATCCGAACGTCGCCATGTCCTCGGACACGGACAAGGGCACCAAGGACGTGTCGGTGGCGGGGAACCCGGTGTGCGTCCAGGACTCCAACTTCAAGATGAGCACGGGAGACGAGGCCGGCACCGCGGGTGGCGGTGTGGCCTCCAGCAAGACGAAGGGCAAGGCCGAGTTCGTCAACTACTCCTTCGACGTGAAGTTCGAGGGGAAGAGCGTGGCGCGGTCCTTCGACCTGATGCTGCACAACGACAAGAACACGCCTCCCGCGCCGCTGATTCAGCCGCCTGTCATCGCCCTCGGGAAGGATGGGAAGGCGGAGTACACCTGTCCCATCTGCGAAAAGGTGTCGTGACGTAGCGCACGGGCGCCGCCGCGCTCAGGGCAGCGGCACGGACGGGAAGGTCGTCACCTGGAAGGCGGCGTAGCGCGTCTGTCGCGCCAGGGAGGGGCAGAAGGCGTACTCGGGCTCCGTGGGGATTTCGGCGCGCTCCAGGATTCGAAGCCACGCGAGCCCCTCCAGGTAGATGGAGGACTGGGGCACGAAGAGGCTGTCAGTGGCGTAGATGGACTCGCGCTTCATCTTCTTGAGCTTGGCGGAGCGCTCTTCGATCAGGTCCGCGAACGCCTGCGCGCAGCCCGCGGCGTCGCGCGCCAGGAGCTGGCGTCCGAGGTCGAGCCGGGGATTCGTCCCGCCCTCCAGCACGGCCTCGAAGCGGTCGAGGATGGCGCGCAGCTCGTCCTGAGGGGCGTCCAGCACGTAGCGGTGGAGAAAGTGGGCGGCGAGGAAGTCGTCTTCGTACTCGGTGCCGTCCGAGCAGGTGGTGCGGGAGACGCGGGCAAGCTGCCGGGCCAGCTCCCACTGATTCGCGGCGAGGGCCGCGTGGAGGCCCCGGGCGTTGCTGGCCTTGAGCAGCTTGAGGGGCGGCGGGTTGAGCTTCGCGCCACGCTCGAGGACCCAGTGTCGCGTCTGGGCGCTCCGGATGAGCTGGTGGAAGAAGCCATCCACCTCTGCGTCCAGGAGGAGCTCGCAGATGCCCACGGCCTGGTAGTAGACGCAGGCGGCATCGGCCTCGGCGAGCTGCTGAACCGGGTCGGAGGTGGCCTGCAGCACGCTATGGATGTGGAAGTTCAGCAGGGTGACCATCTCGCCGCTGATTTCGTCCAGGGGTTCCATGGGGCCTCAGTTGCCTTGGTACTCGGCGACTTCAGGGGTGGAGAAGCCACGGAAGCCCGCGGCCTTCAGCTTCGCTGCAAGGTCTCGGTGGATGAGCATCGCTCCCGAGACGGCTTTGAGGCGCAGGAGCTGGAAGTCTGCGGGAATCTTGTTCTCGTCAACCGTGAGGTTCCGGATGTTCATCAGTTCATCCGGGTCGAGCAGGTTCTCTTCGTGCTCGGTCTTCTCCAAGTCGATGCAGTCGACGAGGGGAAGCATGTTGGCGATGAAGTAGCGCTCCTGGGGCTCCCGGTCTTTGTGGTTCAGGACCCGGACCGGCAGGTATTCGATGTGCTGGACGCGTTCGGCATCGAGGAAGGCTCTCGCCTTTTCGTTGACGATCAACTGGCTGTCCAGGTTGTAGAGCACTTCATGCAGCGAGGTGCTGTCCGGAAAGTCATCCCGCATTCGGTATGCAGCGTGCTGCGGGAACGAGGATTCCAGCGAGAGCCCTGCGCACAGCTTGAAGGACTGTCCGTAGTTCAAGATGTAGCCGCAGCGAGCCCCGTCGCCTTCTGGTACGGGTTGAATGAGAACGTAGTTCGTCATGGCGATATGCGGCTCGGCGCTCGGGGAGGTAGGTCGTACGAAGCTGGGGCTACACAGGGTTCACGCATCAGGCGGCATCAAACTCTGAGAGTTCTGCGATATTGAAGCCCCTGAACCCGGCGGACTTCAGCTTCTCGGCGAGCTTTCTGTGAATCAGGACCGCGGACTGCACCCGGTCCATTCGAAAGAGCAGAAAGTCCGCAGGGATCATCTCCTCGATCACAGTGAGATTGGAGACCTCCATGAACGAGGAGGGATCGAGCGGATTCTCCTCGTATCGGGTTTGCTCCAAATCGACGCAGGCAACGAGCGGGAGCATGTTGATGATGAAGTAGCGCTCACCAATCTCACGGCCTTTGTGGTTGAGGACCTTTACCGGCAGGTATTCGACGCGCTTGACGCCTTCAGCGTCCAGGAATGCTCGTACCCTCTCGTTGATGACGAGTTGCCGATCCAAGTTGTAGAGCGATTCGTGCAGGAGGATGTTGTCCGGAAAGTCATCGCGCATGCGATACGCCGCATCAGAAGGAATCTTGCCCGACAAGGGGATGCCTTCACGGAGTTCGAATCGGTTGTCGTAGTTCTGCAGATTGCCGAATCGAGCCGCGTCGCCTTCGCACGTGGACTCAATATAGACGTAGCTTGTCATGGGCATTCCACTGCCGCGCTGGTCTGGTACTTCATGGTCTTGTAGATGCCAGAGTTGGCTGCGGCTCCGCCAGTGGTGTTGCGTGGGCGTGCCCTAGAGGGATGGGCTGCAATGCGGCCTATGAGGCCCGAAAATCGGATATTTCCGATATCTTGAATCCGCGAAAATTTGCCGCGTTCATCTTATCTGCGAGATCTCGGCGAATAAGAATGGCTGCGGTGAGCAGATCCATGCGCACGAGTTTCGCGGTCGCCGGAATTTTGTCCTCGTGCACGGTCAGGTTGGAGACGTGCATGAGCTTCTTGGGATCAAGCCGATTGCGCTTCGCCTGAGTCTTTTCCAGGTCGATACAGTCGACAAGCGGAAGCAAGTTGATGATGAAGTAGCGCTCGTTGACCTTCCGGTCCTTGTGATTGAGGACGTTGACCGGAAGGTATTCGACGTGCTGGACGCTTTCGACTTCCAGGAACGCCTTCACCTTCTCGTTGACGACGAGTTGCCGATCCAGATTGTAGAGCGAATCGTGCAGGGCAACATGGTTCGGGAAGTCATCGCGCATGCGGTATGCGGCGTCGTGCGGGATTTTCCCTGTCAGCGGGATGCCTTTACGCAGTTCGAATCGACTGTCGTAATTCTGCAGATTGCCGAACTGGGCTGCGTCGCCTTCATACGTGGATTCGATGAGGACGTAGTTCATCGTTGGCGTGGTGTGCCCGCAGGGCAGTCAGGGTTTCCGAAATTGAGGATGGGAGTGGGTGCGTAGGCTGACAGGGGGACTGCCAGCCAATGCGTGACTGAGTCAGTTCCCGCTGTATTCGGAAACTTCAGGAGTGGCGAACCCACGGAAGCCTGCGGCCTTCAACTTCGCTGCAAGGTCTCGGTGAATCAGCATCGCCCCCGATACGGCCTTGAGACGCAAGAGTTGAAAGTCGGGGGGAATCTTCTCTTCGTGTACCGAAAGGTTGGAGATGTCCATCAATTGGTCTGGATTGAGCCGGTTCCGCTTGAATTTCGTCTGGTCCAGGTCAACGCAGTCAACGAGCGGGAGCATGTTGACGACGAAATAGCGCTCTTTGACCTCTCGGTCTTTGTGATTGAGTACTTTTACCGGGAGATATTCGACGTGTTGAACATTTTCCTTTTCGAGGAATGTTCGCACTTTTTCGTGGACGACGAACTGACCGTCAAGGTTGTAGAGTACCTCATACAGGGCTGTCTTGTCCGGAGCCTCATCGCTCATTCGATAAGCTGCGTCCGAAGGGAATGTTCCTGAAAGGGGGATTCCTTCAGAGAGTTCGAATTGGTCATCGTAGTTCCGCATATGCCAAAAATGAGCTGCGGTTTCATCGGTCGTTGGTTCAAGAAGGAGGTAGGTTTTCATTGAAATGAACCGTGGTGATTTTAGCGGAAGGTTAGAGGAGGCTCGGAGAGACGGGTGGGGATGTTACGCCTTTCGACATGCATAAAGGTTTCCACCAGCCATCTTTGGATTTGTCATAGCGATTTCTGAGGTTGGCTTCGGCGCCCGAGAGGCCTCCACCCCCAGGCCCCTTCCCGATGCTAGTCAACTGATTCCAAAAGTAGGTGACTTCGTCCTCGAGCATTGCCCGAATGTCCTCGGGCTTGGGGTGTTTATTCTTTTTCCTCAAGCTCTCTAGCTCAAGCCAGACATTTCGTTTGAGGCGTTTGGCCACCTCGTCGTTATAGAGGGTATGCCCCCAGTTGCACGGGTTGTGCACTGGCAGGTCGCCCGGGAACGTGACCGCCATGTGGGCCTGGTTGGCGTACTGGGTAACCGCGCCCCACCGTTGCATGGTGACGGTCTGTTCCCGCGCGAAGATGAAGGGGACCGTCTTGTCCTTCTGGAAGTACAGGATGAACGCCGTCAGCTTCGGCAATCCGCCCATCGCATAGGGCTTGTTGATGTCGAAGTCCGTGGTCCGCAGGCACTCATGGATGAACGGGTCCGTAATCTGCCCGAACACGACGCCGGGGAGGATATGGTGCGCGTCCCAGCGGTTGCCGTGGTAGCCGCGGCCGCAGCCTTCGCACTCCTTCCGGTAGTCCTTGGACTCGTACTTCTGGAAGACACCCTTCCAGTCCGTTTGCGGTTTGAGGCAGTCGTCGCTCACGTCATCCCCCTGGCTGTATGGCGCGTCAGCGTGAAACTTCCCTTGGCTCCGTTGTCGGAAGCGGCCCAGACGAGGAGCGACTCCGAGGCATGGTACCCGCGCGCGAAGGCCTGTGTCGCCATGCTCGCGGCGATGAATCCATGGGCCGCGCGCGTCTCTCCGAAGGACAGTGCGGGGAGCGTCAGCGACGCGGGCGTGTATTCCTGCCGCAGCTTCACCAGCGCCATGCCCCAGTCCTGACTCCGGACCACATCTCCATTCAGGTCGCCGTAGAGGCCCAGGCAGGGCTCAGGCGCCTGGCGCAGCGTGGCGCGGATGACCTCGCTCAGGACGCGCCCGTCCGGCGGCGGGGACGCGAAGCGATGTGCGCCATCCTGCTGTAGGTTCAATCCCTCCACCGTGGCCAGGATGCGGTGCTCCTCTCGCCGGGCCCGCTCCGTCTCCTCCAGCATCAGGAACGCCGCGCCCTCGCCGGGCATCAGACCGACAGGGTGCGTGGCCGTCTTGAGGATGCGCAACGTGTTGCATGCCTCCAGCCACCGGGGCTCCAGCAGCGAATCCACGCCCCCCACGAGGCACCGTGTCACCCGCCCGGTGCGCAGCAGCTCCGCCGCCGTGCGCAGCAACGTGACGATGCCCGCCTGGTCCTCGAAGAAGACCTCCTGCACGGCGGGGCTCGTGGACACACCCGCCGCGCGCAGCAACCGGCGCACGTACTCCGCGCGGTACCACGGTTGGAGCGCCTCGTAGGACACGGGCTGACCGCTGACGGGGTGTCCCTGGCGCTGGTGCGCGGCACGCAGCAGGTAGTCGCTCGGGAGGTTGATGAGCACCGCGGTCCGTTCCATCCCTCCGGCGGGAACCCGGCGCAGCAGGTCCCTCAACGCCAGCGAGCCCAGCCGGACCCAGCGGCCCAGCTCCGCGAACCCCTGCGTGAGCGCGCCCACCGTGTGGACCGTCACGGGAACCATCGCCTCGGCCTGGACGTCCCGGGCCGCGAACTCACCGTCCGTGGTCTGGGTGATGCCCGCCCGAGCGGCCGCACACACCAGTTCCACGTCGGCGCCCAGGCTGGAAACCAGACCGGCGCCCGTGATGGCGAGTGTGCCTCTCGCGGTCGACATGGCCTTCTTCTCTAGCACGGCAATCCCCCTCTATTCCGTTACTCCTGACCCAGGAAGTGCTTCAGGGGCGCGCGGACATCCGCTTCCCGAAAGGTCCAGGGCCGCACCAACGCAAACCGTTGCTGGAGCGCGGGCGTACGCGTCTCCAGTCGCTGCGTCCCCCGGCTCCGCAGCGTGGCCTCTTGTGCCAGCACGTGCCTGCGCCGCATGGGCTCCTGACGCAGGGCTTCCTGCAGCACGGGCGCGCTGAAAGGCTTGCCCCGGAGGTAGCGTCCTTGCGTGTCGAAGCGCTTGCGAGCCTCGGCCCACCACGCGGTCACCCGGTCCGCGGCGGCGGCCGGCAAGTCCTCCTCGGGCGAAGGCGTGAGGTCGGCGTCGAGGTCCTCTTCTTCGAGTGGGATGTCGGCCTCCTCCTCGTCCAGCTCACGCCGATAGACACCCTCCAGCTCCAACCCGGTGATGGCGGAGAATGCCTCCGAGGCGAGCTTCGCGAAGCGGAGGTCCTCATCCCGCATCCAGGCGAGCGCGGCCTCGGCCACGGAGACGCGGCCACTGAAGCCCAGGGCCCAGACGGCATCACAGCGCAGCGCGGTGACGCGGGTCAGCGCGAGAAGCGCCTCCAGGTCCGACGGCTCTCCACCCAGTGCGAGCCACTCCATCGCCCGGCGGCTGCCGCGCGCCTGCTGCGCGACGAGTTGCTGACAGCGCCGCAAGGCGGAGCGCGAGCCCAATGCCACGCCCAGGGCCAAGGCGGCGTCGCGGACCTCCAGCGAGGGCGAGTCCAGCAGCGGGTGAAGCATGCGCGGCTCCACGCGGGCCGGTGTGGCGCGCGCGGCCCGGAGCGCGGCGGCCGTCACCTCGGGGGACTCGCTCTTCAACGCCGGGAGCAGCGCGGCGCCAGCATCCCATCCTCGCAGTGCCTGCACTTCGAGCACCGCGACCCGTGCGCTGTCGGGAAGGGATGAAGGCAGGGCCGCCAGTCGGGCTTCGAGGTCCTCGCGCTCACAGCGCTCCAGCGCCCTGCGCAGCGCCTGGTGCTGGAACTCCGTCCCTTCCTTGAGCAGTCCGAGCACGCCCGCCACCTGCGCCTCCTGGAGCAGCAGGGCCGTGGCCGCGGTGGCGACGAGCGCCGCGTCTTCTTCCTCCAGCGCGGGCTTCAGCAGACGCGCGGCGACGGCGTGACCGCCGATGAGGAGCCCGTCGACGTGCGCGCGCAGCCGCTGCTCCTGCTCCGCGGCGTCTTCGAGGGTATGGCGAGAGGAGCGATAGATGTTCTCCAGCCGCGCCCACAGGAACGCGCCCTCGGAGAGGTGGCGCTCGGAAATGGCCCAGCCGTGAACGATGTCCGGGTACATGTGACTCCAGTGTCCGCGGGGTCCAGGAGAAAGGCGTTCACGCCTTCGTGGACACGCCCTCGGCGGTGATTCGCACGCGGCTCAGGTCGTGCAGTCCCTCGTCGAGCACCACGTGTCCGCGCCACATCAACTGCACCTGCTCCGTGTCGGTATCGAGGATGACTGTGTCCAGGCGCATCTCCGGCTTCGCATCCTCGCGTCCCACGAGCGACAGCATGACGACGGGCGCTGCCTGTCCCGGGAGCGCGAAGGCGCGGCGGCCCTTGGGCGATGCGCCGGCGATGATGACGGGCTCGTCCCCCTTCAGGTAGCCCGGCGCCACCAGCCCTGGCGCGGCGGCGTTGAAGAAGCGCCGATCGAAGTCCTTGGGGAGCAGGGGCTTGCGCGTCTTGTTCCACGTCTCGTCGTACGTGCCGCCCAGCTTCGAGCGGGGCTGCCAGTGGGGCGACGTGAAGCCGAAGCAGGTGGGGAGCACCCGCTGGCCGAACTCGCGCAGCGACTCCGTCGCGGGGTCCTCCAGGTTGGGGAGCTTCAGCCCTTCCTCGAAGTGACGCGGGCTCGCGCGAAACCCCACCCCCACGGGGTTGCGTGGCTCGAACGAGGGCTTCGCCGCGTCCGTCTTGTCCCATCCGCCAAAGGCTCGCTCCCAGGTCAGCGGAAGCTTGTCGAAGGGCAGCGGCTTCGTGGCGGCCACCCGGCCCATGCTCTTGAACCAGGTCCGTTCCCCCACCACGCGCACGGCCTTCTTCAGCGGCCCCACTTGAAGGGCCACCAGCACCTCCGTGGCGCCCTTTTGAGGCGCGTGGGCATGGCCAATGAGGGCCACATCCGTGGCAGGTTTGATGAAGGCGCACTCGGGTTCGTACTTGTCGCTGGACGCCCCGGGCTCACCCCAGGCTTCGCCGCCCCAGCTCACGGGCACCTGCTCCTCCGCGAGCTTCAGTCCGTCGTCGCCCATGGCGTAGGTGGCCTTCACGACGAAGAGGCACAACGGCCGGCCGTCCTCGTCGCAGAGGCCCATCATGTCGAAGGCGAAGGGCGTCTCGTTCTCGAGGGTCGGATGTCCCATGTGAGCTCAGGTCCCCCGGAGGCGGAGGCCTCCGTCACTAGGACGCCGAGTGTATCAGTCTTTGACTGACGCGCGCCCCCCGAGATGGCGCTCAGGCACTGGCCGCCAGCAGCCCCACCAGTCCCGCATACAGTGGCACGTTGAGCGCCAGCGTCAGCCGGTTGATGCGGCGGAACCGGGCCTGCTCCTCGTCCGCGAACCAGATGCCGTCCTCGCCGGTGGTGCGGCCCTCTACGGCGTGGAAGAACAGCGCGGCATAGGCGACCTCGACGACCAGGCTCACGAGGACGAGGCCCAGGAAGGCCAGGGCCCACACGTCCCCGGGCGCGAGCACGCCGAGCCAGCGCGCTCGGCCCCAGAACAGGCCGCCGAGCACCAGGGCGATGCACGCCACGTCATGGGCCACGCCGTAGGGAGGCCGCCAGCGCTTCACGCCGTAGAGCAGGTACAGCTCCGCGATGCCGCGCAGCCACATGAACGCGGCGAAGGCCCCCAGCACGCCGCGGGCCTCGCCTGGCACCGCGGTGTCCAGCGCCACGAGCGGGCAGACGAGGAACCAGAGGAAGACCGCGTAGAAGAGCCACGCCAGCTTGGGCCCGGAGATGCGTCCGCCGCGTGAGCCCTTCACGTTCTGCGTGTGACGGAACCAGCCCGCGGCCAAGGCGCAGAGGGCCGCCAGCAGGGCGAGCAGGATGAGCGTGTGCGAAGAGAGCATCGGTGCCGGATGTTCGTGCGGTGGGCGCGTGTGCCCGAGGCTTGCAACGTCGTGCGCGTCGAATGACGACCGCGACAGGTGAACACACGCGGCGGGGGCTGTTGCAAGCCCCTGCCCTGAATGGACAGGGCGCACGGCGCAAGGCACGCTCCGCTCGCGCGTGCGGACGCGCTACGGCGGGAGGCCGGCATCCATGAGCGCTGGACCCGGGGTGAACCCGGCTGCACAGGTGTACGCCCCATTGCACACGGCGCCACGTGCCGAGCGATGGGGCTGGGTGTGGCCTCGCTGGAACGACCCACGCCTGCCCTTCGCCTTCCTGCTGACGCTCTACGGTGTGCTCGGCTTCACCTTCTTCGGCTTCAACCGCAGCCCGTGGCAGATGGCCGCCATCGTGGTGACGGGCAGCCTGCTGGACATGGCGCTCGGGTGGGTGCTGAAGCGGCAGAAGGTCGTCCCCCTCAGCGCCTACATCTCCTGCTGTTCGCTGGCGCTGCTGCTCAACTACTCGCATTCGAGCTGGCTGCTGCTCTTTCCCGTGTGGATCGCCATCGGGTCGAAGTACGTGCTCACCTTCCAGGGACGCCACGTCTTCAATCCGTCGATGTTCGGCGTGGCGATGTCGCTGCTCTTCACCCGCGAGCTCATCACCGCCGCGCCCGCGTACCAGTGGGCCAACGGCGAGGTGGCCCTCTCCGCCTTCATCCTCATGGCGGCGCTGGTGCTCTTCTTCTTCCGCGTGGGCCGGGGTTGGCTGGTGGTCAGCTTCCTGACCTTCTATGCGCTCCAGACGGCGCTGAGGGCCTACGTGATGCGGCATCACCTGCCGCCGGAGGTCCTCTTCCTCGGCACGCTGGGCGCGCCGTCGTTCTTCATCTTCGTCTTCTACATGCTCACCGACCCGGCCACTTCACCGGGGACGCGGCGTGGGCAGATTCTGCTGGCGCTGGCCATCACGCTGGTGGACCTGGTGCTGCACTTCAAGGAGAGCGTCTACACGTTCTTCTACGCGGCGCTCACCTGCGCCACCGCGCGCTTCGTCTTCGTCCATGCGCGCGCGGCCTGGCAGCGGGGTGGACGTGACTCCCTGCGCGCGTTGGTGTCCTCGGGCTGGTTGAAGCGCGCGGCCGTGGTGGGTGGGCTGGGCTCCGTCATGCTGGGCGGCTACACGTTGGCCGCCGCGCCGGGTGTCCGGGCGGCGCCGCTCGCCTTCCGGATGGAGCGTGTGGATGTCCGGGCCGCGGGGCTGGGCTCCACCATGGGTCGCACGCTGGAGGAGCTGGACCCTCGGCTCGGGCACGTCGCGAAGTGGTTGGTCGCGGTGGGCGATGCCGTCGCCGTGGGGGACTACGACGGTGACGGACGGCCCGACCTGTTCATCACGCACCCGCTGGGCCGCCCCGAGGACCACGCGGTGCTCTACCGCAACCTGGGGGACTTTCGCTTCGAGCGTGTGCCCGTGCCCGCGTTGGAGCGCTTCGCCACGCGCTACAAGGAAGAGGGCCTGCCGGGCGGCGGAACCTTCGTGGATTGGGACGGAGATGGAGACCTGGACCTCGCGGTGGCGGTGGCCTTCGGGCCTGTCCGCCTGCTGCGCAACACGCTGCGAGAGACGGGCACGCCGGGCTTCGAGGACGTGACGGAGGCGGCGGGCGTCGGCGACCACGCGGTGAGCCTGGGCCTCACCTTCCTGGACTATGACCGCGACGGGCACCTGGACCTCCTCGTCCTCAACGTGATGACCACGCACCTGCCGGACTACGCGCCGCCCGTGCCGCTCAACCTCTTCCGTTTGCCCCAGCCCGAGCACCCCGACGACCGGCGCATGTTCCGCTTCATGCACGACGGCTGGCACAACGCGACCAACGGCGGGCTCAACGCGCTCTACCGGGGCCGGGGAGATGGCACCTTCGAGAAGGTGGACATCGCCGCCATGGGGATGCCGGAGACGCACTGGTCGCTCGCGGTGAGCACGGTGGACTTCAACCGCGACGGTTGGACGGACCTGTACGTGGCCAACGACTTCGGGCCGGATGACATCTACCTCAACGAGGGCGGCAAACACTTCCGGCGCGTGCAGGGCCGGCTCTTCGGGGAGATTGGGAAGGACACGTACAAGGGGATGAATGCCTCCGTCGCGGACTTCGATCGCAACGGCTGGTTGGACCTGTATGTCTCCAATGTCCACCACTCGCTCCAGGCGGAGGGCAGCCTGTTGTGGATGGTGGGGCCGGGCAAGGACGCCTTCACGCCTGAGTTCCGCGACGAGGCCACCTTCCGTGGCGCGCTCAACGAGCGGCGCTTCGGTTGGGGCGCGGCGGCGGGCGACCTGGACAATGATGGCTGGCCCGACCTGGTGCAGGCCAACGGCATGGTGGACGACCGGTTGGACGCGGAGCGGTGGCGCATTCCCGACGGACAGCGGAAGGACTACTGGTACGTCAATCACAAGCTGATGCAGTCCGGTCCGGAGATTCACACGTACGCGGACAAGTGGGGCGACATCCGAGGCCGCACCATCTACGCGAACGAGGCGCGCCGCGCGTATCTCAACCTGGGTGACGCGAAGCCTGGACACTTCGTGGACATGGCGAGGGAGCTGGGGCTGGACGACCCGGACAACTCGCGAGGCGTGCTCCTGTCGGACCTGGATGGTGACGGCGACCTGGACGTGCTCATCACCAACCAGCACGGACCGGTGTCGCTGTACCGCAACACGCTGCGCGCCGAGGGCGGTCCGGACACGCACTTCGTGGGCCTCACCTTGGTGGGGCAGGGGGACCGCACGCACCGGAGCGCGGTGGGCACGCGGGTGGTGCTCTCCTACGACGACGGTGGGAAGCGCGTGGAGCAGGTGCAGGAGGTGGGGCTGATGGGCGGCTTCTCCGCGTCGGCGGATGCCCGGCTGCACTTCGGGCTGGGAGGGTACTCGGGGCCGGTGACCGCGCGGGTGCACTGGTACGGCGGCTCCGTTCAGGAGGTGTCGCTGACTCCGGACGTGACGCACGAGCTGCGGCAGCCTCCCGTCACCGATGCGCTCCAGGGACGCACGCGTCCATGATGTCTCCGCTGAAGGGCTCGACGGTGCGGCGGGACTCGCTCACGGAGGTGCAGCGGGCGCAGATGCTGGCGCTGATGCAGCTCTGCTACGCGGGCGTGTCGCCCGAGCGGTTCGCGGCGGACCTGGAGGACAAGCAGTACGTCATCCTCCTCCACACGCGTCGCACCGGTGAGTTGGTGGGCTTCAGCACGCTGCGCGTCGCCGAGGAGTCCACCGGAGGCAGACAGGTGGAGGTGGTGTATTCGGGGGACACGGTCATCCACCCCGACTGGTGGGGGCACAAGGTGTTGCAGGTGTGCTTCGGGCGCTTCGTGTTGTCGCGCAAGCTCCGCCGTCCCCTGCGCCCGCTGCACTGGCTGCTGTTGAGCGCGGGCTTCAAGACGTACCTGCTCGCGGTGAACTACTTCCCTCGGACGCTGCCCCGGCGGGACTGGGCGCCGCCGGTCGGGCGGGCGGACTTCCTCCACGCGCTGGCCACCCGCTGGTTCGGTGAACAGTACGACGCGGTCCGGGGCACGCTCCGCTTCGATGGCGCGCATTACCGCGTGCGTGATGGCGTGGCCCCCATCGACCGCGCGGCGGCCTCGCATCCCGACATCGCCTTCTTCGCCGAGCGCAACCCTCGCCATGGCGAAGGCGAGGAGCTGGTGTGTCTGGTGGAGATCCGCTGGTGGGACCTTTTCCGGGCCTTGGGGCGCAGCGTGTCCGGGCAGCTCCGTGGGTGGGCTCGCCGCGGGCTGCGACACGCGGGCGTGCGCGTGGGGACGTGAGAACGCCGTGATTCCGTCAGCGCTACCACTCGAGGGGCTGCGCGCCGTGCTCGCGCCGTCCGCGCTGCGCTTCCACCGGGCCCTGCGAAATCCCGAGGCCGCGCAGGCGGTCTGTCTGGAACGGGTGCTCCGCTCTGTTCGCGGGAGCCAGCAGGCGGAGCGCATCGCGGGCTTCCGTCATCTCCGAAGCACGAGAGACTTCCAGGACGCGGTGCCGTGGGTGACGCCCGACGCGCTCGTGCCGGACCTGGAGCGAATCGCCGCCGGTGCGTCCCGCGTGCTCACGCGGGAGTCCGTGCTGCGCTTCGAACTCTCCGGGGGTTCTTCTGGCGCGAGCAAGCGCGTGCCCGTGACGCGGGGCCTCCTGGACGAGTTCCAGCGCGCGTTGTCTCCCATGCTCTTCGAGATTCTCCACCGGAGGCCCTCGGTGCGGATGGGACCCAGCTACTGGTCCATCTCGCCGCTGGCGCGGAAGCAGGAGCGAACGGCGGGGGGCATTCCCGTGGGCAGCGCGGACGACAGCGCCTACTTCTCGCGGACCTTGCGCCCCTTGCTGTCGCGCATCTTCGCGGTGCCGGGGGACGTGGGGGCGCTGCCAGACGTGGAGTCCTGTCGCTACGTGACGCTCTGGCACCTGGTGGCGTGCGAGGACCTGACGCTCATCAGCGTGTGGAACCCCAGCTTCCTCTCGTTGCTCATGGCGGCGCTGGAGCGGCACGGCGACCGGCTGGCCGAGGACCTGCGTCGAGGCGTCTGCCGGCCACCCACCTCCGGGGCGGGACAGGACGACGCGGCCCTGCGACAGGTCATGTCCCGGATGTGCTTCTCGCCGCGTCCCGAGCGGGCCTCGCGCCTTCGTGACCTGTTGCGAAGCGGAGGGAGTGCTCGGGAGCTGTGGCCCCGCTTGTCGCTGCTCAGCATGTGGACGGATGCGCAGGCCGCTCACGCGCTGCCCGCCGCATGTCAGCGATTCCCTGACGTGGAGGTGCAAGGCAAGGGGTTGTTGGCCACGGAAGGTGTCGTCACCGTGCCGCTCTTCGATGCGCCCGCACCCGTGCTCGCGGTGCGCAGCCACTTCTACGAATTCATCGACCCCGAGCAGCCCACCTTGCGTCCGCGCCTCGCGCACGAGCTGGAGCAGGGGCGGACGTACGGGGTGCTGCTGACCACGTCGGGCGGGCTGCTCCGTTACCGGCTGGGAGACCTGGTGCGCGTGGAGGGCTTCCGGCAGGCCACGCCCTGCTTGCGCTTCGTGGGCAGGGCGGACGCCGTCTGCGACCTGGTGGGCGAGAAGCTCTCCGCCACCCGGGTGGGTGCCGTGTTGGATGCCATCCTGCCGGAGCACTTCGGTGGCGCGCGGCCCCGCTTCGCCATGCTCGCGCCGGAATGGGCGCCGACTCCGTCGTACGTCCTGTTCCTGGAGACCCAGGCGCCCCTCGCACGGCTCTCCGCCGCCGCCGAGGCCGTGGAGCGCGCCTTCTGTGAGGGGCATCACTACCGTTACGCGCGGGAGCTGGGGCAGTTGGGCGCCGTGCGAGCGGTGCGCGTGGTGGAGGGGGTTCGCCACTATGAGTCCCGCTGTGTCGCTCTGGGCCAGCGCGCGGGCGACATCAAGCCAGTGGACCTGCACCGCCTGCCGGGTTGGTCCGACCACTTTTCTGGAGCCGCCGCATGAGACAGCCGCTGCACCTGCTCCCGCGTGATGTCGCGCCGGTGCCGAACGTGGACCTGGAGGCCGAAGCCGACCTCGCTCGCTGTGGCGCGCTGAAGGACTATTGGTATGTCGCGTGTCTCTCCACGGAGCTGAGGCCGGGCAAGCCCCTGGCGCGCACGCTCTTCGGGACGGGGCTGGTCCTCTTCCGCGATGCACAGGGGCAGCCCACCGCGCTGAGGGACCGGTGCCTGCACCGCAATGCGCGGCTGTCTCGGGGCGCGGTGTTCGACGGCCGCATCGGCTGCCCGTACCACGGCTGGGTCTACGACGCGTCGGGCGCCGTCGTGGAAGTGCCCTCGTTGGGGCCTTCGCAGCGGAGCGAGTTGCTCAACGCGGAGGCCTGTGCGCGGGAAGGGCTCAAGCCCGAGCCCTGCGCGCTGGGCCGGGTGTCTCGCTTTCCCGCCGTGGAGCAGGACGGCCTGGTCTTCGTCTACATGGGCGGCGACGCGCCCGCGCGGGCCGCGCCCTTCCGCGTCCCTCACTGGGGCCAGGACGGCTGGACCGTCTACTTCATGGTGACGCGCTTCCCGAACGGGGTGACGAACCTCGTCGAGAACTTCATGGACGTGCCGCACACGCTCTTCGTGCATCCGGGGTGGTTCCGGAAGCCCGCTCGCAAGCGCGTGCCGGCCACGGTGCGGCGCGCGGAGGGCAGCGTGCTGGTGACGTACAAACAGGCGCAAGACACCCTCACGGGGCTGGGCCGCCTGTTCAATCCCCGGGGTCTGCCGCTGGTCCACACGGACATGTTTCACGTGCCCAACGTCACGCGCGTGGATTACCTGTGGGGCGAGCATGGCTTCGTCATCAACTCGCAGTGCACACCGGCAGGGCCCACGGACAGTTGGGTCTACACGGCCATCAGCTACCGGCTGCCCGTGGATGTGCCGGGGGCACTCGTGGGGCGTGCCCTGAAGCCGCTGGTGCGCTGGTACACGCGGCAGGTCATTCAGCAGGACGTGGACATCATGGACATCCAGCGTGAGGCCTTGCTGGATGGGCCCGGCGGCGGCGTGTACTCCGGCACGGAAGCGGATCTGCACCACGCGGACATCGAGGCGTATCGCCGGTGGTTGCGCGAGGGCGGCCAGGGCTCGGGGCCCGAGGCCGCCGAGCGCGACATGGTCTTCTGGATTTGAGGGCGGGGCCGCTGTCGTTACAGCGGGTGATAGGGCAGCTCGACGATGAACGTGGCGCCCTTTCCGGGTTCGCTCTCCACGCGCAGCGTGCCGCCGTGGGCGGACACGACCTGTCTCGCGGCCCAGAGGCCCAGTCCCAGGCCGCCGAAGGCGCTGGAGGAGACGGCTCGCTCGAAGCGCTGGAAGATGCGCTCGTGATGCTCGGGGGCGATGCCAATCCCGTGGTCTCTGACGATGACCCGGGCGTGGTCCAGCGCGGCCTCCACCCGGACCTCCACGGGCCTGCCTCGGCCGTACTTGAAGGCGTTGACGAGGAGGTTGCCCACCACCTGTTGAATCCGCAGGGGGTCCCAGACGCCGGGGATGCTCGTCGCGTCCGTTCGCAGGTGGACGTTGCAGTCGGCCTCGGCCGCCGTCGTCATGGCGCGGGAAACCGTGTCCCGGACGAGGCGTGACAGGTCGAGCTGCTCCACCATCAATGGCACTTGCCCGTCCCCCAACCGAGAGACGTCGAGCAGGCCATCGATGTGCGTGGCGAGCCGCTCCGTGTGGCGGATGGCCTTGTCCAACCGCTCCAGCAGCCGTCCTCCGCCGTCCTTCCTCGCCGCCGCGGAGGGCAGGGACTGCAGTTGGAGCTGGAGCGCGGTGAGGGGCGTCTTCAATTCATGGCTGGCCAGCGCCAGGAATTCATCTCGGCTGTGGAGCGCGTCGCGCAGGGCCTGTTCGGCCTGACGGCGATGCTCGACCTCCGCCATCAGGGCCTGGGCGCGCTGCTGGAGGAGGGTGACCTCGAGCATCCGAGCCTCGGGTGCTTCGAGCCGCAGGTAGCTTTCGGTGGGGATGACACGCGCGTGGGCCTTGCAGACGTCCCGGAAGGGCCGCGAATGCTCCGCGTTCCCGAAGTGCCCGATGGCATAGGTGCACAAGAGGGAGAGTGGATACATCACGCCGAGGTCGTTCCACATCGACTCCAGCGCGACCGCCACGTCCGGCATTCCGTCCTGGCAGAGGACATCCACCATCTCGCCGTAGGCGCGCACCTTGGTGCCGGGCCGCGCCGTCTCGAGGCTCCGCTCCAGCACGGCGCCGACGACTTCCCGGAATCGCTCCCAGTCCGGGCGACCGTTCACCATGAAGCGAGCCAGGGTTTCACGGGCATCGAGCAGGGTGAGTTGTCCGGTTTCGACGGCCGCGGCGGTGTCCACGCCCGCGGTCATGAGCCGGGCGATGAGCTGCTCCCGGTGGGACGTCTGCGCGATGATGATGAGCGGGTCCCCTCGCGCAAGCCCGCCCGTGATGTAGGCCTCGATGATGTCGATGACAAAGGCCTCGTCCTCGTAGAACTGGACGGTATGGGCATGCTCCGACGGCGGGCCGACGAGCGGTTCGCTGGTTTGCGGCCGGTGGTGATTCCCAAGAGATGCGGCGTCGGATGGAGGCATCGTTCTCACCAGGTGCGTGGGCGCCTCATTATTCTGTCGCGTGGTTTGGGCGCGGAACGACCCCGAAGGGCAGGCGAGCGACAGGAAGGCATCACTTCTCCGCCGGGCTCGCTTGACTCGCGTTGGGACTGAGCGCCGTCCTCGAGACGCCGAAAATGCTTGGGGCGCAGGGCACCGGAGTGGAGGTCTCCGGGCCTGCGCCCCTGAGGCCCCGATTGGGGCCGTGGCTCGATGATGTGCTGGCTGCCGTCGGTCTACCCGCGCCGCGGGCCGTGGGCGGTGCCACCGCGCGACGGGTAGTCGCGGCTCAACCGCTGCTGCCGCTCACGCTCGATGCGTGCCAGTCGCTCACGCTCCTGCCGCTCACGCTCGATGCGTGCCAGGCGCTCCCGCTCCTGACGCTCGCGCTCGATACGGGCCTGACGCTCACGCTCCTGCCGCTCACGTTCGATACGGGCCTGACGCTCCCGCTCCTGCCGCTCGCGCTCGATACGGGCCTGACGCTCCCGCTCCTGACGCTCACGTTCGATACGGGCCTGACGCTCCCGCTCCTGACGCTCACGCTCGATACGGGCCTGACGCTCACGTTCTTGGCGGCGCTCGCGCTCGATACGCGCCAGCCGCTCCTTCTCCTGTCGCTCGCGCTCGATACGCGCCTGCCGCTCCCGCTCCATCCGGTCACGTTCCGCGCGCTGTCTGGCGGCCTGGCTGTTGGAGTTCTGCGCCCACGACGAGGTGTTGCCTGCCTTCTGGATTTCGGAGGCGCCGTGCACGGTCTGCGCAAGGACAGGGCTTCCCGCGGACATCGCGATGACCACCAGCACCTGCATCAGCTTCCCACGCATGGCTGCCTCCCTTTCGTGGCCGGTGTGGCCAGGATTCGTCGTCGTGTTCCTTCTGACGGGGGGCATCGCGGCGCATTCACCGGCGGGTATTTCGATTCATGAACGAGGCGGGCGCGCACCCGGGCCGTGGTGCGCGCCCCGGCCCTCTCTCACGGATAGAGCGACTTGAAGTAGCTGATGGTGCTGTTCCAGGAGGGCGTCAGGTGCCCCATGGTGTTCGGGAAGGAGTTCCCCGCGCAGCCGGTCCCCGTGCAGTAGTACTGGTTGTACTGCCCCACCACGACGGGGCCCGAGACGGGCGCGTCATACGAGTAGATGGGCGAGCCACTCTGGCCCGGGCTGCCATCGCAACTGATGTCGATTTCCCGGTGCCACCCATCCGCGTCCGGGCTGTACGCGTTGCCCGTCCTGCACAGGTTGACGTCGCCATACAGCGTCCGCGACGTGCAGCTCGCGGGTGCCGCCGCCCCCGAGCAGCCGGGGTAGCCACGCATGTACATGCTCCACTGCTTGAGCGTGTCCGTGGACGCGTTCCAGTGTCCCATCCAGCCCGGGTGGCCGTTGGGGAAGTTGTCCGCGAGCACCATGATGGCGAAGTCGTGGGGATTGCAGTTCCCGGCGTTGTTGCAGGTGCCGTTGATGTACTGCTCCGGCACCCAGTACCAGATGGCGTCCTGGACGCCCCACGTCGCGGAGGCGCCGTCCCGCCGCGCCGTGAAGGTGTTGAAGATGGGGTGCCACCCGCTGTTCGCGCTGACGACACAGTGGGCGGAGGTGACGACGACCCGGCGTCCCACGAGCGAGCCCGAGCACCCAGCGCTCAGATGTCCAATGGTCCGGTACGGCCACGAGTTCGAGGCGTAGCCATCCGAGATGGCCATGCGGATGCGCGTGTCCACGCCGTTGCTCCACGTCTGCCCGGAGACGGTGTCCGACGTCGCGGGCTCCTCGCCACGCACGGGCTGCGCGGAGGCATCGTCGAGCGTGCCTCGGGACGCGCCATTCAAGCCCCGCCGAGCCAGTTCGTCCGCCACGCGGCCCAGGTTGGCCTCATCGGTGCGCAGGCGGTACGCCTTCTGGTTCTTCAGGTCGATGCCGATGAAGCTCCGCTCCGTCGAGGGCCGCTCCGGCGTCGCCGTCTTGGCGCTCGCGGCGCGCTCGGGGGACCGCGCGGCGGCTTCACGGAAGAGCTCCTCCGCGTTCACGTCGGTCAGCAGTTGGACGTCGCCCAGGGCTTCGAGCCGCGGGAGCTCGGCCCCCACTGTCTCTCCCATCCAGGCTTCCGGGACGATCTGGACGGGCGCCTCTTCCTGTGTGCGGGCGCCTTCGTTGCCACACGCAGCGGCCATCAAGCCGAGTGCACAGAACATGGACCTGCGAATGCCACGAAGCATGGGTGTCCCCTTCGCTGTTGTGAAAATGGGTGAGGCGCGAAGAGAACGGGCGGGGCGCGAACCCTTCGCCCACGGGGGTGAAGCGGCGTTGTGTCCGGTCGACGCAGTCAGTCCGCCGCGCTAGCGTTCCGGCTTCATGGCGACCACCCGGCAGCGCAGCGCACCTCCCAGTTTTTCCCAGGAAGAGGCCGCGGACATCATCCGAGAGGCCACGACGCGGGCCCTCTCCGGCAAGGACCCGGACCGCGCGCTCACGCGGGAGGACTTGCTGGCGATGGCCCGGGAGCTGGGCGTGAGCGAGACCGCCGTGGAGAGCGTGCTGTCCTCGCGCGCGGGCCGGGACAAGGCGAAGCGGCGCCTGCGCACGGCCTATCTCGGCCTTGTGTCACACGCGACCAGCTACACCATCGTCATTGGCGGGCTCACCCTCATCGACCTGTTCTCCGGGCCGAGCTGGTGGGTGCAGTACCCCGCCATTGGTTGGGGCATGGGACTGGCGTTCCATGCCATGGGCACGGTGCGCGCGGCCGTTCAGCAGGCCGAGCGGCACCGGTCGGAGTAGTTGCGCGCTAACTAACCAATGCGCCGCAGGCCGGGCAGGTCCTCGGGCCGCAGGGCCCAGCGCGGCACGGGGGGAAGCGACGTCAGCGTGCCCGTCTGGGCCGCTGGGAAGCCATCCACGTGGGCACCGTCCGCGAAGTTGCTGCCCTGCTTCACCAGGCTGCCCGCGCCCACGAAGCTGCCGCGTCCCAGCCGCGTTCCGTCGCAGAGGATGGCGCCCGGCTCCACCACGGTGTTCGCGCCCACGTGGCTGCCATGCACCGTGCAGCCCGGGCCAATGATGACGCCGTCCTCCAGCGTCAGGGCATGGTCCGACAGCCGGTGCAGCACGGTGTTGGCCAGCACCTGAACACCCGCGCCGATGCGCACCGGGCCGCTCGCGTCACCGAGGATTTTGACCCCGGGCCCGATGATGCAGCCAGGGCCGATGATGACGTCTCCCGTCACCTCGGCCGAGGAGAAGAGGGTGGCGGTGGGGTGCACCAGTGGGTGCTTGTCGCGAAACGTATAGAGCTGTCCCATGGGGGCGTCCTCTGCGCGATCTCTCGCGGAGAAAGCGGTGAGTGGTTGGCCAGGAAGGTCGAGGCTGCCGCCGCGTCGCTTCCGAAGCCGTTCCAGGTCATCCGCGGTGGTTCTGCGAAGAATGCGGCCGGGCCGTCCCGCGACGACGGAGTCGTCCGGCACCACGATGCCCGCGGGAATGACGGTCCCTTCGCTCAGCAGGCAGCGAGCGCCCAGCCGCGCGCCGGGCATGAGGATGGAGCCGCTCCCCACGTCGCAGAGCGCGCCGACCTCCGCGCCCAGCACCAGGCTGCGGTGGTCGAGCAGGGTTCGCTCTCCCACCGAGACCGGGTGCTGTGGCAGTCCGATAACGACACTGTTCTCCAACACGGCCGAGCCGGCGCCCAACTTCACGGCGCCGTCATGGGAGCGCACCACCGCGCCTTGCGCGATGATGGCTCCTGGACCCAGGTGGAGAGTTCCCAGCACCCGCGCGCTGCTGGAGAGGCTGAAGTGCGCTGCCCCCCCTGCTGGCACGCCGGGCGCACTCTCGTGCGGCAAGCTGATGACCATTGCGGCGGACCCTACACCCATGGGCGCTGCATCCCGACGGCCCGACGGCGCAGGTAGGTTGTCCAGCGTCCGACGGTCGCCCGCCCGAGGCTTGCCCTGCGGAGGCTGCTCGCTCGTGGCGTGAGGGAGTGGGAGCCGCGCGGTCAGGAGGGGTGGGGCGCATCGTCCCTGGACCTCTTCGCGCCAGGCTGACAGAAGGGCGCCCACGGAGGAAGGCATGTCTGACACGTCCTCGGCCGGAGTTGAATCCGTGCCGGCGGAGGCAGGAGGTCCACCCGAAGGCGGCGCGCCAGGGCGCTGGGCGTCGTTGAAGGAAGCCCTTCACGGAACGCAGAAGGACCTCACGAAGCTGCCAGTCCGCCACGCCATCTTCCTGCTCGCCGTGCCGATGGTGCTGGAGATGATGATGGAGTCCGTCTTCGCCGTCGTCGACGTGTTCTTCGTCGGGCGGCTGGGAGCGGACGCGGTGGCGTCAGTGGGGCTGACGGAGTCGCTGCTCACCATCATCTACGCGGCGTCCGCGGGGTTGAGCATCGGCGCCACCGCGTTGGTGTCCCGCCGCATCGGTGAAGGGGATTCGGAGCGGGCCGCGCGCACGGCGGTGCAGGCGTTGGGGCTGGGCGTCGTGCTGTCCATCCCGGTGTCGGTGGCGGGCGTCTACTTCGCGCGGCCGCTGATGGCGATGATGGGCGGCTCGCCGTGGGTGTTGGAGCACGGCATCCGCTACACGCAGGTGATGTTGGGCGGCATGGGCAGCGTGCTGCTGCTGTTCCTCATCAACGCCATCTTCCGGGGCGCGGGCGACGCGGCCATCGCCATGCGCGTGTTGTGGCTGGCCAACGCCATCAACATCGTCCTGGCGCCGCTGCTCATCTTCGGCGTGGGGCCCTTCCCGGAGCTGGGCGTCATGGGCGCGGCGGTGGCCACCACCTTCGGGCGGAGCTGCGGCGTGGTGTACCAGCTCTACCGGCTGGCGAAGGGCTCTGGGCGGCTCCGGCTGCGCCGCGAGCATCTGCGCCTGGAGCCCGGCACCATGGTGGCGATGTTGCGGATGTCGGGCGCGGGCACGGTGCAAGCGCTGGTGGGCACCACGAGCTGGGTGGTGCTGGCGCGCATCGTCGCGACGTTCGGCAGCGCGGCGGTGGCGGGCTACACCATCGCGCTGCGCGTGGTGCTGTTCGCGCTGCTGCCATCCTGGGGATTGAGCAACGCGGCGGCCACCCTGATGGGGCAGAGCCTGGGCGCGAAGAAGCCGGAGCGGGGCGAAGAGGCCGTGTGGACGGCGGCCCGCATCAACGCCGTGTTCCTGGGGACGCTGGGGCTGGTGTTCTTCCTGGCCGCCGAGCCGGTGGTGGGCATCTTCACCCAGGACGCCGCGGTGATGCGGGAGGGCGTGATGGCGTTGCGCATCCTGAGCGCCAGCTTCCTGTTCTATGCTTTCGGCATGGTGCTGACGCAGGCGTTCAACGGCGCGGGAGACACCGCCACGCCCACGCTCCTCAACATCTGCTGCTTCTGGGCGCTGGAGCTGCCCCTGGCCTGGGTCCTCTCCGGGCCCATGGGCATGGGACCTCCGGGGGCGTTCCTCGCCATCTCGGTGGCCTTCTCCGTGATGGCGGTGGTGGCGGTCATTCTCTTCCGGCGCGGGACCTGGAAACACCGCGTCGTCTGATGGGGAGGGCGGGACGTCATGTCGCCTGCATCGCGTTCCGTCCGTGCCCCCGGGGTGCTCCGGGGGACACTGTTGTGGGTCCTGGTCGTCTTGTCGTGCAACACCGTGGAGGTCCCCGGAGACGCGGAGGCCTGCGCCGGACTGCAATGCACGGCGGGGACCTGCTTCTCCAACGCGGGGCAGCCCATGTGCCGCTGTGGCCCGTGGGAGGCGGCCGCGGAGCTGACGTGCTCCGTCGCCACCTTCCGGCAGCCGGATGACCATGGGGGCTCGCCCGACAGCGCGACGGTGCTGACGCTCCCCATGTCCCCGCGCGAGGCCCGCATCAGTGAGGGCACGCGCGTGGAGATGTGGGACCGCGACCTGTTCGCCGTCACCGTGCCCGAGCGCGGCCTCTATGCCTTTTCATGCACCCGGCTGACGCTGGCGGAATGTCGGGTGCGGCTCCTGGATGCGGAGGGGCGGAGTCGCCACGTGCTCGCCGCCAGCGAAGGGGCTCGGGAGTCGTGGTTCGCGACCCTCACCGAAGGCACCTGGTACTTCGAGGTCTCCGGTGGCGCGTCCGCGGGTCGTTACAACTACCAACTGGTGTCCCTGGGGACGGACGACCACGGGGATACGTTCGAGGAGGCCACGGTGCTGGAGGAGGGCTCTCGTGGCCCGTTCTCCGTGCGGCTCTCCCACATCTTCGACCAGGACATGTTCGTCTTCCGGTCGCAGGTGGGCCATGGCTATCGCTTCATCTGCGAGGCGCCTCCCGGGCCTGGCCTGTGGATGGAGCTGGGGTTCGATGACTTCGCGTTCGTGGACCAGGCCTCTGGCGCGACAGGGGCGCCGCTGGCGCTGAGCCTGGGCGCGACGTCTGTCCATACCTGGCGCGTCAGCATCGTGGCCGACAGCGGCCCGTTCCCGGTGGAGGCTCGCTGCCGTTTCGAGGACCTGGGGCGTGATGAACACGGAGACACGCTGGAGACCGCCACCCCCGTGACGGCGGGCGTGCCCGTGGGCCTCACCCTCCAGTCTCGCGATGACGTGGATGTCTTCTCCTTCGCGGGGGAAGCCGGTCATGTCTACTCGGTGCGGACGGACGGCGCCGGGCCGTGGTCCGCGCAGGTGGTGGATGGGACGGGCGCGAACGTGGCCTCGTCGACGACGGACCGGCTGCGGGCCCGGGTGGGCACCGCGGGCACCCATTACCTTCGCATCCAGGGCGGGCCCGACTGGGAGCACACCTTCTCGCTGACGCTGGTGGATGCCGGGGTGGATGACCACGGGGACTCGCCGCAGACCGCGACCGTCATCACGCCGGGAACCACCGTCACGGGCCGCTTCGAGACACCCGCCGACACGGACGCCATCGCCTTCCTCGCGGAGCCCGGAGGCATCTACCTGGCGACCTATGCGCCGTCCGAACGCCTGTCCTTCAACCCTCGCGGCGTCGCGGGCAGCCTGACCCTGGGCGAGGGCCGCCACCTCTTCGGCGGATGGGAAGCCGGGCCCGTCACGATGATGTTCCAGCCTCGGAACGACGCGGAGGGCTTCTCGTTGCACTTGGAGCAGGTGGCCGTCGATGACCACGCCGACCACAGCGCGGAAGCGCAGCAGGTGAGGTTGCCGGTCGATATCTCCGGCGTGGTGCAGACAGCCATCGACACGGATGTGTTCTCCGTCAGGTTGGAGGAGGGGCGCAGGTATCGACTGGGGCTGGACACCGGTCCGCTGGCCGTGACGCTGGTCGCGCCCGGAGGCGGGTTGTCCAGGCCCGTGTCGGGTGTGCTCGTTCCCGTCTTCACGGGCCCCCACTTGATGATGCTCACGGGGGCCTCGGGGCTGGCGCAGGTCCCGTGGCGCGTCACGCTTCAGGCTGAGTGAGCCCGGTCAGGGCAGACAGATTTCGAAGCCGGTGCGTCCTGAAGGGAAGACCTCCCGAGCGCGTGAGGCCGGCGTCACGGCGTAGAGGTGGAAGTCGAGCCGGCGCTGCAGAAATCCCTTCAGCGCGGGCGCCAGCGGGTCCACCGCGTCTTGATACAGCGTGAAGAAGTGGAAGCCCTGGCCGTGGAAGTCCGCGTACACCTGCTCCACCAACGCGCGGAGGATGGCGGGGTCCTCGCCGCGCACGTAGGTGTTGCAGAGGTAGAAGTAACGGAAGTCGCTGCCGGGCGTGGGCAGACGCGGTGCTCGGGCGACGGAGGCCAGCGTGTTCCATCCCCACCGCACCCAGCGCATGCCGCCGCGGTAGGCGTGGACGCGGTAGCGCTTCACGGCCTCGGGGTTCCAGGCGGTGGTGCAGCCCACCAGGGCGCCACCCGCGTCGAAGGCGAGGTAGGTGTCCTCGACGCGCAGCCCGGGCCAGTGCGCGAAGCGGTGCTCCAGCTCGCCGGTGTCGAAGCGGTAGCCGAAGGGGCGGGTGCGGTGGTCCGCGTCCAGTCGCGCCGCGATGGCGGGGACATCCGCGGGCGTGGCGCGGCGCACGGTGTAGGCGCCGCGCGGGGGACGGCGGCGTAGCAGGAACTGGATGGACACGGCGGAGAAGCGGCGCAGCAGGGCGTAATGAGGCTGGCTCACGCGCCCGGGCCGCTTTCTGACGAGCGCTTGAAGCGCCGTGGCGTTGGAGGCCATCACCGCCGTGAGGAAG
Organism: Myxococcus hansupus; assembly: GCF_000280925.3. Classification (NCBI taxonomy): domain Bacteria; kingdom Pseudomonadati; phylum Myxococcota; class Myxococcia; order Myxococcales; family Myxococcaceae; genus Pseudomyxococcus; species Pseudomyxococcus hansupus. The sequence goes on from NZ_CP012109.1 coordinate 9,119,190, forward strand.
GTGTCCACGCCCAATCGCTGGGCGCTCTCCTCGAGCATGGGCCCGTAGAAGCGCGCGACGCCACGGGCCCGTCGCGCGGAGAAGCGGGTGCGCAGGTCGCCCAGGTACCCGACCCGGCACGGGCGGCCTTCCAACCAGCCCTCACGGACGTGGAGGGTGCCCATCCCGTCGAGCTGTCCGGGCGCGCCGTGAACCCAGACCTCCGTCTGGCCGCGCTGCATGTCGTAGAGGTGGAAGTAGTCGGGCTCGCGCTGGGAGGAGAGGACCAGGTCGCCCTGCATCGGCACCGCGCCGAACAGGTCGAGCAGCGCGGCGTTGTCATCACGGGTGGCACGTCGGAGGTCGCTCATGCGGCGCCGTGGAGCCTACTCCGGACGTCGCCGTTTGACGCGGGGCGTGCCCGGTCCGGCGTCAGGGTCCGGCGATACGGTGGACGCTCCCCAAAGGAGCCACGACATGAAGAAGACGCTGAATGGAATGGCGATGCTGATGGCGTTGGGCGTGGGGCTGGCCGCGGGCTTTGGAATGGCCTTCGCTCCCGCGACGGCCCAGGCCGAGGCGCGAGGCTCCGCGCGCATCTGCCCGGACTGTGACCTCATCTGTGGTGAGGGCTACGGCCGCTGCAATCCCGCCGGGTGGTGTGAGTGCTGGTAGCCCGCATCCCGGTGTGACGGGGGGCCCGGTGGTCCATCACCGTCTGTCGATGGGCCGCCGGGCCAGCAGCGCGAGCATCGCTTGCCCCATCACCACCAGCACGACGAAGGCGCAGGCCAGCACCGCGGCGGCGGCGGGGTCGGCGTAGCTCTGGAGCTCGAAGAGCAGCGTGCCCAGCACCTCGGTCCCCGCGGGAACGAGCAGCACGGACATCGTGATTTCTGTCGCGCACGCCAGGAACGCGAGCACGAAGGCCGCGGTGAGCGCGGGCCGTAGGAGTGGCAACGGCGCATCCACGAACGCCCGCCAGGGCCCCGCGCCGCTGACGCGCGCCGCCTCCGTGAGGGAGGTGTCCAGTTGCGCGAGCGCCTCCTCGCTGTTGCGCGCTCCCAGCGCGAGGTACTTCGCCACATAGGCGATGAGCAGCAGCCACGGCGTGTGCGCCAGCGCGAGCACGAAGGCCACCCGGTCCATCAGGATGAAGCGCAGGTCCCGGGAGAACACGAGCAGCAGCGCCAGGGCCAGCACTGTTCCCGGCACCGCGTAGGGCCAGACGGCCAGCGCCTCGACGCCCGCGCCCAGCCGCCGCGAGCCCCGTCGCAGCACCGCCGCGGCGAGCCCCAGCCCACACACCAGCGTGCCCGCCCCCACCGCGAGCAGGAGGCTGCGCCCGGTGGCGTGCAACGTGCGGGGCTCCATCAACACGCCCGCCCAGTGCGTCAGCGTCAGCTCGCTCCAGGCCAGCCGGGCGCCGAAGCTGCGCTGGAGCGACGTGAGGAAGATGGCGCCCAGGGGCAGCAACACCAGCACCGTGGCCGTCAGGCCCACCGCCACCAGGACACTGTTTCGCGCGGTGCCCAAGGGGAAGGGCCTGGCCGACAGGCCCTTTCCCGCGCTCAGGCGGACGCGCCCGGTCCGGCCCAGCATCTGGTTCACGCCCATGGCCAAGGGGGCCAGCAGCAGGAGCGAGGCCGCCAGCAGCGCCGCGCGCCCCAGTCCCGCGTCGCCTCCCATCAACACCAGCTCATAGATGCGCGTGGTGAGCACCCGCGTGGGCGGCGAGGCCGACACGCCCAGGAGGTAGGGGACGCCAAAGGACGAGGCCGCCATGAGGAACACCATGACCGCGCCGGACAGCAGCGAGGGCAACGCCAGGGGCAGCGTCGTGGTCAACAGCACCCGAGGCGTCGATGCGCCACACACGCGCGCGGCCTCCTCCATCGCCGGGTCCACGCGTCGCAGGGCCGCCGCGCCCGCGAGCAGCACCAGGGGAAGCCCCGACACACCTTCCACGAACGCGATGCCCACCGGGCCGTAGATGTCGAAGGTGTCCGCGCCCAGCAGCCGGTTGAGGTACCCCGCGCGAGGGCTCGCGAGCGACAGCCAGCCCATGCCCCAGATGAAGGCGGGGACGGCGGAGGGCAGGGTGAACAGCACCGTGAAGGCGCCGCGCAGGGGCAGGTCGGTGCGGAACAGCACCAGCGCCAGCGGTGTCCCCGCGACGAAGGCCAGCACCGCCGCGCCCGTGGCGATGGTCAGCGTGTTGCCCAGCGCGCCCCGCTCCGCGAGCAACCACGTCAGGCCCCCGTCCTCGACGGCCCCCAGGCCGCGCCAGAGCAGCGCCGCCACCGGGAGCACGGAGAAGCCCAGCACCGGCACCAGCCACGCGCCGAGCCCCAGCCACCAGGACCTGGCCGCCGCGGCGCTCATCGCGCGAAGGCCTGCTGGAAGCGCTCCTTCACGGCGCCGCCCTGGGTGAGGCCTCGCTCGAGCAGCTCGGGTGTCCAGGGGCGCGCGCGCTCCAGCAGCGCCTCGACGCCGGGTTCTCCCCTGGGGCCTGGGAGCCTGGGGTCCACCGCGTGCATGTCGCCCTGCTCGACGATGATGCGCTGGCCTTCGGGTGACAGCAGCACGTCCACCACCGCCTTCGCCGCCACGGGGTTGGGCGTCGTCGCGAAGAGGGCCGCGGGCCCGGGGATGACGACGGCACCGTCGGTGGGCCACACCACCTGGATGGGACTGCCGCGCGCCTGGGCCGCGAGCACGTTCTCCAGGAGCAGCACGCCCGCGTCGGCCTCGCCGCTCTCCACCTTCTGGAGCACCGCCGCGTTGCCTCCCGCGACAATGGCGCCGCGCTGGCGCAGCCCCGTGAAGAAGGTCGCGCCGTACCTCGCGTCACAGAACACGGCCCATGTGAAGGCGGTGCCCGACGTGAGCGGATCGCCAATGGCCACGCGCCCCGTCCAGGGGCCTTGGGCCAGCGCCTCGAAGGACGTGGGGGGCGGCGGTCCACCCTTCCGGTAGACCAGGACCATGGTGGACAGGCGCAGGGCCGCGTAGCGCGCATCCAGGTCTACCAGGGCGCGGGGCACGCGGAGCACGTTGGGCGAGGCATGGCGGAGCAGGGCGCCTTCGCGCGCGAGCCGCTCGTAGAGGAACGGGTCGGAGGTGGCCAGGAGGTCCGCGCGGACGGCGCCCGCGGCGCGCTCGGCTTCCAGGCGGCTGGCCACCTTCTCGCTGCCGGCCTGGTACCAGTGCACCTGGACGCCGGGCAGCCGCTCCTTCAGCAGGGGCTCCAGCGCGTCCAGGACGTGCCGGTACATGGACGTGTAGACCCAGACGTCTCCGGACGGTGTGCCCTCGCGCGTGGGGGCCGGCCCGGCCGAGGGCGCGGCGGACTCGATGCGGCAGGCGGCGAGCAGGATGAGCGCGCAGGTGAGGCCCGCGCCCCGGAGCAGCGTGGGCAAGGACATGCGCCCCGGATTATGCGGCACGCGCGCGCCCTGTCACGCGGCGTGGGCGTCACGGCCCGGAAAAGCGAAGCCCCTCCGCGCGCGAGGCACGGAGGGGCCGCTCAGCAGGCAACGGGCCTACTTGCAGGACTGCGGCGGCATGGCGTCAATCCAGTCCGCGATGAGCCTCGATGCCTGGTTGTGACGCAGGGCGCGGCCCAGCTCCGGCATCATCTTCCCCGACTCCTCGGTGTCCATGCGGTACCAGAGGATGGACGTCGAGTGGCTGCCGGGGACGATGTCGAACTCACCGCCCACGCCGCCGCCCGCGGACCCGGGCCGCTTGCACACGCCCAGCGTGAAGGCGTCCGTGTTCTCGACGTTGAGGAACAGCCGGCTGGTGGTGCCCGACGTCGCCTTGGGGTTGTGGCAATGCGCGCAGTTGATGTCCAGGTAGGTGCGCGCACGGTGCTCCAGGCTGGCCTCCTCCTCGTTGAACGCGTTCGGCGCGCGCGGCACCGAGTCGAGCGGCGGCAGCCCCGTCAGCCGGCCCAGGTTGGCCAGGTGCTGGAGCTGGTTGAGGGCCTCACCGCCGTAGTCGTGCTCCCGGTTGAGATACCGGGCCTTCACGCCGATGGGCACCAACACCTGGTTGTCCTGTGCGTCCTGGACGTGGTGGCACTTCAGGCACTGGTTCTTGCTGGGCACCAGGTAGTCCAGCCGCCGCTCCACGCCGTCCTCGCCGATGAAGCGCACGTCGCGCACGACGCGGCCGCCGTTGGCCAGCGTGGCCTCCGTCTGGGCCTCGTTCCAGAAGTAGGGGAACGCCTCCCAGCCACCGGGCCGCCGCACCAGCACGCGCGTTTCAATGACGCGCACGTTCTCCTCGGGCACGCGGAGGTCCGCGGGGAAGGCGAACGTCTTGGTGATGATGGTGCCCACCGGCAGGTCCAGCACTTCGCTGGCCGAGTACCGGGCCGAGGTGTCCGGCGGGATGAACAGCGTGCGCGTCTTCACCGAGTAGTCGGAGAAGAGCGGCGTGGTCAGCGTGTAGGGGATGTTCCCCTCCACCGGCCGCAGCCCGCCCGCCGCCGGTGTCCCGGTGAAGAGGCCGAAGCCCGACAGCGTGGTGGGCGGGAAGACCTCGCCGGCATCCGGTGTGCCCGCGTCGTCGCCGCCGGCATCCGGTGTGCCCGCGTCGTCGCCCGCGTCACCCGCGTCGGGCGTGCCGCTGTCCTCGGGGGGCAGGCCCGAGTCACGCTCGGTGGTGCCGGCGTCGGGCTGGGGTGTGACGCCGTCCTCGTCACCCGAGCAGGAGGCCAGCGCCGCGGTCAACAGCACCGCGGCGAGGCCCAGGCCCGGGATGAACGGCTTGTGCATGCGTCCGTTCGTCACCAGGCGTCTCAGCGGATGGTGAGGGCCGGGGAGAAGCCGGAGCAGTTGTAGGGCGCGGCGCCCTGCTCATAGCGGCGCGTCTCCTCCCAGGCCGCGGCCACGTTGGGCGTGGGCGACAGGAGGTGGCCACCCACCGCCTGCAGGTCGAAGTCCACCAGCGCGGACCGCGTGCCCTCCGGCAGCGTGTTGCCGGTGACGCAGATGTTGATGGGGTTGGACAGGCTCTCGTTGCGAGGCGCCGGGTCGATGCCATCCCAGAGCACGTGCTCCACGCCCGGGGAGTCATGCACCGCGGCGCCGTAGGCGTACACCGCGCCCACCAGCGCGCCCAGCGGGCGGCGCTCCGCGTCCGGCGTGCCATTGTCCACCCTGCCGCCGCTGCCGCCGGTGAAGGTGTTGTCGTGGATGTAGATGTCCGCGCTGGGGTAGTTGAAGAAACCGGGCGCCCACTGGACGGGGTCCGCCTCGATGGCCAGGCCGCTGAGGATGGCGATGTCCACCGTGTTGTTGTCACCCCACGTGTTGTGCTCGAACTCCACCCGGCGCGAGGCCAGGATGAAGGTGCCGGTGCCGGCGGGGACCTGGGACACGGTGCTGCTGCTGGCCTCCACGGAGGCGAAGTTGGGGCGGTTGTTGCCGGTGATGGTGTTGTGGGCCACGTAGATGTCCGTGCCCCGGATGGGGTTGCCCGGCAGGTCGAACACCACCAGGCCCGTGGTGTTGTCCGTGGCGGTGTTGTTCGTCACGTGCGCGAACTTGGTGTTCTCGATTTCGATGCCGGCCACGTTCTTCTTGGCCACGTTCCGCCGGACGATGGTGTGCGTCGTCTGACCGACGTAGATACCGGCGTCGGCGGCGTTGTAGGCCTCACAGTCCTCCACGAGGACGTAGGTCGACTTCACCGGGTAGATGCCGTACTTGCCGTTGCTCTCCAGGTTCTCCTGGGACCACTCGGTGCGCACGCGCTGGATGAACACGTTGCTGGAGGACTCGATGCGCATGCCGTCCTTCTTGGCGTTCCACACCGTCAGGTCCGTGACGGTGAACAGCTTGCCCACCACGTCCAGGCCGTTGGTGTTCGCGGCCGCGTTGGAGAAGTCCAGCACGGTGCTGGCCTCACCGCCGGTGGCCTCGCCCTGGGCGCCCTTGCCCGCGCCCTTGACGGTGATGCCGTTGGCGCGGATGGTGATGGCGTTGTCGAACTGGAAGGTGCCCGCGCCCAGTTGGATGGTGGTGCATTCGACCAGCGCGTTCACCGCGTCCTGGAGCTCCTGCTCCTCGCCCGGGTTGAACGTCAGCGTGGCCTGCTCCTTGCCCTCACACGAGAAGTCCCGCGGCCAGTTGGCGGGGTCCGCCACGCCGCCGGTGCCACCGTCACCCGTGCCGGCATCCGTGCCCGCGTCCGTGCCGGCGTCCGTCGGCGTGCCGGAGTCCGGCTGGCCCGCGTCCGGCGTGTTGTTGTCGTCGTCGTCCGAGCAGGCAGGAAGGGCGAGCAGACCCACGAGGGCCAGGAGCGCGGCACGAGGCGCGCGCGACAGCGGCAGAGGATGCATCAGGTATCTCCCGAGGAAGTGCTGCGACCTGGGCTGCCGAGCAGGGGGCTCCAGGGCTCAGCCAGGACGTGCGAATCCTCTCTGTGAAAGTGGGCAACCTCAAGGGTGAGACATCAAAAACAGCCACACTGCCCGTGACGCGATGCGTTCTGCAACACGGTTGATAAATTGCTCCAATCCTTCATGAGAGGTCCAAGCAGTGCTGCCTTACTTCCCCTTCGAGCAGGATGTCTTTTCAATGTCGCTGGGCGTGCGTGCGCTGCGGCCTGAGGAGACACTCATTGAAGTAGACGCGCCGCGCTATGCGCATGAGCTGGGGTTGAAGACGTCGCTGCTGGCGGCGGGCCACGCGGAGCGCTTCCAGGGGGGGCCCGACACGGAGCCGCTGCAATGGGAGACGCTGACGGTGCTGCTGCCTGCCATGGCGCGTCAATCTCCGGAGCACTTCGCGCTGGACGTGGAAGGCTCGCGTTGGACGTGGCGCAACCACCTGCTGGGCACGCGGACGGAGTTCACCCCGGGGGAGGCCGCGAGCCTGCCGCAGGCGCCGCTCGACTGGCTCGGGCGCCAGGTGCAGGAGGACCTGCTGCTGCTGGATGGCACGCGTGAGGGGTTTCCACTGGTCGCGGGGCAGTTGTGCTTCCCCTCCGGCTGGTGCCTGGGTGACAAGCTGGGCCTGCCGCTGCTCGCGGTCCACAACCCGGTGCCCCAGTTCAACGCGAAGCTGGGCACCTCCACGCTGAAGTTGATGGAGGGGCTGAAGCCAGGGCGGCCGGTGACGCGCTGCAATTGGGCCTTCAGCGTCACCGAGCGGCTGGACCTGGAGCCCCGCACGCTGCCGGAGTGGCGCCACCTGTTCGACGGCATCACCCCGGACAACGCGGGCGAGCGCTGCTTCCTTCGCCTGGAGCGGCAGACGCTCACCCGGATGCCCCAGACGCGCGCCATCCTCTTCACCATCCACACCTATGTGGCGCCCATCGCCACGGAGGTTGCGGCGCCTGGAAGGCGGCGGCGGCTCGCCAGCGTGCTGCGCTCCGTGCCCGAGGACACCGCCACCTACAAGCGGTTGACGCCGATGCTGGCGCCGCTGCTCGGCTACCTGGAGGCCGCGGAGGGGTGATGGCCCTCGGGGGTTCCCACAGAGGCGGGTAATGAAAAGTCACACCTCCCCCGGGACTGAAAGGGACGCCTCGGTGCTGGGCAAGGTGTCAGCCGGAAACGAGTCCGGCCGCCCCGTGCGGTCGGGACCATTGTCAGGCCGTTTCTGTAGTAAGTCGGCCCTCCGGAACTGACTGCGGCGATGTCTCACTGCCGCTCCAGAAAGCAAGGAAGAGGGCACGACATGCGTAAGACGTGGCTGGTCGCGGGAATGCTGGTGCTGGCGGGCTGCCAGCAGCAGGGCAAGACGGATGCGGCGTCGACGGCGGCGCCGGCTGCTGCGGGCGCGAGCGCCAACCCGCAGACGGAAGACCAGAAGACGCTGTACGCGCTGGGCCTTTCCATTGGCCGCAGCGTCAGCGTGTTCGACATGACGCCGGAGGAGCTGGCGTACGTGCAGTCTGGCATCACCGCGCAGGTGAAGGGCGAGAAGCCCGCGGTGGACCTGGAGACCTACGGTCCCAAGCTGCAGGAGCTGGCCCGCGCGCGCAGCACCCGCAAGGCCGAGGCGGAGAAGGAGAAGGCCAAGGCGTTCCTGGAGACGGCCTCGAAGGAAGAGGGCGCCCAGAAGACGGAGTCGGGCCTCATCTACAAGGAGCTGACCGCCGGTACGGGCGCGACGCCCGCGGCCTCGGACATCGTGAAGGTGCACTACCGCGGCACGCTGCCGGACGGCACCGAGTTCGACAGCTCGCACAAGCGTGGCGAGCCCACGCAGTTCCCGCTCCAGGGCGTCATCAAGTGCTGGACCGAGGGCGTGCAGAAGATGAAGGTGGGCGGCAAGGCCAAGCTCGTGTGCCCGTCCGACATCGCCTACGGTGACCGTGGCGCCCCGCCGAACATCCCGGGCGGCGCGGCCCTGGTGTTCGAGGTGGAGCTGCTCGAGATCGTCAAGCAGCCGGAGATGCCGGCCATGGGTGGCACGCCCCCGGCGAACAAGCAGCCCTCCGCGGCCGAGAAGAAGTAGTCACTGTCGTTCGCGCAGGACGCAAGGGGGGCTGGTGAGGGACGCATCCCTCCCAGCCCTCTTCGCGTTTCGCTGGGCCGCCTCGCTCGAGGTGGCGCGAGGCGCCATCCCAGGATAGTCGTCCTCGGGTTCCCCCACCCACGGAGGTCGACACACCATGCGCCAGGGCCTGTTGCTGATGATGGGAGCGCTGCTCCTGGGAGGCTGCGTCCAGGGCCGCGCCCGCGAGGTCCAGCGCGAGCCGTCCGCCACGGGCGCCGTGTCCGAAGAGGCGTTCAAGGCGCTGCACACGCTGCGCAAGGACGCGCCGCCGCCGCTCCAGGGCGAGGAGGTGGAGGTGGCCGGCACCAAAGCCTACCTGAGCCTGCCCCAGGGCGTTCAGGGGCCGTTGCCCGCGGTCCTGGTCATCCATGAGTGGTGGGGCCTCAACCCGCACATCAAGCACTGGGCGGACCGGCTCGCCGCGGAGGGCTACGCCGCGCTGGCGGTGGACCTGTATGGCGGCAAGGTGGCCACCTCGCGGGAGGAGGCGCTGTCGCTGCTGAAGGCCGTGGACGCGGGCCGCGCGCAGGAGACGCTGAAGGCCGCGCACGCGTTCCTCCAGCAGGACGCGCGCATCCAGGCGCCGCGCACGGGCAGCATCGGCTGGTGCTTCGGCGGCGGCTGGTCCCTGCGCACGGCCATGGCCATTCCGGAGCTGGACGCGGCGGTCATCTACTACGGCAACCCGGTGACGGACCCGAAGGCGCTCGCGCCCATCCAGGCGCAGGTGCTGGGCATCTTCGGCACTCGGGACGCCTCCATCCCTCCGGAGACGGTGCAGTCCTTCCGGGACGGCCTGGATGCGGCGGGCGTGCGGCACTACATCCTGGAGTTCGAGGCGGACCACGCCTTCGCCAACCCGTCAGGCGAGCGCTACGACGGCGGCGCCGCCGCGGGCGCCTGGCAGCAGGTGGCCGCCTTCCTGGACCAGCACCTGCGTCAGTAGGGGCGCTGGCCCACGTAGTTGCCCGGCGGCGCGTAGTTGCACACCCAGAACGTCCAGTTGGGGCGCCCCGGGCCGAAGGGCGAGTTCTCCGTGCACGCCTGCTCCGCGCAGCCCAGGGCCCGCGTGTTGCGCCACACCACCTGCGTGTAGTGGCCGCAGACCTTGCCGCTCGCGCAGGTGTTGTTGGCGTGGTTGTAGTCCGCCGCCTCGTCCACCCAGCCCTGCACCACGCCCTGGGGCCCCATGGCGTTGGACGTGGCGGCGGTCAGGTTCTCCCCCAGGTTGCCGCGGTCGGGGTTGTGCCGGAACTGGCACTTCGCGGCGTAGGCCTTCGCGGTGCGCGTCGCCGCCTCGTCCCACGTCAGGTCCTCGAGCGCGGGCGAGGCCGCGGGCGACACGTTCCTCCGCGCGGCGTTGTGCGCGGCGAGCATGTCGCGGTCGAACTGCGTCATGACGGGCGGTTCGGTGCCGGCATCCTCTCCGCCAGGGCCGGGGCCGGGGCCGGGCTCATCGGAGCCACAAGCGGCGAGGAGCAGCGGGGCGAGCAGGCCGAGCGGCCGCAGATGACGGAGCAGGGAGCGGGACATGGCGCCGAGTATCCGCCGCGGAACCGAGGCCCGTCATCCCTCCGTGGAGGGAGTGTCGGGCACCCCGGGTCGCACCGGCCCTGGAGGGCGCCTTCGCGCTCACGCTCAGTAGGGACGCTGTCCCACCCAGTTGCCCGGCGGCGTGTAGTTGCACACCCAGAGCTGCCACGTGGGGAACTGCGCGCCGAAGGGCGAGTTCTTGTTGCACATGACGGTGGCGCAGCCCACGGTCACCGTTTTGCGCCACACCACCTGGGTGTAGTGGCCGCACACCTTGCCCTTCGCGCAGGTGTTGCGGCGGTAGTCGTAGTCCGAGGATTCGTCCGCCCAGCTCTTCACCACCTGGGACGTCGTCCAGGCGCCGGGCGTGGCGGCGGCGAGGTTCTCTCCGAAGTCGCCCCGGTCCGGGTTGTGTTCGAAGCGGCAGGACTTCGCCCAGGCCGTGGCCTTGCGCTCGGCCTCGCTGGACCAGACGAGCGGCGGCAGCGGGGGCTTGGGCGCGGGCCGGGCGCCGGTGCGCGCCAGGTTGTGCGCGGTCACCATGTCCCGCGAGAACTCCTTCGCGGAGGGCAGGGCGGCGCGAGGCTCCGGGGCCGGCTTGGGCTTGGTGGCGGACGACGCGGCCTGCCGGCCCGGCGCCACCGGGCGGCGGCCCTGGGCCTTGGCGCCACCTCCGCAGCCGAGCAGCAGCGGCAGCAGGACGAGCGCGGACCACCGGGAGACTGGAGGCAGGGAAGGCATGGGAGCGATGATGCGCCAGGACGCCCGCTCATGCATGTGAAGCGTGCGCGGCGGGCGAGGCGCGCGGTGGGCCGCCCGCTCGCCTGCTCCGCCGCGCACGGTGTGCCGAGGACTACACGAGGCCGGCCAGCGGGCCCGTGCCGTCGTCACCGAAGGTGGTGACGCCGGGGACGCCCATGGCCTGCATCAAGTAGATGTACAGGTTGGCCAGCGGGTCCTTCTGGTAGCGGACGTGCCGGCCCGGCGTGAGCGCGCCGCCGCCCTTGCCCGCCAGGATGATGGGCAGGTCCACGTGGTTGTGCGAGTCGCCGTCGCCCACCTCGCTGGAGAAGTAGACCATCGAGTTGTCGAGCAGCGACATGCCGTTCACCTCGATGACCGACTTCATGCGCTCCAGCAGGTACTGGAGCAGCGTCACCTCCCACCGGTCGATGGTGGCGAGCGCGTCGTAGTTGGACTGCACCTTCTGGTGGTGCGAGTACGTGTGGTGCCCGCCGCTGAGCCCCAGGAAGGGGTAGACCTTGTTGGCGCGCGCGTTGGCCAGCATGAACGTGGCCACGCGGGTGAGGTCGCATTGGAAGGCGAGGACGATGAGGTCCATCATCGCCTTCGTCTTCGCCGTCGGGTCCTCCGTCACCAGCGGCGCCACGCCCGGCGCGCAGGCCACGGCCGGCACGGTGACGTCCTCCACCTGCTTCTCCAGCTCCCGGACGCTGACGAAGTACTCCTCCAGCTTCTGCAGGTCGGCGGTGCCAAGCTGGCCCTGCAGCGCGGCGGCGTCGTCGCGCACGACGTCGATGATGCTCTTGCCGTAGGCGCGGCGCTTCGCGATTTGCGCCGCCGTCTCGCCCGGGACGCCACCCGCGAAGAGCCGGTCGAAGGCGGCCTGGGCGCTGGTCTCCTTGGCCACGGGCGTCCGCGGCCCGGACCAGGCGATGTTGTTGGCGTACGGGCACGCGTAACCGGAGTCGCAGTTGCCGATGCCGCGCCCCGCGTCGATGCCCAGCTCCATGGAGGCGTAGCGGGTGGCCCGGGTCGCCGCCAGGTGGTTGGCGATGACCTGGTCCATGGAGATGCCCACCCGGAGGTTGGTGCCCTCCGTCTTGAAGACCTTCGCGCAGCTCAGGAAGGCGCCCGTGGCGGCGGCGTGGTGTCCGTCACCGTCCGGGAAGGCCGGCATGTTCGCCAGCCCGGAGACGACCAGCAGGTCGTTCTTCACCGCCGCCAGCGGCTCCAGGGTGGGCGTCAGCTCCCACATGGGGCCTTCCGCCGTGGGCGTCCACTTCGGCATGTGGATGCCATTGGGCGTGTAGAAGACGGCGAGCCTGCGAGGCACGTCGCCCGGTGCGCCGTGCGCGGTGCGCGGCAGCATCTGCTCCAGCAGGGGGAGCGCCATCAGGGCGCCCGTTCCCCGAAGGACGGTACGTCGCGAGAGTCTGAATTTCTTGCTCATGGCGTCTGCTCCTCCTCGGCGCCACGCTGCGTGAAGTGGCTGCTCGAGACGATGCTGAGGACGTAGTCGACGAGCCGCCCACCGCGAGCCTCGGCCGTGGTGGCAATCTCCTTCACCGCGCAGTGGTCGGCCGACTCGATGCCACGACCCGTGGCGTAGGTGAGCATGTGCTCGGTCATGCAGTTGGTCAGCTTCGGTTCTTCCTTCAGGTAGCGCTGCGTGTCGTTGACGCCCGCGAGGATGTGGCCGTCGGGCATGTCACCCGTGGCGTCCACGGGCGCGCCGCTCACCTCCTGGAGCCTCCACCGGCCAATGGGGTCGAAGTTCTCCATCGACAGGCCCAGCGGGTCCATCAACCGGTGGCAGCCCTGGCACGCCGGTGCGCTGCGGTGCAGCGCCATGCGCTCCTTCATCGTCATGTTCGGCGTGATGGGCGGCGGCAGGTTCTCCACGTCCGGAGGCGGAGGCGGAGGCGCCGAGCACAGGAGCTGCTCCAGCACCCAGACGCCGCGCTGCACCGGTGAGGTCCGGTCCGGGTTGGACGTGACGGTGAGCAGCGAGCCCTTGCCGAAGATGCCGCTGCGCTCCGGATGGCCGGCGAGGTCCACGCGGACGTGCGTGGGGCTGCCCGGCAGCGGCAGGCCGTAGTGGGCGGCCAGTGCGTCGTTCACGTAGGTGAACGGCGCGTCGATGAGGTCCTTCAGCTTGTGTTCGCCGGTGACGAACTCCGCGAAGAAGAGCTCCGTCTCCGTTCGCATGGCGGCGCGCAGCTCCTCGTTGAACGCGCCGTAGAGCGTCGAGTCCGGCACCGCCGTGCCCAGCGCGCGGGTGAAGAGCCACTGGCCGGCGAAGTTCTCCACCAGCGCCCGGGCCTTCGGGTCCGCGAGCATGCGCCGCACCTGGGCCTCCATCTCCGCGGGGTCGCTCAGCTTCCCCGCTTCCGCCGCGGCGAAGAGCGCGTCGTCGGGCATGCTGCTCCACAGGAAGTAGGAGAGCCGCGTGGCCAGCTCGTGGTTGTCGAGCGTGTACGGCTCCGTGCTCCCAGGGGGCGCGTTCTTCTCCACCCGGAAGAGGAAGTGCGGCGATACCAGCACCGAGCGCAGGGCCAGCCGCACGCCCGCGTCGGGCGGGTCCGCGTGCTGCCGGGCCAGGTCGACGAAGGTCATCAGCTTGTCGATTTCGGCCTGCTGCACGGGCCGGCGCCAGGCGCGGCGGGCGAAGTTGGAGAGGATTTCGTGTGCGCAGGGCGCCGGGTTGAGCGGGTCCAGCGCGCACGTGTTGAAGACGCCCCGCGCCCAGGCGTCGTTCACCAGTCTCTCCGACGCGGTGGAGTACTTCTCCATCAGCAGCGGCGACAACGACAGCACGTCCGCGATGTTGTCGAAGCCGTACCCGTGGTCGTCGATGGGGAAGTCGTTGGCCGGCTGGGTGGTGTCTCCCAGCAGGTCTCTCACCGTGGCGTTGTACTCCGCGCGGTTGAGGCGGTGGAGCGTGACGCGGCCTGGGTTCTTCGGCGCGCTCTCACACTCGCCCGCCACCGGCGGTGGAACGGTCTCCGGAGGATTCGGTTCGTTTGGCACCTCCTCGCCGGGATTGACCCGGGCGACGGGTTCGTCATCGGTGCAACTGGTCACCAGCAGGGCGAAACTCGCGCTCGCCAGGAGGAACCAGCCCCCTCTTCGTCGATGCATGGGTGTCACGTCGGCTACCCCCCTCCACACTGCCCCATCCGATGCCGGGACAGCCGGAGCCGTAGCAAGGTGCTCTCCAGCCAGACGCGTGGGATGCCCAACCCAACGGGTGTTTCCGGGGGCGGGCCCGCGTTGGCTACCGGCCGCCGCGCGGGAAGAGGATGGGCACCGGTGGGTAGTGAAGTTCCCGGAGCGGGCAGTGCGGGCGGACGCGCGCCACGGCAGGCAAGCGCCGCGAGCGGCCTCGAATCACCGCGCTTTTCCGGGGCGCCCCCGCGCCAATCCATTGGAGTCTTGCCAACATATCAGCCAAGCAGGCGACGGATTGACAGGAACGCGGCAATCGGTGATGACCCCGCACACGGAGTCACCATGACGTTGGCAAACCTCAGCAAGCAGTCCGTCGACGTGTCCCCGACGTCGGCCGTGAACTGGGATTTCGCCGCGAAGAAGCAGGACTGATCCATGGCCACTGGTTTCACGACCGAGCGTGTACTCTCGGTGCAGCACTGGTCCGACCGTCTCTTCTCCATCGTTTGCACGCGCGACAGCGGCTTCCGATTCCAGAACGGTCAATTCGTGATGATGGGCCTCGAGGTCGAAGGCCGCCCGCTCATGCGCGCGTACTCGATGGCGAGCGCGAACTACGACGACACGCTCGAGTTCTACTCCATCAAGCTTCAGGACGGCCCGCTGACCTCGCGGCTGCAGAAGGTCGCTCCGGGCGACTCCCTGCTCGTGGGCACGAAGGCGGTGGGCACGCTCACCGTCGCGAACCTCCGGCCGGGCAAGCACTTGTGGATGCTCGCCACCGGCACCGGGCTCGCGCCGTTCCTGAGCATGGTGAAGGACCCGGAGACCTACGAGCGCTTCGAGCACGTCACCGTGGTGCACGGCTGCCGCCACATCGCCGACCTGTCGTTCTCCAAGTTCTTCGAGGAGCAGCTCCCCAACGACCCGTACCTGGGTGAGCTGGTGCAGGGGAAGCTGACGTACCACCCGACGGTGACCCGCGAGCCGTTCCGCAACCAGGGCCGCATCACCGACCTGCTCCGCTCCAAGCCGCTCTCGCCCGAGCACGACCGCGTCGTCATCTGCGGCAGCCACGAGATGATCAAGGAGACCGCGGCCATCCTCGAGGCTGGCGGCTTCCAGGAAGGCGACTCGCACGAGCGCGGCGACTTCCTCATCGAGAAGGCCTTCGTCAGCCGCTGACGCGCCGGTGGTTCCTTCCGTGGCCCCAGACCCCGCAGGGGGGACTGGGGCCACTGTGCGTTCAGGCTACTTCGCGTCGAGCCAGGCGCGGTACGCGTCGAAGCCGTACTCCCGGCCCAGGAAGTCCTTCACCAGCTCGGAGGCGGGCTTGGAGCCACCGGGCTCCAGCACGGTGCGGCGGTACTTCATCGCCGTCTCCCGGTCGAGGAAGCCCTTCTTCTGGAACTCGGTCTCCAGGTCCTTCGCGATGACGGACGACCAGAGGTACGTGTAGTACGCGGCCGAGTAGCCATCCAGGTGCCCGAAGGCGACCTCGAAGTGCGTGCCGTCGCGGTGCTCGTGCTTGAAGGGGCTGAGCTTGTCCTGCAGCGCGACGAGGGCCTGCGTGGTGTCGAAGCCCGGCGCGCGCGAGTAGTAGTCCAGGCTCACCGCGGACAGGAAGAGCTGGCGGCGGGACCAGAGGCCCTGGCCGAACTCCTTGGACGCGCGGAGCTTCTCCACCAGCTCCGCGGGGATGGGCTCGTTCGTCTGGTGGTGCTTCGCGAACTCCTTGAGCACCTCCGGGTTGCCGGCCCACTGCTGGAGCAGCATGGACGGCGTCTCCACGAAGTCCCACTCCACGCGCGTGCCCGCGATGCCCGCCCACTTCAGGTGGCCGCCGAAGATGGCGTGCAGCAGGTGGCCGAACTCGTGGAAGAAGGTCTCCACCTCGTCGTGCGTCATCAGCTCGCCGGGGCGCGCGAAGTTGCAGACCAGCGCGGCCTCAGGGTAGCGCTTCCCGGCCTGTCCCGCGACGAGGTCGAACTGCGCCGCGTGCTTGTACTTGTCGTCACGCGGGTGCATGTCCAGGTAGATGCGGCCCAGCAGCGTGTCGCCGTCGAACACGTCGTAGGTCTCCACCTCCTGCTGCCACACCTGGGCGCCCTTCACGGGACGGTAGGTGATGCCCCAGATGCGCGAGGTGATGTCCATCACCCCCGCCTTCACCCGGCCGTACTCGAAGTAGGGGCGCACGGCCTGCGAGTCGAAGCTGAACTGCTCGGCGCGCAGCCGGTCCTCGTAGAAGTCCTGGTCCCAGGGCTCCAGCACCTTGGCGCCGCGCACGTCCTTCTGCTTGCGCGCCAGCAGCTTCGCGTACTCCTGCTTCGCGCGGGCCTCGGTGGCCGCGCCCATCCGGTCGATGAAGTCCGCCGCCGCCTGCTGCGTGCGCGTCATCTTCGTCTCGGTGGTGTACGCGGCCCAGCTCGCGTAGCCCAGCAGCGTGGCCAGCTCGTGGCGCTTCGCGATGAGCTGCGCCAGCACCTCCTGGTTGGCGGGGTACGCGCGCTGGCGGTAGGTGCGCCACAGCTTCTCGCGCGCCTTCGTGTTCTTCGCGTACGTCATGAACGGGAAGTAGTCCGGGTAGTTGGTGGTGATGACCACCAGCCCGTCCGCGCCCGCGGGGTGCGCCTTGCGGTAGTCCTCCGGCAGGCCGTCCAGCTCGGAGGGCTTGAAGGTCGCCTTGCGGACGTCCTCGGCGATGTTCTTGCTGAACTGCTGCCCCAGCTTGAGCAGCTCCTCGTTGAGCGACTTCACCTTCGCGCGGGTGGCGTCGTCACGGTCCACGCCCGCGCGGCGGAAGTCCAGCAGCGCGCGCTCCATCCAGTACTTCGTCGCGCCGTCCGCGCCGGACAGGTCCACCGCGGCCAGCGCGTCATAGACGCCCCGGTCCTGGGACAGCTCCACGTTCGCGGAGTCCACGCGCTGCTCGCACGCCCGCGCGGCGTCGCGGAAGGTCGCGTCCGGGTGCACTTCGCGCGCGAGGCTCGCGCGGTTGGCCGAAGCCAGCAGCGCGCCCAGGGCCTCGTCGTACGCGGCGAGCACGGCCTGCCCGTCCTTGCGCGCATCCAGCGTCTTGAGGGCGGCGACCTGCGCGCGGGTGCGCTCGAGGTCCGCGTCACACGCGGCGGTGAAGTCCGCGAGCGAGCCGGACATCACGCTGGCGCCTTCGGGCGCGGGCACGGGCTTGGGGGCGGACGCCTCGGGGGCGGGGGCCTGCTGTGCGGTGGGCTCGGGGGCCGCGGGGGTGTGCGTGCAGCCGGCCGACGCCAGGGCCGCGGAGAGGGTGAGGGCGCTCAGTCTCTTCAAGGGTGGGTTCCTCCGGGTTCGACACAACGTCGAAGCGTCATGCCACATCCGGCCTCCTTCCGCGCGGCGCAAGGGCTTCCGCTTGCCCATGGGAAGCGTCCATGTCGACATCAGGAAGGAGGCCGCGCCGATGACCGACCGTGACTGCGTGGAGTTGTTGCAGTGGGCCGCGCCCCGCCTGCGGCTGCGGTGGGAGGGTTTCCGGCGCGTCCGGGGGCAGGTGTGCAAGCGCATCGGCCGCAGGCTGAGGACGCTGGGCCTGCCGGACGTCGCGGCCTACCGCGCCCGGCTGGAGGCCGACCCGGCGGAGTGGGACGTGCTCGATTCGCTCTGCCGCGTCACCATCTCCCGATTCTACAGGGATGGGCGTGTCTTCGACCTGCTGCGCCACGGGTTGCTCCCAGCGCGCCTGGGGACGCTGCGCGAGCGGGGCGAGTCAACGCTGCGTGTGTGGAGCGCGGGCTGCGCCTCCGGCGAGGAGCCCTACACGCTCTCCGTGCTGTTCTGGCTGGGGCTCCAGCCGTACTTTCCCGCAGCGCGGCGCCTGGAGGTGGTGGCCACCGACGCGGACGCGGCCCTGCTGGAGCGGGCGCGTCGTGGGTGCTACCCACGGGGGACCCTGCGCGAGCTTCCCGCGGCGTGGGTGGCGCGGGCCTTCCCCTCGGGGGGAGACGTGCTCTGTCTCGCGCCGGAGTACCGGCGGGGCATCGAGTTCCTCCAGCAGGACCTGCGCTCCCAGATGCCGGACGGCCCCTTCGACCTGGTGCTGTGCCGCAACGTCGCCTTCACCTACTTCGCGCCGGCGCTCCAGCGCGAGGTCCTCACCCGGCTGGTGGAGCGGCTGGTCCCCGGCGGCGTGCTGGTGATTGGCGGCCGTGAGTCGCT
The DNA here is from genome assembly GCF_000280925.3 of Myxococcus hansupus. Lineage (NCBI taxonomy): Bacteria > Pseudomonadati > Myxococcota > Myxococcia > Myxococcales > Myxococcaceae > Pseudomyxococcus > Pseudomyxococcus hansupus. The sequence goes on from NZ_CP012109.1 coordinate 9,137,339, forward strand.
CCCAGAGGGGGACTTCGGACTGAAGCGCGCCGAGGGTTCGCTGCCCGTCTTCCTGCGGACAGTGACCTGAGACTCGCGTCCCCTATCGGCGAAGCCGGTGGGTGCGAGCATTCCGCGTCGCTGGTCCGTGCGCCGCCCCGCCGCGAGGAGGTGGGGCGCCTTTCGGACCGTTCCTGGCCGGAGGGAGCCCGACGATGCGGACGTGGTGGTGGGCAATGGTGGTGCTGGTGGCGGGGGCCTGCGGGGAGACGCCCATTCCGGACGCCGCGCCGAGGCTGGAGCAGAACGGGCTCGCGCTGTCCTCCGCGCCGCGGGAAACGCGGGGAACCTTCGTCCACGAAGGGGAGGCGGTGCGCTTCTCTTCCCAGGAGGTGGAGCCCGGTGTGTTTCGCATCGAGGTTCGGCTGCGTGGCCTGACGCTCACGGGACTGATGGAGCCGCTCCAGGGCATTTCCACGCTGGATGGCTTCGCCGACGCGAACGGCGCGGACGTGCAGGTGGAGGGAATGGACCGTACGCTGCTCATCGCGCTCTACCGCGCGCTCAACGCGAAGCTCCCGGCCGGGGATGACGCGGCGCCCCAGGCCAGGTACCTGCGCCGCGCGGTGGGGGTGTGGTCCCAGTTTCCAGACAGCGTGGCGCTCCAGCGCGCGGTGATGGGAGAGAAGGGACGCGGCTATACGATGTTGTGCAGCTATGCGCGGTGCAACGGGCGCAACACCGGGAGCTGCGAGGGCATCTACAACTGGTACGCGTACGCGGCGCATGACTGTGACCGGGGCGGCTTCGACTGGCCTGGCAACCAGCAACTGGCGCAGCTCGGTGACCATTACCGGTGCAATGGCGACGAGTACTTCCTGGCCGGGGGCGTGTGGCAGTGTGGCTCGCCCAATCACTGGCACCGGCCCAAGGTGGTGGGCAACTGCTTCGGCCGCTGCGGCCCCGAGTGTGGCGGCGACACCCAGTACACCCGGGACGCCACCAGCCACGACAGTTGCGTGCGCAACGGGCACATGCTGGTGAGCGGCTGGTGCAATGACCAGTTCGTCGCCGCCATCGATGACGAGCTGTTCGCCCCCAACTGCTACTGAGCCATGTCACGACGGGTCATGCAGGGCAGGTGGGCGGGGTGGCTGCTGCTGACCGCGCTGGGGTGTGCTTCTCCCGCGTCGAAGACGCGGTCCGCGGAGGCGGCGGTGCGCCACTTCTTCTCGGTGCTGCCCACGGGGGACTGCCAGGTGCTGGCGCCGCTGCTGGCCACGGGAGGCAGCGCGAGGCCCTGTGTGGAGACGGTGCGGGAGCTGCGGGCGCATGGACTCGGGTTGGTGGGGATTGTCGGGTCGTCGGTGGATGGCCGGGACGCGGAGGCCGTCATCGTGCGGGCCCGGGTGGCCCATGGTGGACGTGAGCGCCCGGCACCGTGGTTGCTACGCGTGGAGCGGCAGCGAGGGGCCTGGCGGGTGCGCTTTTGAGCGCGGGGGATGGGGGCATGCGGATTCGTTACTGTCTGGTGCTGGGTGGGGCCGGTGTGCTCGCCGTGGCGTTGGGGGCCGTGAAGCTCTGGCCCGAACCTGTCCTGGAGCCGGTGCCGGTCGCGGCGTTCTCCATGCCGGAGCCGCTGCCCCCACCACCGCCTCCTCCCGCGCCTCCGAGGCGGGTCCCGGTGAGGGCGGTCGAGGCGGTTACGCCGCCGCCACCGCCCCCGCGCGAAACGCCGCAGGTCTCCGTGGCGCGGATGCCGCCCGAGCCCATGATTCCCGAGCCCGAGCTGTCCCACCCTCCGCCGCAATACAACGACGACATCGAGCCCGAGCTGCCGCAGACGGCCCAGTGGGAGCTGGACAAGACGGCGCGGCTGGCGGCGCTGGTGGAGCGTGACGTGGTGCGGCTGGCGCGCGAGCGAGAAGACGCGGTGATGCAGGGGGACTACCAGCGCAGCGAGCAGATTGACGCGATGCTTCAACGGAACCTGGAGCATCTGCGCGGGTTGCACGACGAGATTCGCAAGCTGGTCGCCGTGGTGAATGGCGTTGAGCCGTCGGAGTGAGGCGCGCACGCTGGGTTTGACTGCGTCCGGTGGTGCGTGACTGTTTATGTCACAGAGAGTGTGGGTTTGTGACAGGGGCTGTCACGAATGGGGTTGGGGAGTCTGTCTTTTCGGGCGGAAGGCTGGCTGTCAGGTTGGTATTGATAATGCAGGGCGGCCACTCTCCAACTCCAAACTCGGGTTTTCTCATGATGCGACAGTGGGTGAAGGCGGTCTCCAGTCTTGCCGTGGTGCTTTTGGCGTCGGGGCAGGCGTGGGCCGCGAGTCCAAGCTTTTCGTCCTATCTCGCGCGTGCGAACGCGGCCCAGGCGACGGCCAATTCCTGTCAGGACGCCAGGGCGCAACTGAAGACGGCGGCGGACGAAGCGGGTTACGCCATCAATGATCGGCAGACGGTGTCCGCGTCCGCCGAGGGAATGACGGCCGTGGTGAGCAGCATCGCTGGCTTCGAGCAGGTGCCCGCCAGCGGATTCATCAACGGCGCGGACATGGGCTTCATGTACTGGGATGCGCAGGAGTCCGAGATTCCGTCGGGCTACTATCTGCTCAACGTCCAGGCCAACGCCGAAGACATTCACGTGGGAGAGTATGGTGGGACCGTCCGGTTCATGGACCTGTCGGGCAACATCGTGGCCAGCCTTCCCGCGACCATTCAGACGTGGAGCCTGGATGTTCCCGAGGACCTGCCGTTCCCCGAGACGACCGTGAGCCTGATGATTACGCGTCCGCCCCGTGAGTTTTATCGTGTCGTCACCACGCACTCATTTCGCTGCCCCAACGGGTCGGTCATCATCTACCAGGTCGTTTCCGGCGGTTATGGGTGAGCAGGGTGAGCCCACCCGCGCGGGGGCTCAGGCGCGCAGGCTCGACTTCCTCGCGCCCGCGCGCCGGTAGGCCTTGCCGGCTTTGAGCGGCGTCGTGTCGCCGCGGCCTGTCGTCTTCTTGGGACGTCCTTCCTTGCGGTAGGCCGCCGCGGCCACGGCCGGCAGCGTCTTTCGCCGAGAGGTGCTGCTCTGGCCCGGCTCGGGTTCCGGCAGCTTGCGGCTCTTGGCGGTGAGGCCCTGTCCAGGCGCACGGCGGGGGCTCACGCTGCGGTCCTCGAAGGTGCGTTTGCCAATCGCACGGCGACCGCTCTTCTTGGCTTTGTGTGCGCTGTCTGAGCCGGCACGGTGTACGTCCGTGGGCTTCAACTCCAGCGTGGTCCCCTGTCGCTTCGCGCGCTTCACTCGCTCCGCCTGACTCTTCTCTGGCATGCGGCCTCCCAAGCGACACAGGTAGGGACGCGGTGTGAGGGATGCCAGGGGGCGACGGAGCGGGCGGGCCCCGGTGCCCATGTCCGGCGCGGCCCCGGAGGGCGGGTTGCGCGGGGGAAGCGCCCGGTGCTCCCATGGCGTCATCGTGCGCCGCCCCCGGACCCTTCAGGCCGAGCCATTCTCGTCAACGGACCTGGGTGAGCTGCGCATCGTCTGCCCTGGCTGTGGGCATGCCGTTCCCGTGCTCGACGAGGCGCACTGTGTGACGTGTGGCGCGAGCCTGGAGGCGGCCCTGGGCGCCTCGCGAGGCCCACCGCCGTCGTTGCCGCCTCGCCGGCTCACGCGGGCTCAGCGCGCGGCCGTGTTGCGTCCTCTGCGGCACACGCACCATGCCTGGGGGACGTTCTTCCTCCTCGCCGGGGTGGTGATGCTGCCGGTGGCGTTGGGCTTTGTGTGGCCTCTGCTGCTGTTGTCCTCCATCTTCATGGGCATGGGGCTGTTGTTCCGGCGCTCGGCGTGGCCCGCGCAGGTGCGGCGCGAGCAGAAGCGCCGGTTGCAGGCGCTCGTCTGGGGACTGCCCGCCGCGGCTGAAATCACGAAGGTGGAGCGACAGGTGGTGCCAGGACTGGAGGCCGGGCGGCTCGTGCAGCTCGACTATGTCTTCACCGTGCATGGCCGGCGCATCGCGGGGAGCCAGCCTTCACCGCATGCCTCGGACCTGCAGCGGCATCCCCGGGAGCGGGTGTGGGCCGTCTACGTGGCGGAGTCGCCGGAGGTCAGCGCGCTCTGGCCTCCGGGGCCCTGAATGGACACGGCCCCTTCCGGGGCATCGCCAGGAAGGGGCCGCGTGGTGCTGGAAGCGGGAGGTCAGCCTCCGTGAAGGGGCAGGCGCTTCTTGGGGCCGCCCACGTGCTTCACGTTCATCTCGCTGGGGGCCTTCTTGCGGCCCTTGAGCGTGGTGGCCCGCCGCCGATGGCTCTTGGGCTCATGGAGTTCCGCGGCGGGGCCCAGCGTCACGCGTTCCAGTGTCTGCTTCCGCCGCAGCGCGGCCGCGTCATCCCGGGGCAGCGTCTTGCGCCCCTTGCTGGCCTGCATGCTCGGCTGGGCTCCGTGCGCGTCGACCCGCCGCCTGTTCTTGATGCCTGCCACTGTCGTCCGAACGGCCATGTTGCCTCCTCGCGGTGAGGTATGGACGGCGCCCTGGCTTTTCCATCCCCCTCCGGGGGACGGCGGAGGTCGTTGCCCCCTTGGTTGCTGGCGACGGCTCAGCGAGGTGTGAAGCCTCCGCCCGTCCACTCCCTGAGCGTCAGCGCCGCGCTGAGTCCAAGCTGGCTCAGGGGCGGGGAGGTCAGGCTCAAGACAGCACGTACTGCCTGTCCGCCCTACGTCGACGACCCCTTGCCGCGCCGGGGCGGGCGGGTGCTGGTGGTGCTCTCGGGCGGGAACAGCCATCCCTCCGTGCTGCGCGGGGCCGTGGAGTTCATCTGCGCCACCGGCGAGGGCTCCAGGTGCAGGCCACGGCAGCCGCGGCACCAGGATTGGGGCCGGCGCTCGCCGCGCATGATGCGGTAGCCGAAGTCCTGCGCCGTGGGGCCCCGGTGGCCGCAGCGGGGGCAGGTGCTCAGGGACGTGACGCCCGTCTCCTTCGCCTTCTGCTTGCCATGCTCCACCACCAACGCCAGCGCCGCCGCGAAGCCCACCCGCCGCTCCGAGGCGACATGGAAGCGCCGCGCGCGCTTGCGGCCCTTGCCGCCCAGCACGGGTACCAGGTCCATGCCCCCAAGCAGGTTGCGCTGCTCAAGAACGAGGGTCGACGAGCTGTTCGTGGTCGAGTGGCTCACAGGTCCACTCATACCGAGGCGGTCTGACATGCCCCGTGGAGGGGGATGCCCGCCCGCCCTCCCCTCGGAGGGGTACTGATTAAAAGTTCAGTAAATCCGAGGTTCTACGCATCCACCCCTGTCGGTAGGAACGGCGGCGCCACGGACCGGGGCCGTGGCGCCGACGCCTGCCTGCCTACTCTCCGCCGTCCGTGCCGGAGATTCCGCCGCCCGCCTCGCTGGCGCCGAAGACGGGCGTGCCACCGGGGATGCTCGGGTCATGCGGGAGGCTGCCGCGCGGGCTGCGCAGGTAGACGAAGGGCGTGGCGAACAGGAAGTTGGACACCCGCGACGTGTAGATGTCCGCGTAGCGCTCCACCTGCCGCGCCAGGTGGCTCTTGTCGTTGCCCGCGCGCGTGAGCAGGCCCCAGATGGGGTTGGACAGCTCGGTGGCGGCGCGCGCCATGGGGCCCAGCTCCGCGTCCAGGGACTCCATTTCGGTGCGCAGCGCCGCCAGCCGGGCCACCAGCTCCGGCTCCGTGGGCGTGTCCGAATGGGGGCCGTACTGGAAGCGCCGCCGCTGGAGCTCCAGGCGAATCTGGCAGCTCTCCGCCTCCATCCGCTCCTTCACCACCATGCGCTCGGCCAGCCGCGTCTCGGTGGCGCGGAACGAGGCGATGGCGCGCACCTCGTCCTCCAGCTCGCGCAGGATGAGCGCCGTGCGCCAGCGCAGCACGTTCTTCGTCACGTGCACGTCGCCGAACATGTGGTCGCCCACGTAGAGAATCTGGTCGCCGCTCAGGCCCAGGTGGCGCTCCAGCTCCACCGCGCTGCCGCCGAAGTACGGCGTGCCCGGCTTGAAGGGCCCCGTGTGGGGACGCAGCAGCGCCTCGCCGCTGGACTCCACCACCTCGAAGAGCGACGAGCGCGTGGTGAAGAACTCCGGCTTGCGCGCGGAGACAATCACCACGTCGAAGAGCTGCCGCCACGTCATGCCCGCCGGCAGGTGCCGGTCGAAGGCGAAGTGCATCATGGGCTCGGTGTAGGCCCACTCGCTGTTGGTGATGAGCAGCAGCTTCTTGCCGGCGTTGCGCTGGTCCAGCAGGGCCAGCGGCGTCTCCGGGTCGTCGATGACGTAGCGCTCCGGGTCGGCGATGATTTCCGCCTTCAGCCGCCCCTGCATGTGCGTGGCATCCAGGTTCTTGCGCACGTGCTCGTAGAGGTCCGAGTAGCCCATGGGACCCGGGAGCTGACCGGCGTCCAGCCGGTCCACGAGCTGCGCGTAGATGCACGCCTCCGACAGCGAGAAGAGCGTGTTGAGGAACACCCAGCGGCGCTCGTGCAGGTCAATGATGGTGCGAGCGTACTCGTCGCGCTGGGCCTCGAAGCTCATGGCCTGCGTGCCATGGAGCGCCTTCTTCACGAAGCCGAAGCGGTTGGCCTTGAGAAGGTTGCCCTTCTCCGTGTCGATGATGAGGCCGCGCATCGACAGCTCGGGGTCGAACGAGAGGTCCGCCACCGGCCAGCCCTGCTCCACGAGCCTGTCTCGGATGTGCTCGTAGGCGCGGCGCTCCCACGCTTCCACATGGTAGTGGATGAGCGTGTAATCCATGTCGTAACCCACGGCTTTGATGGCGCGCAGGTTGAGGGTGCGATTGCAGAACAGGCCGCGCTCGGGCGGCGGACCAGGAATGAACGGGCTCATGGCCCCCCTGGCTTGCCCCGGTGCGGGGCAAAAGTCGATGCTTTCGTCCACGCAAGTCCGCTGGAGGGCAGAAGTCCAGCGGACCTGGGGCCCGGTCAACCCTGCTTCGCGAGCTCCGCGTCGATGGCGGCGGTGATGCGCGGGTCGTCCGCGGCGACGTCCGGGGCGAAGCGGGCCGCCACGCGGCCGTCACGGCCGATGAGGAACTTCTCGAAGTTCCACTGCACTTCCGGGATGGGGTTGGCGGTGATGCCGTAGCCCTGCAGCCGCGAGCGCATGGGGCCTTCGCCCACCGCGTCCGGGATGGCGCCCGTCAGCGCGTGGTAGAGCGGGTGCTTGTCCGCGCCCACCACCGACACCTTGGAGAAGAGCGGGAACTTCACGTCGTAGGTCAGCGTGCAGAACTCCTTGATCTCCGCCTCGCTGCCAGGCTCCTGACCCAGGAAGTTGTTGGCGGGGAAGCCCAGCACCTCGAAGCCCTCGGCGCGCTTGCGCTCGTAGAGCTTCTCCAGTCCTTCGTACTGCGGCGTCAGCCCGCACTTCGAGGCCACGTTGACCACCAGCAGGACCTTGCCCTTGAAGGGGCTCAGCGTCTGCGGGGCACCGTCAATGGACTTGAGGGGAATGTCGTAGAGGTTCTGGCTCATGCCGCCCCGTATAACCGCTCCGCCGGGGGCAGGCCGCAAAGAGTATAAAAACTAGAAATCGCGACTATCCATGGGCCGACAGGAGGTAGGTTTCGCCGCCTCTTTCCAACCTTCCCCTATCTGGAGGTTTGCCCATGACGTGGACGATTCGGAGCCTGTTCCTCGGTGTGTTCCTGCTGGCCGGCTGCAAGCACGGCGCGGGGACGCCCCCCACCACGCCGACGGCGCCGCAGGCGTGCGACGCGCAGCAGGCCCAGATTTCCCGCGAGGCGGACGAGCGCGCCGCGCCGTGGAGCGTGGACCAGCACCTGGCGAAGAACTTCCCCGGCAAGAAGGTGTCGTGGCTGATGACGGACGCCGCGTACCAGAACTTCGTGGTGAAGCCGAACGCGCAGAACTTTGGCCGCTGCAACGAGAGCGGTTGTTACCTGTTCGCGGCGCCGTCGGAGACCATCCAGGCCGCCGTGGAGAAGTCGATGGTGAACGGCGCGCATGACCCGGCGGTGATTGGCCAGGCGCTGGGCCTGCCGGCGAAGAACTTCGAGGGACCGCTGCGGATGATGACGCTGGACCTGGCGGCCACCGGCGTGTGCGTGCGCCTGCCCGTGGACGCGGACCCGGGCGTCTGGAAGTGCACCAGCGACGAGGACACGGACTGCTTCAAGTTCGGCGGCTACACCTCCGGCGGCGTGCCCGAGCTGATGGTCATCGACGCGCCCGTGTCGCAGGCGGTGGTGACGGAGATTCCGTGAGCGAGGAGCAGGTCCTCATCCAGAGCCCGCTGATGTACCGCCTCGTGCGCGCGGGGGAGGGGACGTTGTTCCTCGACGTGGTGGTGGGAGGCATTGCCCAGTTCACGGTGCGGGTGTTCCTCACCGCGCAGGAGGCCGAGGCCTACGCCCGGCTGGGCCGCCCCTACGCGGACCGGCTGGCCATGGACGTCATGGCCAGTCCCTCGTTCGGCGGGCGAGCGGTGCGCGTGCCCTAGCGGGACGTGTGTAGCGATTGCCCGCAGGTCGCCGCCCCGAGCCGCCAGGTGTGGTTCGGGGCGGTGCCGTCTCCAGCCCCTTGCTCCTCGCGAATGCGCTGACGCCCCCGGATGTCGGAGGATGACGCGAAGTCATCCCCGGCTGGAAACGCCAAGGACGTGTGCATGAAGCTGTCGTGGAGTGGAGCGGCCGTCGCCGCGGGTGTGCTGGGCCTCGTCGCCGGGAAGGCCCAGGCGGAAGCGGAATGGAAGACGGTGTCGGAGAAGCCTTACGTGGTGAAGGTCCGGGCCCGTCCCGGTAGCGACGCCAAGGAGGTCTGGGCGGAGGGCGATTTGTCCGCGAGCGCCGCGGACGTGCAGGCCGTGCTGCGGGACGTGGACGCCTACCGGCACTGGATGCCGTACGTGAAGGAGTCCCGCCTCCTGAAGGAGCTGCCGGAGGAGGGCCAGCTCACGTACACGAAGCTGGACCTGCCCGTCGTGTCCTCGCGCGACTACGTGTGCAGCGTGGTGCTGGAGTCCAAGCTGGCGGAGGATGGCTCGGGCGTGTTCTCGCAGCGGTGGCGCGCGGAGCCGGACGCCATCCCCCAGCGGCGTGGGACGGTGCGCCTGCGGCTCAACGAGGGGAGCTGGCGCGTGGAGCCTCGCGGCGAGGGGACGTCGCATGCCGTGTACCGCTTCACCGTGGACCCGGCCGGCTCCATCCCGGGCTTCCTGGCGCGCATGGGGCAGAAGGACGCGGTGGAGGACACATTCCGCGCCGTGGAGAAGCGGGCCCGCCATCATGCCGCGGCCCGGGCGCAGGCGAAGTAGCGCGGGGCGCCGCAATCCCTGCGGGGGCCTGTCCAGGGGGCGCAACGCTTGCGCCCCCGCAAGCCTGTAGCGCCTGACCGCGCGAGGCACGCTTCCTGAAAAGCAGCACCTTCCACTGGAGCATGGCTCTCCAGGGATACCCGCGGCGGGAGGTGGCCGGGGTGGCCGCCGTGGGAGGTGCGCATGGAGCTGCTGGCTCGGGAGGCCCAGGAAGCATTGCGGCAGCGCAGCCACCGGTTGCGCGCCCGCGCGGTGTCGGAGGCTGGCAGGCTGGCCTTCACCGACGCGGAGCAGCAGGAGCTGCGGGACATCGAGGACGCGCTCACCCGCATCGCCCACGGCGAGTTCGGCCGGTGCGAGCGGTGTGGTGGCGCCATGGGCCGGCACCGGCTGCGCGCCGTTCCCGAGGCCCGGCACTGCCTGACGTGCGCGGCGCTCGAGCGCTGAGCCGGCGGGGCCTGACTCCTGGCCAGGCGGGCGGTGAGGCTCGCGAGTGGACTTCCCAGGACTGTCCGGGAAAGAAGCCGTGCACGGGTGCGTGTCTAGGGGTATAGACAGGCCCGACATGTGTCCCATGGTGAAGACCGAAGACCTGATTGACGCTCAGACGGTGGCCGGGTTGCTGCGCCTGCGCCACGCCAACAGCGTCAGCACCTACCTGCGCCGCTATCCCGACATGCCTCGGCCCGTCCTGGACCTGGGCGCCGGGCGGCCCCGGCTTTGGCTTCGTCCCCAGGTGGTGCGCTGGATGCGCGCCCGCAAGCCCGAGCAGCCCCGCGTTGGAGGTGATTCATGACCACAGCCGTTCCCCGTACGCCCCCCGCCGTTCTCCCCGGGCCGAATGACACCTGCTGGTGCGGCAGCGGTTCCAAGTACAAGAAGTGCCACCGGGGCGCGGACGCCGCCGAGGCGCGCAAGAAGGGGCCCGACGTCGCTCGCAAGGGCATCCGCCCGGGCGTCATCAGCCCCCGCCGCGAGGTGCCCCTGCACATCCCCCGTCCGGAGTACGCGCTGACGGGCCGGCCCTCGCGCAAGAGTCCGGGCTCGGACGTCAAGACGCCGGACGTCATCGCGCGCATGCGCAAGGCGTGCAAGGCCGCCGCGGAGGTCCTCCAGGAGGTGGCGTCGCACGTGCGTCCGGGCATCACCACCGACGAACTGGATGCGATTACGCACGAGGCGTACATCAAGCGGGGCGGCTACCCGAGCACGCTCAACTACCACCGCTATCCGAAGTCGCTCTGCACGTCCGTCAACGAGGTCATCTGCCACGGCATCCCGGACAGCCGGGCGCTGGAGGACGGGGACATCGTCAACCTGGACGTCACCATCTTCCTGGATGGCGTGCACGGTGACTGCTCGGCGACGTACTTCGTGGGCAACGTGGACGAGGAGAGCCAGCGACTGGTGCGCGTGACGCGCGAGTGCCTGGACCTGGGCATCGCGGCGGTGAAGCCCGGGCGTCCCATCAGCGACATCGGCCGCGCGATTGAAACGCACGCCACGCAGAACGGGATGAGCGTGGTGCGCGCCTACTGCGGCCACGGCATCGGTGAGACGTTCCACACCGCGCTCCAGATTCCGCACTACTACGAGCCCGAGGCGGACACCGTCATCGAGCCCGGCATGATTTTCACCGTCGAGCCGATGATCAACCTGGGCGGCTGGGGTCACCGCACCTGGGATGACGAGTGGACCGCCGTCACCGCCGACGGCAGCCGCAGCGCGCAGTTCGAGCACACCCTGCTCGTCACCGAGCAGGGCGCGGAAGTCCTCACCGTCGCGTGAGCCCGTGGACCCGTGCGGCCGGGCGTCTTCCGGCCGCGCGGTGGTCCGGGTTCATCCCTGCGTGCCGGGCTGGAACCGCGCCAGGAAGACCTTGAACTGAAGCGAGATGAAGAGGGGCTTCGGAGTGACGAAGCCCGCCTGGGCGAGCATCGCGAACAGGGCGGCATCGGATTCGATGGGCTTCAGCGCCATGAAGCGCTCGCGCCGACGCTCCAGTTCCTCCCGAGGGGTGCCGTAGGCTCGCCACCGCCGCAGCTCCACGTTCAACAGCTCGGGGTCCATGCCAATGCGGCAGCCGACGACGAGCGGGGCTCCGGGCTTGAGCCGCCGGGCGACTTCTCGGAGCAGCTCGAGGCGGGCCGCTTCGCCCTCCACATGGTGGAGGACGCCCATCATCTGCGCGCCGTCGAACGGGGGCCCCGCGGGCAGCGTGTGCAGCTCGCCGTGGTGCAGGTGCGTGCGGGAGAGCAGGCCCTCCGTCTCCAGGCGCTTTCGCGCGACGTCGAGCATGGCGTCGGAGGGGTCGATGCCCGTGAAGCGCCAGCCGGGGACGTCGAAGCGGGTGTAGGGCACCAGCTCCGAGCCCGTGCCCACGCCCACGAAGAGCATCGAGGCCGCGTCCTGGTCGTCGAGCTGGGCCGTCAGGGCGCTGACGCCGAGTTCATACAAGGCCGGGGCGCCCGCGAGCGCGACGGACGCCTGGGCGTCGTAGTGGACGGCGCGGTCCGCGCCGAAGCCCGGGACGATGTGGTGGGCGGGGTGATGGTGATGGGGGTCGTGCGCCATGGTCGGTCCTCGGGAAGTCTGGGGTGGCTTCGAGGATGCGCCCTGGCCTGGGCGAATGGGAGGGCGGGGATTGAGGCCCAATCGGCGCGAACGCGCGTCGTCGCGCGGCTGGCGGGGCGGCCCCGGGGCGGCCCCTGCCGGGCGAGGGGACGGGAGCTCGCGAGCCCGCTCGGGCATTCATGCTAGAGGTTCCGGGGAGGGGCGTGGCCTTCCGCGCCACGGGACGACTCCACCAGCTCATGCATACGGACAGCTCGCTTCCCGGGGAGATTCTCGAAGCCGTTCTTCGTTCGATGGGCTCCGCCGCGGCGGGCCGTTTGCGGTCCGCGCCGGGGTTTCCGCGGGCCCTCGCCCTGGCCCTGCGCGAGGCGGCCTCCCTTCAGGGCACGGCGCCCGAACCCATGGCGTTCGCACGGCATCTGGGCGCGCGGCTCTCCGAGGCCGAGGACCCCGTCGTCGCGCTGGAGCGTCTGCACGCCAGGGATTTGGCCCTCGCGCTTGCCTGCGCGCAGGGGACTCCGGGGGCGGCGGACCTCTTCGACGCGGAGGTCTTGCGCAAGCTGCATGGCTCGCTCGCGCGGTTTCATCCCTCCTCCGCGTTCGTGGATGAGGTGCTTCAGGCGCTCCGGGGAAATCTGTTGATGCCTCGGCCCGACTCACCGCCCCGGCTCCTCGGCTATGCGGGCGTGGGCTCATTGCTGCATTGGGTCAACATCTCCGCGGTGCGGCTCGCGCTGCGGATGCGCAAGGCGCAGGGGCAGGAAGCCCAGGTGGACGCGGAGATGCTGGCCGCGGACCCGGCGCAAGGTGGGCTGGAGCTGGGGCTGGTCCGTGAAGAGGCCCGCGCCCACGTGCGCGCCGCCTTCATCCAGGCGGTGGCCTCGCTGGATGACGAGGACCGGGAGTTGCTGCGCCTCCACTTCGTGGAGCACCTGTCGTTGACGCGCTTGGGGGAACTCTACGGCGTGCACAAGTCCACCGTGTCCCGGCGGCTGGCCGGGGTGAAGGCGCTGCTGGAGTCGCGCACGCATCAGGGACTGACGGAGCGGTTGTCGCTCTCCCGAGAGGAGCTGGACAGCCTGATGCGGGCCGTTCACGGCCGCCTCGACGTGAGCCTCTCCGGACTCCTGGCGGCGAAGGAATGAGCTGCCCGGACGAGAACGACCTCGCACGCCACCTGGAGGGACAGCTCTCCTCCGAGCGGGAACAGCAGGTGCGTGCCCACGTCGCCGGCTGCGCTGAGTGCCGGAGCGTGCTCGCCGCGCTGAGCCCGAACGAGGCGCGGACCTCCTTCTCGGGCGCGGGGCCGCTCGCCCCGGGCACGCGGGTGGGGCGCTACGTGGTGCTGGGGCTGCTCGGTGAGGGCGGCATGGGCCGGGTCCATGCCGCGTATGACCCCGAGCTGGACCGCAAGGTGGCGCTGAAGCTGCTCAAACCCGAGCGCTTCCAGGAGGACACGCTGGCCCTGGCCCGGCAGCGGCTGGAGCGCGAGGCGCGCACGATGGCGAAGCTGTCCCACCCGCACATCGCCAGCCTTCATGACGTGGGCGAGTACGAAGGACAGCTCTTCCTGGTGATGGAGTTCCTGGAAGGCGGCACGCTGCGGCGCTGGTTGTCGGAGCAGCCGCGCCCGCTCCGGGACATCCTCGAGCGCTTCCGTCAGGCGGCGGATGGGCTCGCCGCGTCGCATGCGCTGGGCATCGTCCACCGGGACTTCAAGCCGGACAACGTCTTGCTGACGAAGGGCGGGCTCGTTCGCATCACCGACTTTGGCCTGGCGCAGGCGACCTCGTCACCCAACGCCGCGTCGCCCAGCCCGGTGTCTCCGGCGTCCCTCACCGTCACGGGGGCCTTGCTGGGCACGCTGGCCTACGGCGCGCCCGAGCAGCTCCGTGGCGAGCGCGGCGATGCCCGTTCGGACCAGTTCTCCTTCTGTGTCGCGCTCTACGAGGCCCTCAACGGCCAGCGTCCCTTCGAGGGGAAGACGCGCGAGGTGTTACTGGAGCAGATGGCGCGGAAGGCCGTGCGGCCGGAGCGCCCCGGTGTTCCCGCGTGGCTGCGGGCGGTGGTGCGGCGCGGGCTCTCCGCCGACCCCTCGGAGCGGTTCGCCTCCATGGAGGAACTGCGCGCTCGGCTGTCCTGGGACTCGGGGGCCCGGCGGCGCACCGCGGCCCTGGTGGTGCTGGGCGCGGCGCTGACGGGCCTGGCCGTGTTCGCGTTGCTTCCAAGACAGGAGTCGCGCGCGTTGTGCCAGGGCAGTGAGCGGCACTTCGCGGGGGTCTGGGACGCCGAGGCCCAGGCGTCCACCCGGAGGGCCTTCCTGTCCACGAATGCCCCGGACGCGGAGGCCTCCTTCACGGCGGTGGTGGTGGCGCTGGAGCGCTGGAAGTCGGACTGGACGAACGCGCACCAGGAGGCATGTGAGGCCACGCGCGTCTGGGGCGAGCAGCCGGAGCAGGTCCTGGGCTTGCGCATGGCCTGTCTGGATGCGCGGCTGGACGAGGTGGCCCGCGTGGTGGCGGCGCTCCAGGGGGCGGATGCACGCACCGTGGCGCGCGGCTTCGGGCTGGGCGGCTCGTTGGCGAGCCTGCGGCGTTGCTCGGACGTGAAGACGTTGCTGGAGGCGGTGGCCCCTCCGGAAGACCCGGCTGTCCTGGCGGAGGTGACGGCGGTCCGCGCGGAGCTGGCCCGGGCGAACGCGGAGCTGTTCGCGGGCCATACCCCGGAGGCACTGAAGGTGGCGTTGGCGGCGCGGGAGCGGGCCGTGCTCACGGGCTATCGCCCGCTGGAGGCGGAGGCCCACCTGCTGTGCGCGACGCTCCAGGAAGACGCCAATGCCTTCGACGACGCGCGCGCCTCGCTGGTGCAGGCCAGCCTCGCGGCGGAGGCGGGGCGTCATCATGCCGTGCTGGCTCGGGTGCTCTATGCCCAGGCCTGGCTGAGTGGCCATGACCTGGGAAGGACGGAGGAGGCCTGGGCGCATCTGAACCGGGCCCAGGCGGTGGCGGAGCCGCTGCGTGACCCCGAGTTCGACGCGTTGCTGAACTACGTCCGCGCCGAGCTGTTCGAACAGGAGGGGCGCTTCTCCGAAGCCGAGCCGCTGCTGCTCGAAGCGCTGAATCGTGTCACGGCGAAGGGCCTCCCCCATGCCGCCGCCCGCGCGGAGCTCAATGGACGTCTGGGTTTGCTGGCCCGTCATCAGGGCCGGCTCCTGGAGGCGAAGCGCTGGCAGGAGGAGGCGCTCCGGCTTCACGAGGCCTTGCATGGCCCCGACCACCGGGACACCGGCAGGGCCCTGGTGAACCTGGGCGGCACGCTGGCGCACGCGGGGGAGTTGGCGCGCGCGGAGGCGGTGGTGCAGCGGGGGCTCGTCAGCCTGCGCCGCAGCCTGGGTGAGGAGCACCTGGTGGTGGCGCGCACGTTGTCCAACCTGGCCCTCATCTACTTCGAGTGGGGCCGGGGGCCGGAGGCGTTGCGCGCGGCCGAGCAGAGCCTCGAGGTGGCTCGCAAGAGCGTCCCTCCGGAAGGGGCGGGCGCGCTGCTCATGGGCATGACGTCCAACCGGACCGGGGTGCTGGGCGAGCTGGGTGAGCGCGAGGCCGAGCTGGAGCAGGCTCGGCGCAGCCTGGCCCACCGGGAGCGCGTGTATGGCGCCACGCATCCGGAGGTCGCGCTGGACCTGCACGAGGTGGGGCGGCTGCTTCGGCTGCTGGGGCGCGGCAGGGACGCCCGGAGCTTCCACGCGCGCGGCGTCGCGCTCCAGGAGGCACTGCTGGCGCGCGGAGAGATGGAAGGGGAGGGGCTGCGCTGGTTCGCGGATGCCCTGCTGTTCCTGGGGCGTGTCGAGGAGGCGCGGGGCCTCGCGGAGCGGGCGCTCGCGAGGCTGGAGCAGGACTGGGGCCCGGTGGCGCCGGAGCGCATCAAGGCGCTGGTGCTGCTGGGGGACATCCACCTGGCGAGGCGTGCGCCCGCGGAGGCCGTGGCGCCCCTGCGGGCGGCGTTGACGGCGCTGGCGAGCGAAGGGGTGACGTCCGCGCGGGTTCCCCTGGCGCGGCGGCGGCTCGCCCAGGCCTTGCGCCTCTCCGGAACTCCAGGGGAGGCATGTCAGGAGGCGCGACGGGCCTGGTTGGAATGGGCGCCCTGGCGCAAGGCCTACCCCGGCGAAGTCGTCGAGGCCCGCGCTGAAAAAGACCGCTGTCCGCGCGGAGTTGCTGATTTCGACGCAACACCGGTTCCCGGGATGTCTCTTGGTCGTGGGGCTGATTCCCCATGAACCTTTTCCCGGGAAGTTCCGATGAAGAACCTGACGCGTGCGCTGGTGCTGTCGCTCTCACTCCTCGCTGTGGCGTGTGGTGACACCCAGGAAGACGACAAGGACGGTGACGGCGGCGGAGGCGGCGACAACGGCAACGCGCTCCAGTGCTCCGCGGTGGGCTGGTGCACGACGTGGAGCGCGGATTCCACCCCGGTGACGAATGCGCCGCCGCTGACGGGAGGCACCCTGCGGGAGGGCACCTACCGGGTCGAGCAGGGCAGCGGGTACGACGCGGCGATGGTCCTCCGCGGCACCTCCGTCATCCTGTTGGGAGGAAGCTGGAACAACTACCTGGGCGCCTGGAAGGTGAGCAACGGCAAGCTGGAGCTGACCCGGGCCTCGGCGTGCGACGACTACAGCGAGGGGCCGCTGGACCACGTCGTCACGGAGACTCATGCCTTCGCGGTTCGGGGCGACGAGCTCTTCACCCAGGAAGAGGGCAGTTCCCGGGCGCCCCTCCTCCGTTGGAAGCGGGTGAATGACCTGTGTGAGGAGAGCGCCTCGTTCCAGTGCCGGGGGGGCATCTGCGCCTGCGCCACGACGACGAACAGGCCCCTGACGGGCCAGCAGAGCTGCAGCGGGTAGGTGGCGGGGTTGTCGTGAGTGTGCGGAGAAGCTGTCGCG
This sequence comes from Myxococcus hansupus, assembly GCF_000280925.3. Taxonomy (NCBI): domain Bacteria; kingdom Pseudomonadati; phylum Myxococcota; class Myxococcia; order Myxococcales; family Myxococcaceae; genus Pseudomyxococcus; species Pseudomyxococcus hansupus. The sequence continues at coordinate 9,154,125 of NZ_CP012109.1, forward strand.
TCAGTTGGGGGGCAGCTTCTTCCACGCCGTGAATCGCGGGCAGTCGATGCGGGAGGCCGTGGTCTCGTCCATCGCGGTTTCGAGTATCTCGATGGCGTCGGGGATGTTGACGTTGGACACCGCTTCAACGACGCCCCGCACGTTGGGACTCATCCGGGGGCCGCGTTCGGCGAGGTATCGCTTGTGGGCCTCGTTCCATTGCTTCCGGGGCGGCAATGCCTTGTCACTCCCAAGGGCGGATGCCGCCTTGCAAAACGCGTTGAAGTCCTCGCGCGAGCGCGCCAGTTCCGCCGCGCGCTCGGCTTCCGTGGTCTTGAACCGTGCCCAGAGCTCCACGTGCACGCGCTCCTCGACGTTCCCTGGGAAGGTCGGGAAGGTCCACCGCTCCATCGCGGTCTTGACGCAGTGGTCTTGTAGATAGAGGGAGTGCACATCGAGGGCATCTGGTTTTCGGGAAGTCTTTTCAATCTTCCCCTCGGGCGTCAGGGTGAACCGCACGCGAATGCGGTCATCGGTGTCGGGCGCGGGGTTCCAGACAAAGAATTCGAGGCGGTGGTCAGGCCCTTCCGCGGAATTGCGGTGGCCGACAACGCGCTGACAGGGGGCCAGCGTCTGGCGCTGGCTGTCGAAGGCCTTCCGGATGGATTCGGGCGAGAGGCCCGGTGTGGTTTCCACCTTGTTTGCGGGGGAGACCTCTGCGGCCTGCACGGTGAGGACCGACGAAGCGAATACGACAGACATGGCGAAGCGCCGGTAGGCGCGAAGGCTGGGCATGGCGTGAACCATACCCAAAGTGAATCGCGTTGAGCCGCTCGTTGCCTTGGCATGCCTGTGCCGGCGCGGCGCGCCAGTCATCCCTCATTCAGGAACGGCCACGCCCGTCGCTTGTGGAGAAGGCTGTCTGGGGCGCAGGACCTGGAGCCGCTGTGCCAGGCAGAACGTCGAGGGCCTCAAGGCCTGCACCACCACGTGTCCAGGGTGGTCCAGGCTGCACGTGTCGCCCGGGCGCAGCACATGGTCCTTCGTGTCCCCCTCGCGTGTGAGCCACAGCAGCCCGTCTCCGCAGAGGAGCTCCAGTGGCTCGCCGCCAGGTGTGCGCACGCTCCACAGGCCGCCCTGGGGGAGTCTTACCCGGCCTGTCCTCCGAGCCGGCGCTGCTCCGAAGCGCAGCCGGTTCGCCACCGTCCTCAATCCGTTCCACATCGCCGCGTCCTCCTTGGCCCCAACATGCGCCCGGCGGCGGTTGCGGAACAGATTCAGCCCGATGAGATTGTGACCGGTACAGTTCTGCTCCAACGAACTGTACCGGTCGTCGCACGTGAGAGCTGTATCTGGGCAACAGGGCCGTTCTCGACTCCGATGCGGCCCGTGGACGCGGCACACCCTGGGAGGAGCCATGGGCGCGGTGGCGCACAAAGTGAAGCTGTACGAGCAGGTCGCCGAGCGGCTCGAAGAGGCCATCGCGGCGGGCACACTTCAAGCTGGGGACAAGCTGCCTTCGGTGCGGCAGCTCAGCCTGCGTGAGCGGGTGAGCATCTCCACCGTGCTCCAGGCGTATGTGCACCTGGAGTCCCTGGGCCTCATCGAAACGCGGCCCCAGTCCGGGCACTACGTGCGGCGCCGCGAGCGGCCGCAGCTCGCGGAGCCCCAGGTGTCTCGGCCCGCATCCAGCGCCACGGCGGTCAGCGTCAGCGCCCTGGTGGCGAGCGTCTACAAGTCCATGGGCGATGCCCGCATCGTCCCGTTTGGCGCCGCTTCGCCTTCACCGGAGTTGCTGCCCACGCGCCGGCTGTACCGCGAGCTGAGCGCGCTCACCCGGGACACACGGGACCGGAGCATCCTCTACGACGTGCTGCCCGGCTGTCTGGAGCTGCGCCAGCAGCTCGCGCGGCGCTCGCTGGACTGGGGCTGTGCCCTGTCGCCCGAGGACTTCATCACCACCTGCGGAACGTCCGAAGCCATCCATCTGTGCCTGCTCGCGGTGGCGCGGCCGGGGGACACCATCGCCATCGAGTCGCCCGCGTATTACGGCACGCTCCAGGCCATCGAGGCGCTGGGCCTGCGCGCCCTGGAGATTCCCTGCTGCCCGCGCAATGGCATGCAGATGGAGGCGCTGGAAGCAGCGCTGACCCGGCGCCGCATCGCCGCGGTGCTAATGGTGCCCAGCTTCAGCAACCCGGTGGGAAGCTGCATGCCCGATGTGCGGCGCCAACGGCTGGTCAATCTGCTGGCGGCGCATGACGTGCCGCTCATCGAGGACGACATCTATGGCGACCTGCACTTCGGGCCGGAGCGTCCCCGGACCTGCAAGGCTTTCGACACGCGTGGCAACGTGATGCTGTGTGGCTCGTTCTCCAAGACGCTCGCGCCGGGGTTCCGCGTGGGGTACGTGGCGCCGGGGCGGTTCCGGGAGCGGGTGGAGTTGCTCAAGTTCTCGAACTCGGTGGCCACGGCCACGTTGCCTCAGTATGCGATTGCGCGCTTCCTCCAGAGCGGAGGGTATGACCGGCATCTGCGCGCGTTGCGTCGCCGGCTCGCGGCGCAAGTGGAGCGCATGGCCAGCGCCGTGGCGGAGTTCTTCCCCGCGGGCACCCGCGTGACGAGGCCCACGGGAGGGGTGCTGCTGTGGGTGGAGATGCCGCAGCAGGTGGACTCCCTGGTGTTGCACGCGAAGGCCCTGGAGGCGGGCATCAGCATCGCGCCGGGGCCCATCTTCTCCGCGCGGATGGACACGTACCGCCACTGCTTCCGGCTGAGCTGTGGCCACCCGTGGACGCCCCGCATCGAGGCGGCCATGTCCACGTTGGGGGCGCTGGCTCGCGGCCTCGTGTGAGTTTCGCGTCAGCGCGCGAAGAGGAGGCCGGCGCCCTCGCGTGCCGCCCGGTCCACCGCGTGGCTGATGGCGTCGAGCGCGGGGGCGGACTGCCCCCGGCTGGACAGTGACAGCATGCGGCGGAGCGCGACCTTGAAGCGGGCGCCAGTGCGCACGGGCTTGTAGTCCGGGGTGCCACTCAGGTGCTCACGCAGGTCGTCGCGCACCTGCTTCACCTCCGCGGCCGTCCAGTAGCCCAGGGACGGGTAGTTGCGTCGCAGGCCGATGCCCTCGGCCACCGCCCGGTCTGGTGCTCGGCCCCAGACGAGGTGCCGCCACAGGTCGAAGGTTCGCGTGGGGCAGCCCTCCGCGACGACGACGTACGAGGCGCGGACGTCCGCGTCCGTGGGTTTGCGGTCCGTGGCCAGCGCCAGGCCTTCGAGCGCATCCGGCTCCTCACGGGTGAAGAAGTCGGACAGCTCGTCGAGCAGGTCCAGCATCGCTTCCGCGTGCCGGGCGGCGGGCTTTCGCAGGGCCTCGGCGCCGTGTTCGAGCAGGTGGTCCACGAAGTCGAGGATGGCCTTCAGCTCCTCGTCCGACTCCGCTTCGCGGAGCGCCTCTCCGCTCAGGTGTTCCGTGTTCTCCCGCCAGAACCACTCCCGGAAGGCCGCGAGCCGCGCCGGCGCCAGCAGGGGTACGAGCCCGTCGGGAGGCGTCAGATAGATGAAGACAGGGGCGCTCATGTGCCCTGTCTACTCCGGACCGAGGGGAAATGGGCCCAGGATGTGGGGGGGGCGCTGACCCGTCCGGATGTACGTGCCGACTGCGCATGCAATGCCGCCCAAGGGCTCCAGCGTCTGTGGGTGAATAGTGCTGATACATGTTTGTTTTCGGTGTGGGATTTATCGGTCTTTGCGTGGCGCAACGAGTTTGTAGGTCGAGAATTCGTGCATTGGGTGATGTCAGTCCCCTTTGTTAGACACATTTCTGCCCGGCGACTGGTCGATTTGGGGCGGCGGGTGTTTGATTTGTTGTTTAGTCCTTTGTTCCTGGTTTTAGGTGGCTCGCTGCTGCGAGAGCGGAGTGGTCTGTGAAAAGAATAGTAGGTGCTTGGACGTGTCTGGCGGCACTGGTGACGGGTTCCGTGGGCTGCGGTGAGGCGCCACAGGAGGTGTCCCCGAGTGAGGCGGGCAAGGACGTGAGGTCCCCTACGTGGGAGGAGTTCCTGGCGTCGGCTTATTTTCAGCCGTCAACCGGGCTGTATATCGCGAATGGTGACGAGGTCTTCACGAGCCTGGAGGAACTCCGAAGCTATTACGATGCGCGCGTCAGGCGCAGTGAGAACGGGGTTTCGCGCAATCCGTTGATCGTCAATGCTGTCGACGGGGAAATGAAGGTTTGGAGTGCGACGCAGAAGCGTCACTTGACCTACTGCGTGGACTCAGTCTCGCTGGCTGCTCGTTACGACGCTGTTGTGCGTGACCTGGGTGCGGCGATGCGCGAGTGGGAATCCGCAGCCGATGTGAAGTTCGTTCATCTGTCGCAGTACGATGGTAATTGTAATCCGGCGCAGGAGAACGTCCTTTTCGATGTGCGCGAGGCCTATGAGCCCAGCGAAGTGTGTAACGTCGACCCCAAGCTGGTGGGATGCGCGCCGAGGAACGAGCCATCCCCTGGGCTTCCTCCGAGTTACATTTCGTCGATCATTGCCCAGGCATTTTTCCCGGGCGTGCAGCGTTCGGCTCGAAGCCTCATCATCAATAGCTATGATCTGGAGACAGATGAGCGTTACGCAGTCGTTAACAATGTACTCTCTCATGAGGTGGGGCACATCCTCGGCTTCCGCCATGAGCACATTCGGATTCCAAGCACGAATCCTTCCTGTTCAGGAACGGACTGGCTGGAGGTGACTGAGTATGACCAGCAGTCGGTGATGAGTTTCACTTTGTGCGGTGGTCTCGACTACCGACGAAAACTGTCTGACCTGGATCGCGCCGGCGCCCGGGCAATCTACGGATTGCCCAAGGACGTGGGAGCGGACTTCAACCGCGACGGGCAAGACGACCTCTTCCTGTACAACCCCACAACGGGCGCAGTGGAGACTCGCTACGGTCACCCCTTGATGAATGGTTTGCACTTCGAGGCCGCCACGCAGCAGACCTGGAGTTCTAATCTGAAGCTGATCCCCGGCGACTTCAACGGAGATGGGTACCAGGACCTGTTCCGGTATTCGCCTACCACTGGCGCAGTCGAGATTCGCTATGGCTCGGCCGCGATGGGAGCGTTCGTCGTCAGTCCTTCTTCCCAGGTGTCGTTTAGCCCAGGGCTGGAACTGATTCCTGGCGACTTCAACGGGGATGGTTACACGGACATCTTCATCTACTACCCGGCCACGGGTAACGTGGAGATTCGTTATGGCTCACCCGTCATGACGCAGTTGCTCTTCAGCTCGTCATCGCAGCAGGTGTGGGCTGCGGGCCTGAAGCTGATTCCCGGCGACTTCAACGGCGATGGCTATACTGACCTCTTCCGATACAACACCACGACAGGCGCGGTGGAGATTCGCTACGGCAATTCCAGCATGGGCGCTCTGTCCTCCAGCGCCAGCTCGCAGCAGACCTGGAGCTTGAATCTGAATCTGGTGGCGGGTGACTACAACGGAGATGGCCGTACCGACCTCTTCCGATACAACACCACGACGGGCGCGGTGGAGATTCGTTACGGCGCCAGCGGCTCAGGGGCGTTGCTCACCAGTCCCTCGTCTCAGCACACCTGGGTTCTCAATCTGACCCTGGTGCCTGGAGACTTCAATGGAGATGGCTACACGGACATCTTCGTCTACTACACGCCCACGGGAGCCGTGGAGACCCGCTTCGGTGCGGCCGGAACAGGGCCGCTGCAGTTCAGTTCTTCGAGCCAGGAGGCGTGGAGTGCGAATCTGAAGTTCGTTCCTGCTGACTTCAACGGGGATGGTCGGACAGACCTCTTCATCTACTTTCCGGGGTTTGGCGGATCCGAGATTCGTTATGGCCGCGAGGGGGCGACATCCTTTGTTTTCAGCCCCTCGTCTCAGCACCTCTGGAATCCTGGATGGGAACTCATCAGCGGTTACGTGCCCAGCCACTAATCCTGGGTGCGTCGTCCTCCTCCTGAGTGGATGACGAAATACGGGCTGAAGCGGCGCATCACCGCTTCAGCCCGTGTTGTCGTGCGGCATCGCTCACGTGGCAGCGCTGCCTTACTCAGGCGACATCGCCACGCCGGGGGACACGCGGGACGCGCGGCGAGCGGGCAGCCAGCTCGCCAGGGTCATGACGCCCAGCAGGAGCAGGGCCACGGCGCCGAAGGTCAGCGGGTCGCTGGCACTCACGCCGTAGAGCAGCCCTTCGAGCAGCCGCGACAACACGAATGCGAGGACCAGGCCCACCGCGAGCCCCGTCGCGCACAGGCGCAGTGCCTGGTGCATCACCAGTCGCACCACGTCGCCCGGCATGGCGCCCAGGGCCAGCCGGATGCCCAGCTCGCGCCGCCGCTGCGTGACGCTGTAGGCCATCAGGCCGTAGAGGCCCAGTGACGCCAGGGCGAGCGCCGTCACCGCGAAGGTGAGCAGCAACACCCGTTGGAAGCTGCGGCCCGCCACGGATTGTTCAAGGCTCCGCGCCAGGGTGATGGGCGTCGGAATCGTCAATTGGGAGTCGAGCTGCCGCAGCTCGGGCTTCACCGCGGCGGCCACCTGGGACGGCGGCAGCCGGCTGCGCACCACCAGCGTGGCCTGCCGCCAGGGCGTCTGCGGGAGCGGGGCATACACCTCCGGCTTCGCGGCCTCGTCCAGCGAGTAGGATCGCATGTCCCCCACCACACCCACGATGGTCCGCGGCGCCATCTCGCCGTAACCGATGGCGATGCTCTTTCCGATGGCGTCCTCGCCCGGGAAGTAGCGCCGAGCGAAGGTCTCGTTCACCACCACCACCGCGGGCGCCTCCGCACTGTCGTCCGGCGTGAAGTCACGTCCCTGGCGCAGCGGGATTCCCAGGGTGCTGAAGATGCCGTCGCTCACCGCGCGGTAGCTCGTGTCGGGCTGCTTCCCTGGCGGGAAGGGCTTGCCCGGAAGGTCCAGGGAGATGGAGACGGCGCTGCCGGACACCACGCCCGGTATCATCCAGCTCGCGGCGTCGACACCGGGGAGCGCGCGCACGCGCTCCAGCAGCCGGGTCTGGAATCGCGTCGCCTCTTCCATCGGGTAGCGCGCGTTGGGCAGCGCGACGGGCATCATCGAGACGCCTTCGGGCCGATAGCCCGGGTCCACCTCCGCCAGCCGCTGCGAGCTGCGCACCAGCAACCCCGCGCCCGCCAACAGAATCAGCGCGAGCGCCACCTGCGTGGACACCAGCACGGAGCGCCAGCGCAGCGCGCCTCGGCTGGCGCTGGTTCCGCGCGTGCTCTGAATCAGGCCGCCCAGGTTGACGTTCGCGGCGGTGCCCAGCGGCGCGAGTCCGCACAGCAGGGCCACCGCGATGGACAGCCCCGCCGTGTACGCCAGCGCCCGTCCATCCACCTCCACCACCTGCACGCGCAGCACGTCCTCGGGCAGCAGCGCGTTGAGCCCGCCCACGCCCCACACGCCGAGCAGGAGTCCCAGGGCGCCCCCCGCCAACGCCAGCAGCGAGCCCTCCGCGAGGAGTTGCCGCACCAGCGCCCCGCGTCCCGCGCCCAGCGCCGTGCGGATGGCGAACTCCTGCTGCCGAGCCAAGGCCCGTGCGAGGAGGAGCTGCGCCACGTTGACGCAGGCGATGAGCAGCAACAGGCCCACCGCGCCCAGCAGCATCAGCGCGGGGCGCCGTGTGTCGGCGGACATCCGCAGTTGCAACGAGTCCACACCCACGCCGGCCCGGCCGCTGGTGTCGCCGTGCTCCCGCGCCACCGCGTCGATGAGGCGACCCAGTTCGTCCTGGGCCCGCGCGATGCTGACGCCCGGCGCCAGGCGCCCCAGGGCCTTGAGCATGTGGGCGCCACGGTTGTCCCAGTTCTGCCGGACGGAGTCCTTGGCATACAGGGGCGCCCACAGGGCCAGTGTGTCCGGCGTGCCCTCGCGGGGGAAGTCGAAGCCCTGCGGCATCACGCCCACCACCTGGTACGGCAGGCCGTCCATCTCCAGCGTGCGCTCCAGCACACCCGGGTCGCCACCGAAGCGGCGCGCCCACAGGCCGTGTGACAGCACCACCGCGCGAGGGCCGTCAGGCACCTGCTCCTCGGCGGAGAGCCCTCGGCCCAGCAACGGGGGCACGCCCATGACCGTGAAGAAGTCCTCGCCCACCGCGGCGGCTTCCACGCGCTCGGGCTCCATGTCGGGGCCGGTGAGGGTGGGGGCCAGGGTGGTGTAGGCGGCCAGCCCGGTGAGGGAGGTCATCTTCTGCCGGAGGGCGTCCACGTCCATCCGCGCCAGCCGCATGTCGGCGGTGCCGTGCTCGGCGTCCTGGCCCCACACCGCGACCACCTGCTCGGCCTGGGGCAGGGGCAGGGGGCGCAGCAGCAGCGCGCTCACCACGCTGAACAGGGTGGTGTTGGCGCCAATGCCCAGCGCCAGGGCCAGCACGGTGGCGAGCGTGAAGCCGGGGCTGCGACGCAGCGAGCGCGCCCCGTAGCGGAGGTCCTTGAGGAAGGAGGCCATGGATTCCACCCAGAGCCATTCGCGTGCCAACGCGGAGGGCGGGTTCAACCGCGCGGAGTCCCAGTGGGCGGCGTGGACTCGCGCGGTGACGGTTGTGCGCTTCTGGGACGGCGGGTGTCCGGTGGTGACACGGCCCCGCCCGAACGGCTCGTGCGTCAGAGGCGGATGGGCGGCTCGATGAGCTGGGGCTCGGTGGCCTTCGCGTCGTCCGGGTCGAAGGCGGGCGCGTAGGGCCCGGCGTGCGTCTCCTTCCACTTGCGGGGCACGCGCTCGACGCCCACCGGGAAGACGGTGAGCCGGCCATCCTCGCCAATGCGCAGCCGCAGGAAGTTCTTCCAGTCCGGTGAGGCCAGCGAGATGAAGGCCTCGTTGGAGTGGGCCCCGAAGCGATTCACGCTGAGCCACAGGTACAGGCCCATGACGAAGGGGCCCACGAGGAAGCCGCCCAGGAAGGTGAAGCTGGAGGACAGGAGGAACTTGCCCGCCAGGTGCCACCAGCCGGCTTCACAGTGGATGCCGTCCGACGCGAGCTCCGGACAGACGCCCAGTCCGCTCACCGTGAGGTAGGTCGCCCCCCAGGCCACGAAGAAGGCGGCCGCGATGTGCGCGAGCCCATGGAGTGTTCCCGCCAGGGTTCTCCATTTGCCGAAGGCCGAGTCCGCCATCCCGATGAGCCCCCCGATGGTGCCCAGGCCCAGCACCAGCGTCCAGGGCCGGGCCACCATGCTGTTGGCCACCGCGAGGATGACCTGTGGGAGCTGCGATATCCCGAAGGAGCCCACCTCCGCGAAGGCGGCCAGCGCGAGCAGCAGGTACAGCGCGCCCGTCATCAAACCGAAGAGCGGACTGTGGCGGATGAGCAGGAGGTTCTGCCGCGCGAGCCGCCGCGACGTCCATTCATCCGGGAAGCTCTTCTGGAGCGTGTAGCCGTCCCGCAGGACATGGGCGGAGGGCGCGTGCGTGGGATGGAGGAACGCGCCACCACCGCCCGCGGTGATTTTCTGCCGACCCCCGGCGTCCTCGTGCCGCCGGTAGTGGTGCAGGTCGCCCGCGAGGAAGACGTTGATGCGGCGGCCGAACACCTTCTCCTGGAGGTACTCCAGGTTGTTCTCCAGGTAGCTGCCCTTGCGCCGCTCGGTGGCCGCGAGAATCCAGGCGGGCTCCGCGTTGCAGAGGATGATGCGGTCCTCGGGGCCCATGTGGCTGGCCACCTCGCGGAAGTACTCCACCTGCGGCACGTCGATGTCGCTGTTGAGCTGCACGTCCGTGCCGATGAGCCACCAGCGCTGCGGCAGCTTCAGGGCGAAGTAGCTGCGGCTCTGCCGCGTGCGGCGCCCGGCAATCCACCGGCTCGCGCAGAACAGTCTCAGGAAGGCGCCGAGCCCGTCGTACCAGTCATGGTTGCCCGGAATCACGAACAGGTCCGGGCTGGGCGCGTGCGAGCGGCGCATGGCCGCTTCGTAGGGCTGGACGAGCCGCTCGTCGTAGATTTCGCGGCTGGCGCCGGGGTACACGCCGTCGCCGCCGAAGATGAGCAGCCGGCCGCGCCGCGTGTCGTGGGGCTCCGCCTGGGGCTCGCCGCGCACGGACAACGCGAGTTCGGGCAGGGCCAGCAGCCGCGCCACCGCGTAGGTGGAGTTCCAGCCGTCGCCAGTGTCCGACACGTAGTCCAGCCAGAAGCCGCCCTCCGGCATGGGCTCCTGCGAGTAGTCGAAGTAGGGGACCTGGGGACGCACCACCGCTTCGATGAGCCGCTGGTCCGCGCGCGCGCCGAACACCGCCGCCACCACCGCGTCCAGGCCCGTGCGCAGCAATTGAGCGGGGTGCAGCCAGCGCACCATGTCCGCCCGCTTCGCTACCCGCGCGGCGAGTCGCTGGTCGGAGAGCGGCGGGCCTTCTCGTGACGAGACCGCGTAGGGGCGCGTGACTTCGCGTTCGGGTTCGCGCTCCGGTGCCGGCTGTTCGCGCTCAGCGGCCATGGCGAGGCTGTTCCAGGCGAGAGCAGGAGAGGACGGCGAGCCCGGTGGCCGCGGGCAGGGAGGCGCTGAATCGTGAACGCATGGCAGTCCTGGATTACCACGTTCACACCCCCCGACTGGAGAGCAGGCAGGCGCGGTTCGCGGTTCCCAGGGGCGCTCGGGTGGGGCACCCTGGGGGCATGCCGGATTCGCCGCTCAAGGATTTCCCGGTGGTTGTCGCCTTCCCCCTCCACTGGGGGGAGATGGACGCCTTCGGCCACGCCAACAACACGCGCACCTTCACGTGGTTCGAGACCGCTCGCATCACCTACTTCGCGCGCATCGGCCTGACGGGGCCCTCCGCTGCGGGGAATGACCGGATGACCGGGGGCGGGATTGGCCCCATCCTGGCCGCGACGAACGCGGACTATTTGCGTCCCGTCCTGTTTCCCACGCGCCTGGTTGCGGGCTGCCGCGCCACGCGCATCGGCACGTCGTCCATCACCCTGGAGCACGCGGTGGCTGGGGAGGACGACGGCGTCCTCTACACGCGGGGAAGCGCCGTCATCGTCACCCTCCGCTACGCCACCCACGAGAAAATCCCTGTCCCCGCGGAGATTCGCGAGGCCATCGAGGCGCTCGAGGGGCGCTCCT